>CAKTNS010000004.1 GCA_934589225.1 uncultured Oscillospiraceae bacterium
TACGGGGAGGTTTGGCTGATGCGAATTCGCTTTGATGCCCAGCTCAAGCAGCTGGGGGAGGAAATGACCCATATGGGCAGCCTCATTGAGTCTGCCATTCAGGATGCCACCCAGGCGTTTCTGAACCAGGACGTGGAGACCGCCAAGCGCATTATGGCAGAGGATGAATATATCGATCAGGCCCAGAAGAAAATCGAAAACATCTGCTTCCAGCTGCTCATTCAGCAGCAGCCCGTGGCTCGGGACCTGCGGACCATTACGGCGGCCATGAAAATGGTCACGGACATGGAGCGCATCGGGGACCACGCCGCGGATATTTCGGAGCTGACCATTGCCATGGCGGGCACCCCCTACCGGCTCCGGGGGGACAACATCAAGCGCATGGCAGCCGAGACCATCGTCATGCTCCTGGACGCGGTGGATTCCTATGTGAACAAGGACATGGAAAAGGCCCGGAAGGTCATTGACCATGACGACGTGGTAGACGGCCTGTTTGTAGAGGTCAAGGCGGATTTGATTTCCGTCATCCGGGAGAACCCGGAGTACGGCGAGTACGCGGCAGACCTTTTGCTTGTCAATAAGTACTTAGAGCGCATCGGGGACCACGCCACCAACATTGCCGAGTGGGTGATCTTCGCCCTGGATAATAAGGCAGTCACCGAATAAAACATTGCACCGCAGCATCAAAGGCACTTCCCACCGAAGTGCCTTTGATTTTTTCTTTTTTAGGGACATTTGGAAAAAATTAAGGTTTTTTATTCCTTTATTCCTTTACATTATGGGAAAACTCTGGTACAATGAACCAATCTTTGAGTTTTCGTCTTCCAAGCCGGGCAAGGGGCCGTTGGTTCCCGGCTGTACAGGTGGTTTTCCGGCCCCGGAGGTCTTTTTGTGAAAAATATGTCCAAGAAAGCGGGAAACATCCTGTTCCTGCTGCTGGTGTTCGGGCTGACGGTCTGGGCGGTGTTCCGGGAGCAGGACCTGGGGGCCATCCGGCAGGGGCTGCACCAGGCTGACCCTCTGTGGCTGATCCCCGCGGTGGGCTGCGTTATTGCCTTTATCCTGGGAGAGTCCCTGGCCATCTTCTTTCTGACCCATCATATGAACTACGGCGTCCGGCTGGGGCGGTGCTGCGTCTACTCCTTCATCGGCTTCTTTTACAGCGCCATTACCCCCTCGGCCTCCGGCGGCCAGCCCATGCAGGTGGTGGCCATGCGCGCTGACGGCATTCCCGTGGCGGTGTCCACGGTGGTTCTGGCGGTGGTGACCATCCTTTACAAGCTGGTGCTGGTGCTGCTGGGGGCGGCGGTGTGCCTTTTAAAGCCCCGGAGCTTGATGATTTATCTGGAACCGGCCCTGCCCCTGATTCGTCTGGGCATGGCTCTGAACGTGGTGTTCATCGGTGCGCTGCTGCTGGTAGTGTTCCACCCGGGGCTGGCCCGGGCCATGGTGGGCGGCATTCTCTCCTTCCTCTCCCGGTTCCGGATTTTCCGGAACAGCGAGCATTCCGGCAAGCGTCTGGAGCGGATTTTAGACCAGTATCAGGGCACGGCGGTATTTTTCCGGCAGCACCGGCATCTGATTTTCCGGGTGTTTCTCATTACGGTATTGCAGCGGATGTCTTTGTTCCTGGTGACCTGGTTTACATACAAAAGCTTTGGGCTTCACGGCCACAGCCTGGGGCAGATCGTGTTTTTGCAGGCCATGATCTCCGTGGCGGCGGATATGCTGCCCCTGCCCGGGGGAATGGGCATCAGCGAGGCCATGTTCCTGGATATATTCGGGGGGATTTTCGGCAGCGCCCTGCTGCTTCCGGCCATGGTCATCAGCCGGGGCATCAGCTACTATACCCAGCTGGTGCTGTGCGGCCTGGTGACCGCTGCCGCCGCAATCGCCCAAGGTCTTAAAAACAGAAAGGTGAACTAAAAATGCATTTTATCGGGGTTTACGACTATACGGTCATACTGACGAACTTAGGCCTCATCAGCGCCGTCCTGGGCATTACCCAGGCCATCCATGGGGATTACAAGCTGGCGGTGCTGTGCCTGTGCCTGTCCGGGGTCTGCGACGCCTTTGACGGCCGGGTGGCCCGGAGCAAAAAGAACCGGACGGAGACGGAAAAGAGCTTCGGCATCCAGTTAGATAGCCTCTGTGACATGGTGTGCTTCGGCGTGTTCCCGGCGCTTCTTTGCTACCTCATGGGCATGCGGGGCTGGCTGGGGCTTGCCATCGAGTTTTTCTACTGCTTCTGCGCCGTGACCCGGCTTGCCTACTTTAATGTGCTGGAATCCCAGCGGCAGCAGACCGAGGGGGGCTGCAACAAGACCTATCACGGTCTGCCCGTGACCTCCATCTCCTTTTTGCTGCCCGTGGCCTTTTTGAGCCAGTTCATGATTTCCGAGCTGGCCTTTTTACGGCTGCTGCACATTCTGCTTTTGGTTGTGGGCTTCCTGTTCATTCTGGATTTCCCCATGCCCAAGCCGGGGCTCAAGGAAATCCTGGTGCTGATCGTCATCATGCTCTCTGCCGCCGGAGCGGTGCTGGGCTACGCCCGGTATCGGGTGCCCGGCCCCCATTACCGCAGCAATCCCGTCGTGGAGGAGTGGAAGGATGAATTGCAAGAAGACGTCCCGGCCCAGCCCTGAAAACACCCAGGAGCGCCTGATCTCCGCCCTGTATGATCACGCCGCCGGCCGGGCGGTGCTGAAGGTCCTCACCGCCCCCTGGGTCTCCAAGGCAGGCGGGGCGGTGCTCAGCACCAGGGCCTCCCGGGTGTTCATAAAGCCCTTTGTCCGCCGGGCGGGCATCCCCATGGAGGACTTCCTGGGGGCACCCTATGAAAGCTACAACGACTTTTTCTGCCGGAAGATCAAGCCGGAGCTCCGGCCCCTTTCTACGGACCGGGATCAATTCATCAGCCCCTGCGACAGCCGTCTGACGGCCCTGCCCATTACTCCGGAGCAGCGTTTTTTCCTGAAGGGAAGCACCTACACCCTGGAATCGCTGCTGCGAGACCCGGACTTGGGGCAGCAGTTTGACGGTGGCTGGTGCCTGATTTTCAGGCTCTGCGTGGACGATTACCACCGGTATTGCTATGTGGCCGACGGCGACAAGGGGGAGAACGTATTTCTTCCAGGGGTACTCCACACGGTAAATCCCATTGCCTGTGACCATTATCCCATTTACAAAGAAAACGCCCGGGAATACTCCGTTTTACAGTCGGCAGACTGGGGCCCCATCCTGATGATGGAGGTGGGGGCGCTGATGGTGGGGAAAATTGTGAACCACCACGGGGCGGCCCGGGTTTTAAGGGGCCAGGAAAAGGGCTATTTCCAGTTTGGCGGCTCCACAGTGGTGCTGCTGGTGGGAAAAGACCGGCTGACCCTGGACGAAAGAATTATCAACAATTCCCAACAGGGCCTGGAGACCCGGGTTCTGTACGGGCAGTCCATCGGGAACAAAATCAAATAACGCTACCCTTTTGCCATAGACACCTTCCGCAGGACCAGCACCAGCAGGTCCCGGAAGGTTTTTCGTTTTACTTCCCGGGCGGCAACCAAGGGTATTTCCAGCAGGGTCTCCTCCCCGGAGCGGAGGGTCAGGGTGCCCAGCCTGGTGCCTTTTTCCACAGGGGCTGTGCAAAACTCCTCCAGGGTCAGCTTGGTGGTGAGCCCGGCCTTCTGGGCCTTGGGGATCAGCAGCCCGTCATGGGGCAGCAGCTCCAGCTCTACGGCGGCCTCCGTCCCCAGCCGCACCGGGACCTGGATAGATTCCTCCAAAGTGGGGCATACCAACGAAAAGCCCGCAAAGCCGTAGTCCAGCATCGCCTTACAGGCGGCATTCCGGATCTTGCTGCTCTCGGCCCCCATGGTCACGGCAATGAGCTCCATATTTTCCCGCTTTGCGCTGGCAGACAGGCAGTACCCGGCTGAGGATGTAAAGCCGGTTTTAAGCCCCGTGGCCCCGGGATAAAACCGGATGAGTTTGTTGGTATTGGACAGGCCAAAGGTGCCGTTCCGGATGGTGTCCATCCAGATGGTGGTGAATTTCCGGATGTCCGGGTGCTTTCCCAGCAGCTCCCGGGACATGAGGGCCACGTCATAGGCGCTGGTTTTGTGGTCCTTGGCCTCCGGGCTGTCGTCCAGGCCGGTGCAGTTGACGAAATGGGTGTCCTTCATGGATAGCTCCTGGGCTTTTCTGTTCATCCGCTCCACAAAGGCCCCCTCGCTGCCGGATAAGTGCTCGGCCATGGCACAGGCGCAGTCGTTGGCGGAGGATACGGCAATGGATTTGAGCATTTCCTCCACGCGCATTTGCTCCCCCGCCTTTAAATAGACCTGACTGCCCCCCTTTTTGGCGGCGGCCTCCGAGGCCGTCACCGTGTCGTTATAATTTAAGGCCCCTGAATCAATGGCCTCCATGATGAGCAGCATGGTCATAATTTTGGTCACGCTGGCCGGGGCCAGAGGCTCGTGGGCGTTTTTTTCATACAGCACCGTGCCCGTGGCCACGTCCATGAGCACCGCGCTTTTGACCGGCACGTCCAAAGCCTCCCCGGACGCAGCCAAAACCATGGCCGGAAGAAGCGCTGACAGCATCAGCGCGGCAATGATTCGTTTCATAGAGCATCCCCCTCCGCTTTCCTGGAAAAGCATATGCCCATGAAAGAATTTCTAATACATCTATCGATTTTTCGTATAGGGAACAGCCTTGAAGAACGCTGCCGGTTTTGTTATAATATCTTAGAAATCAACGGTGGAGCCGGAAAAAACCACCGATTTTGGAGGAATAAAATCTATGCGAGGAATCCCGTCCCTGATCACTGACATCCGCAAAAAGGTCTTTACCGAAGTGGCCCGCATGGCCTATGCCGGAAACGACTATACCAAGGCCGAGGACCTGCCCTATGTCATCGTCCCCGGTGACCAGCCCCTGCACCGGGAGTCTGTGTTCCTGGAACGGGCCATCGCCGGTGAGCGGGTGCGGTTGGCCATGGGCCTGTCCGTCCGGTCTGTGCAGACCCGGTCCCTGCTGACCGAGGGCATGGACCACGCCGCCATTGCCCAGCAGTACTATGAGCCCCCCCTCATCAACATCATCCCCTACGCCTGCCACGCCTGCCCCACCAACCAGTACAAGGTCACGGAAAACTGCCAGAACTGTCTGGCGGCCTCCTGCCAGCAGGTTTGCCCCCGGGATGCCATCAGTTTTGTCAACGGCAAGAGCTTTATTGACCCCGGCAAGTGCATCAAGTGCGGCAAGTGCGCCCAGGCCTGTGATTACAATGCCATCATCCACTTAGAGCGGCCCTGCCAGGCAGCCTGCGGCATGGATGCCATCGGCATGGACGAAAACGGCAAGGCCCTGATCAATCAGGACAAGTGCGTTTCCTGCGGCCAGTGCCTGGTGTCCTGCCCCTTCGGTGCCATTGTGGACAAGGGCCAGATTTACCAGGTGGTCCGCTCCATTGTGGAGGGGGACGAGGTCTACGCCATTGCCGCCCCGGCCTTTGCCAGCCAGTTCGGCAAGGATGTGACCGTGGGCCGTCTCCGGGCCGCCATCCAGGCCCTGGGCTTTAAGGACATGGTGGAAGTGGCCGTAGGCGCGGACATCTGCACCGTGGAAGAGGCCCGGGACTTTGTGGAAAAGGTTCCCGCGGAGCAGCCCTATATGGCCACCTCATGCTGCCCCGCCTGGCACGCCATGGTCCACAAACTCTTCCCCGCCCAGGCCAAGAACATCTCCATGACCCTGACCCCCATGGTCTACACCGCCCGGATGGTCAAGAAAGAGCACCCCAATGCCAAGATCGTCTTCGTAGGCCCCTGCGCCGCCAAGAAGCTGGAGGCCATCCGGGAGAACATCCGCTCCGATGTGGACTTCGTGCTGACCTTTGAAGAGCTCCAGGGCATGTTTGAAGCCAAGGAAGTGGATTTTGAGACCCTGCCGGAGGTTGGCTCCCTGGACGAGGGCACCGCCGCAGGCCGTGGCTTCGCGGTGGCCGGTGGTGTTGCCCAGGCCGTGGTGGACGTGGTTCATGAGACCCACCCGGATATGGACATCAAGGTGGCCAACGCCCAGGGCCTCCGGGAGTGCCGGAAGCTCATGAACATGGCCAAGGTGGGCAAGTACAATGGCTATCTTCTCGAAGGCATGGCCTGCCCCGGCGGCTGCGTGGCCGGTGCCGGTACCATCCTCCCCGTGGCGGAAGCCAACAAGGCCATCGCCCAGGCCATGAAGAACGCCACCAAAAAGAACCCCCTGGAATCCCAGTACGCTGACCTTGCTGAAAAGCTGGACTAAGGCACCTCTGAATCAATCCTTTCGCTCCCAATAAGATGATTCATTGCGTATCAAAATCCCTCACACCGCTTTTGCTGGTGTGAGGGATTTTTGATAGGTAAAAGGGCTGGGGGGTGGCCTTGTAAAGCTCGTTCGTCTTTAATATACTATTGACACACTATGTACTGTGTGGTACGATGTATATGCAGGAGGTACAGTGCATGAACATCGATGATTGGAAATCTCAAATCAAACGGGGAACACTTGAATTTTGTGTTTTACTGATGATTCGGAAACAACCCTCTTACGGATATGAAATCATTTGCGCACTGGAAAAATATCCCATTATTGCGGCGAAAGAGAACACCATCTATCCTCTATTAAGAAGACTGTTAAAAGAAGAATACATTGCTTCATCATGGCAAGAAAGCACGGAAGGTCTGCCGCCGAGAAAATACTACTCCATTACAGAAAAGGGGCAGGAATATATTGCCGCAATGTCTGTCGAATGGGAGCGTTTACTTGATGTTGTAAACGAAATCAAGGGAGAAGAACCATGGAAAAAGTATTAGATGAATATCTTGAGAAAATGGAAAAATACCTGAAACCTGTTTCGGCTTCGGACCGGGTAGATATTATAAAAGAAATCAAAAGTGAAATGCAGGAATTGCAAAACAATGATCTGTCTGCTGAACAGATCATAGAACGATTAGGCAATCCAAAAGACCTGGCAAAGGCCTATCTCGGTGATTTGCTTTCGAAAGAACACAGATTCAGTTGGAACCGGGTTCTGATTCTTTGCGCTTTTTACAGCCTGGTAGGAATTTCCGGAATGGTGGTTATCCCTTGTTTGGCTGTGATTGCCCCTGCTTTCATCCTTTGCGGCATTCTATGCCCGATTCTGGCGGCAGTAAAATTGGTTGATAATCTATTTGCGCTTGGAATTCCTTATACTGAGAATATCGGTATTTTTCTCGGTGGAATCGTGACTTTTGACCCGATCGTTGAATTTTTGATTGCTTTGGCAATTGGCACGCTTCTTTGCTGGTCCGGGCGGGGAGCCTGGAGACTGTTGCTGCTATATTGCAAAAAAATCAGTAAAACAGCAAGAAATCTATCTCTTTGAGGGAATGGCTTATGAAATGTATTTTGCTGCATGGTTTGGGGCAAACACCGGCTGACTGGAATAATACAGTCAAAAATCTTGATGAACGTTTTGAAAGCAACTGTCCTGCTTTGTTTGACTGGCTGCAAGGGACAGAATTTTGCTACACAAATCTATATCAAGGATTTGAGAAATACTGCGACCAATTTGATGAGCCTTTTGTTTTAGGCGGACTATCATTGGGCGGTATTCTTGCTTTGCAGTATGCGATAGAGCATAGCAATAAAGTTCAGTCTTTGATTTTGATGGGAGCGCAGTTTTCCATGCCCAAGAATTTATTAAAAATCCAGAATATAGTATTTCATTTTTTGCCCAATAGGGCATTCAGAGAAATGGGCGCGTCCAAAAAAGAGATCATCAGCCTGTGTAATTCTATGATGTCCCTTGATTTTACAGATGATTTGGAAAAAATTCATTGTAGAACGTTGATTTTGTGCGGCGAGAAAGATAAGGCCAATTACGCAGCCGCTGTACAGCTAAAAGAGAAAATAGCGACTTCCGAATTATCCGTTGTATGCAATGCAGGACATGAAATAAACAAGGATGACCCGGAAAAACTAAGCGAGATCATCAATACTTTTTTATTGCAATAACAAAAAGAAGTAACTGCCTAAGCTCCCCAGCTAACAGTTACTTCTTTTAGCAACACGGGGGGACCGACCTACTGGTAGCACCCTCTGTATCTATACTATACCCCAGTTTTGCGATTTTGTCAACCTTGATGAATAAAACAAAAGGACGATACGACCATGATACTTAAAACAGACAGACTTACCATTCGCCACATTGTAGCGGAGGATTGGAAAAGTGTCAAAGATATTTGGGAGGATTTTAACACGTCCGCCCTTTCACGCTACGACAAACCCCACATCACCGATGATGCCGACGTTCAGCCGAGAATTGCAAAGTGGGCGGCGGCCAACAGCGGTACGGAGCATATGTTTTTCGCCGTTTGCCTGGACGAAGCCGTGATCGGATACATTGCCTTTAACATCCGGGAGAACGGACATGAGATCGGATATTGTTTTCACTCCGCATATCACGGCAAGGGCTATGCCAAGGAAAGCCTCTTGGCACTCATTGACTATATGCGCAGTCTTGGTATCAAAAGGCTGACCGCCGGCACGGCACTTCAGAATAGGCCCTCCGTCGGGCTGCTCAACTCCCTGGGCTTTGAGCGGATCGAAACAGAAAAGGTTTCCTTTTACAAGGATGCGGCCGGCAAGGATATTGTGTTCGATGGCGGTGTTTTTGAGCTGCTGCTGTAAGCGGGGACGGAACAACGCTCGGAATGACATGCCGGGGGGTGGTTCCATTCACCGGCACAGGTTATTATTGCCACGTGGCGGGCGGCAGGTTGCCGCCCCTACAATAATGTACATCGTTTTCCATATTTTTTAGAACGTAAAACCGGCATTGGATACGTTCTATATAAGGTATTTGTAACAATTTTGACGTAGGGGCGGCTAGTAGCCGCCCGCCACGTTGGACGTATAACCTGTGGAGGTGAATGGTATCACCCGAAATGTGGTACCCCCCACTGTAGCGGCGGCAATCTGCCGCCAACCGGCCCAGAGGGCCGGAACCGTGGTACGTTCGTATCCGTATATCCCACGGGGCTGGAGTGGCGTTGGGTCAACGCCGCTACATTTGTTCCGTATATTGTGTTTTACCATTCACCCACACAGGTTATATTCGATACGTGGCGGGCGGCAGATTGCCGCCCCTACATACTTTATCGGAGGGATGAAAAGAAACAACGTAGGTCGCTCCAACAATTGTCAACTGTCAATTGTCAATTGTCAATTTCGCCCCCCCAGCGAGGGGATGCATAAAATTCAGCGGAGCCTCCCGAACGTGGAGAGGCCCCGCTGAATTTTTAATGCAGGAGTTTAAAGTGTTCCAACGCCTTCTGAATGCCGTCTTCCAGCACCGGGGCCGTGACGTATTCCGACACGGCTTTCAGTTCCTCCATGCCGCCGCCCAGGCAGGCGGTGTGGGCGGCTGCGGAGAACATGGGCAGGTCGTTGGTGCTGTCGCCAATGGCGAGCGTGTCCTCTTTCGATACCCCCAGGGCCGAGAGCAGGGTTTCCATGCCCGCGGCTTTGGAGCAGCCTTTGAGGACGAACTCCGTAAAGCTGTCGTCGCCCCGGTAGATGATTTCAAAATAGGGCTCCATTTCCCGGTAAAAGGCCTGGGCTGCCGCTGCATTCTGGCTCCAAATCACAAATTTCATAAACTGGGGATGCTCCTGGGCCGGGCAGACCCGGAAGCCCTTGGCCTCCATCCGTTCCATTTCCCGCTTCTGGGCCGGGTGGGCCACCAGCTCCGGCTCGTAGAGAATGGCCCCGTCGTCGGTTTCATACAGGGGCAGCACCCCCAGGCGTTTTGCCTGCTGCCGGACCAAATCGCACAGGCTGCGGTCCGGGCTTTTCCGCACCAGCCAGCGGTCTTCCAGGAAAATTTCCATGCCGCAGCCGCAGACAAAGGCGGAAAAGGCCATGGCCCGCACCCGGGGGTCAATGTGGGAATAGGGTCTTCCGGTGTTGACCACGGGAATGTGGCCCAAAGCCCGGAGTTTTTCCACAGAATTCACGGTGGATTGTGGAATGATTTGGGTGCCCTCGTCTACGATGGTCCCGTCAATATCGAAAAAAATGACCATAATGGTTCCTCTTTTGTATGGGTTCTAGGAAGCTCTGATTAAATCGGCAAGAGCTGACGGCGAAAGATTTTGCTTCCAGGCAAGATTCTAAAAGTGGTGGAATACTTTGTGTATTTCCCACTTTTAGAAGCGCAGACTGGGGGCAAAAGATTCGCCGCTCAGCCGCAGACGATTTATTCAGAGTTTCCATTGGAAAGCCTACCCCGGCAGGCCCAGGGCCGCGGTGGTGAGGATTCCCAGGTTATTGGCGTAAATGGTGTCAAATTGCTCCAGGGGCAGGGGATTTTCTCCCAGCCCTGCCTCAATGGTAAAGCCCGGGCGGCGGAAGGCCTTGATGAACCAGTCCTTGTACCCCGCAAAGCCGGAGGCGTAGGGGGCCTTCTCCAGGGAATAGCCGGAAAGTCTCGCAAATTCCCGGCCCAGGGCCAGAGCACCCACCACCTCGATGTCATCAAAATTCCAATAGATCAGCTGCCCCTGGGTGTGGTAGGCCAGCACCAGGGCCGGGTCTAGGTATTGGGTAAAGGATGCCAGAGCCCGGCATTCCCGCTGGGCCAAGGGAGCCTTGCCCACATAGTCCCGGGGGCCGGGCCGGGTGTATCCCTGGGTGAATTTGATCTCCCGGGCCTGGAGCCACCCGGCGGGGTACTGCAAATTCAGGTCCACTCCCAATAGATTGGCTTTCCAGCCGGAAGGGAAGGGGATGCTCGGGTAGTTTTCCGAAAGGGATTTGGCCTTTTCCCATTCCAGACTTCCCTTGGGGATGCCCCCGGTAACCAGGTCCACTCCGTCGGGGTTTACCATGGGAACCAGGAAAATCTGGCAGTTCTGCTCAAAAAGGGTGCCGGGAATGCCGTAGAGGCTGCCGCCCTCCATGATGGCCCGGGACAGGTCCTCCGCAAATTGCAGCAGCACCGTGGCGGTGATCCACTCGTTGGCATGGTGGGCGGCGGTAAAGAGCACCGTCCGGTCTCCGCTGCCAATGGCCAGGGACAGAATTTCCCGGCCAAAGGCGGTGGTGCCGATGCAGCGGCTGCGGCACACGGGGTAGGTTTCCGTGATTTTTTGAATGGTCTCCCGATAGCGCCCATAGGTCATGGGCACGTTGGTTGGTACAATAGACATGGCGCACCTCCTGAGGGAAAAGGAATTTTTCCCTAACAGGATATGCGGTAGCCCTTATTTTTGTTCCAGATAAATCATCAGCACCGCAATGTCCGCCGGGCTGACACCGGAGATGCGGCCCGCCTGGCCCAGAGATACCGGGCGGATATCCTGCAGCTTCTGCCGGGCTTCCAGCCGCAGACCCTGAATGGCGGAATAATCCAGGTCCTCCGGCAGCAGACGGGCTTCCTCTTTTTTAAATTCCGCCACCTGCTTTTCCTGCCGAGCCAAATAGCCCGCGTATTTGAGCTGAATTTCCACCTCGTCGGTGATGGACGAAGGCAGCTTCGGCCGCTGGGCGTCAAAGGGGGCCAGGTCCTCATAGGTCACCTGGGGGCGGCGCAACAGGTCTGCCAACCGGGCGGAGTTTGCCACGGGGGCCGTATCCCGGGCGGCGAGCATGTCATTGAGGGCCGGGCTTCCGGGGATGCCGCTGCCCTCCAAACGGGCGATTTCCCGTTTCACTGCCCGGTATTTTGCCTCCACTTCCTCCAACCGGCTTTGGGGCACCAACCCTACGGCGGCCCCCAGGGCAGTGAGCCGCTGGTCGGCGTTGTCCTGCCGGTGCAAGAGTCTGTATTCCGAGCGGCTGGTCATGATGCGGTAGGGCTCCTGGGTGCCCTTGGTCACCAGGTCGTCAATGAGGGTGCCGATGTAACTGGTATCCCGGGTGAGAATCAGGGGGGCCTTCCCCTGGATTTTAAGGGCTGCATTGATGCCCGCAACCAAGCCCTGGACCGCCGCCTCCTCATAGCCGGAGGTGCCGTTGAACTGGCCCGCGCCGTACAGGCCGGAGATCAGCTTGCATTCCAGGGTGGGCTTCAACTGGGTGGGGTCAACGCACTCGTATTCAATGGCGTAGGCAGGCCGCATCATTTCCGCCTGTTCAAGGCCTGGCACGGAGCGCAGCATTTGCAGCTGCACATCCTCCGGCAGGCTGGAGGAAAAGCCCTGGATATACATTTCCTCGGTGTTCAGGCCGCAGGGCTCAATGAACAGCTGGTGCCGCTCCTTGTCCGGGAACCGGACGATTTTTGTTTCAATACTGGGGCAGTACCTGGGGCCGACCCCGGAAATGGTGCCGTCATAAATGGGGCTTTTGTCCAGGTTCTCCCGGATGATCCGGTGGGTTTCCTGGGTGGTGTAGGTCAGGTAGCAGACGGCAGAATTGTTCACCTTGTGGGCAGTGCGGAAGGAGAAGGGCTCCACGGTGTCGTCTCCCGGCTGCAGCTCCATTTTGGAAAAGTCAATGCTCCGCCGGTTCACCCGGGGAGGGGTGCCGGTTTTGAATCGCCGGAGGGACAGCCCCAAGGCCCGCAGACTGTCCCCCAGGCCGATGCTGGGGTGCATCCCGTCGGGGCCGGAGGGGATGACGCTGGAGCCGATGATGATGTCGGAATCCAGGTAGGTCCCCGTGGCAATGACCACGGCCTTGGCGGCGTACTCCGCTCCCAGGTTGGTCTGTACTCCGGTGACGGCGCCATTTTCCGTCAGCACCCGGGTGATCTGGGCCTGCTTGAGCTCCAGGTGCTCCTGCCGCTCCAGGGTGTGCTTCATATACTCCTGGTACCGCCGCCGGTCCGCCTGGGCACGGAGGGAGTGGACCGCCGGGCCTTTGCCCCGGTTCAGCATCCGGTACTGAATGCAGCTGGCATCCGCCGCCAGACCCATTTCCCCGCCCAGGGCATCCAGCTCCCGGACCAGATGGCCCTTGCCGGTGCCGCCGATGGCGGGATTGCAGGGCAGGTTCCCCACGGCATCCAAATTGATGGTAAAGAGGATGGTGTGCAGCCCCAACCGGGCAGCGGCCAGAGCGGCTTCAATGCCCGCATGGCCCGCGCCGATGACGGCTACGTCACAGCTTCCCAAAAAATAGCCCATGGTCAAGCCTCCCGGGGTTCCGCCTTTTCTTCCTTGGGGAGAACAAAGGGCTTGCAAACCACCTCGCAGCGGTGGATGGGGGTTCCCAGAGTGTGGAACTTTTCCTCGTAGCCGGTCATAATGCCCACCACGCCGTCTTTGTGCAGGTCATCGGTGACGGCCTTGGTTTCCAGACCGCAGGCGGCGAATTCCTCCAAGGAGAAGGCAAAGAGGGGAGCGTTGTCGGTCTTGAAGTGAATTTCTCCCCCCGGGCGCACCACCCGGCAGTATTTGTCCAGGAAGCCCCGATGGGTCAGGCGGCGCTTGGCGTTCTTCTTCCGGGGCCAGGGGTCGGGGAAGTTGATGAACAGCCGGTCAATTTCCTCCGGGGCAAAGACGGATTCGATTTCCGCCACGTCCATGTCAATGAAAAACACATTGGTAAGCCCCATGGCCTGGGCCTTCTCCATGGCCACCACCATGGCCTCCCGGCACCGCTCCACGGCAATCAGCAGCACCGTAGGATTATTTTGGGCAGTCTCCGCGGTGAATTTGCCCTTACCGCAGCCAACCTCCACCCAAAGGCCCGTACACTCCGGCATCAGCTCCCGCCAATGCCCCAACCGGGCCGCCGGCTCCTGAACACGCAGGGCCGCGCACTTCTCCATCCGGGGCTCCAGGTTCTTCATTTTTCTCATTCGCATATAATGATCCTCCATAATAAGGGTTTTGTGCAGAATTTAACACTTTATTATAGAAGGAAACCGGAAAGAAGTCAAGAAAATCATGAAAAATTGATAACACTGCCCGCCGTGTTCTGAATACAACCCGTGTGAATGAATGGTATCACCTACCAGCGTGTCCGTAGGGGCGGCTATTAGCCGCCCGCCACGTTCCGATTACAACCCGTGCGGCTGAAAGAATCCACCTACCAGCGAAACCGTAGGGAACGGCCTGTGTGCCGTTCCGGGAAACGTAGCGACTACAACCCGTGCGGATGAGTGGTACCACGCGCCGACGAGTCCGTAGGGGAGGCAATCTGCCGCCCGCCACGTTGCAAATTCAACCTGTGTGGTTGAATGGAACCACGCAATGTAGCGGCGATGATTCATCGCCATGCAGCGTTCCGAATACAACCTGTTTGGTTGAACAGAACCACCCCCCGACATGTCATTCCGAGCGAACGCAGTGAGTCGAGGAATCTTCCCGAGTTGCATGTTTTATCTTGTGTCGCTTCCTTCACCAACGTGGTGGATTCCTCCACTCCGCTGACGCTCAAGGCCTGAATGACATATTGGAGGGTGATTCCGTTTTGTCCGCACAGGTTATACTCGAAACGTGGCGGGCGGCAGGTTGCCGCCCCTACGGTTACGCTGGTGGGCGGTACCGTTCAAACGCACAGGTTGTATTCGCAACGTGGCGGGCGGCTAGTAACCGATGAATGAATGTGTGATTGCCACCGGCAATCAATAAATTTTGATTCGCTGCGCGGAGCACCGCCCCTACAGGCGTGGTGCCATTTGTCTGCACAGGTTATCATTGCCATGCTGCATGGTGGTGCTCCGCGCGGCTGTTCGGGAAGCTCCCAAAAGGGGCTTCAAGGGCCGGGCTTTGAAAAATGGCAGGCCCTCTTCCGGGAGGACAGAAATCGGGTGTTATCGGACGATAGCGAATGGTATCCAACTACAACTTCAACTACAACTACAACTACAACTTCAACTTCAGCTACAACTTCAACTTCAAACTAAAAAGACTATAAGGCGGGCAAGCCGCCTGTACCCGCCCGGCAGGAGTGCGGCTCTTTCGGTTGGATGGGGCTGACCCGGGTGGGATGCGCCCAGCCAACGGATGCCCCTTGTTGAAACCTTGCCCCCGGGGTGCTATAATGGCGGCGGACAATTGGAAAACAGGAGTATAAACATGAGCTTTTTATTGGGAATCATTTATCTGTCCTTTATCAGTCTGGGGCTGCCGGATGCGGTGCTTGGGGCGGCTTGGCCCAGTGTGTATCCGGAGTTTGGGGTGCCGGTGTCTTACGCCGGGGCAATTTCTATGATCATTGCCGTTGGTACCATTGTTTCCAGTCTGCAAAGCGACCGGCTTACAAGAACCTTCGGCACCGGGGCAGTAACGGCGGCAAGCGTTGGAATGACAGCCTTGGCCCTGTGGGGCTTTTCCGTGAGCCACCGTTTTTTGTTTCTGTGCCTGTGGGCCCTGCCCTACGGTCTGGGGGCCGGAAGCGTGGATGCTTCTTTGAACAATTATGTGGCCCTGCACTACGCCAGCAAGCATATGAGCTGGCTGCACTGCATGTGGGGCATCGGCGCGACCCTGGGGCCCTATATGATGGGGGCCGCCCTTACCGGTGGATTTACATGGAATGCCGGGTATCGCACGATTTCCCTGCTGCAAATTCTCCTGACGGCGGTGCTGGTTTGGAACCTTCCCAAATGGAGGAAACAGAGCAAGGGGCCAGAGGAAAACGAAAGTCCAAAGGCGCTGAAGCTTCAAGAAATTCTTGGGATTCCTGGGGCCAAGGAGATCATGCTCTGCTTCTTTTGCTATTGCGGCATCGAGCAGACAGCCATGCTGTGGGCCAGCAGTTACTTGAACCTTGCAAAGGGCGTAGACCCCAAGACGGCGGCCTCCTTTGCCGGGATGTTCTGCATCGGCATTACGGTTGGCCGGGGCATCAACGGATTTATTGCCATGAAGCTGAAAGACAGCCAGATGATCCGCATGGGACAGGTCCTTATTCTGCTGGGTGTTGCCGCAATGTTCCTGCCCTTTGGGCCTGTGGTTTCGTTGGTCGGGTTTTCCCTCGTGGGCCTGGGCTGTGCGCCCATCTATCCCTGCGTCATTCATTCCACACCGGCACATTTTGGAGCGGAACGTTCCCAGGCCATGATTGGCGTGCAGATGGCCAGTGCCTATGTGGGAAACTGCCTGATGCCGCCGCTGTTTGGCTTTCTCGCTGACCATGTTTCCATTGGAATTTTGCCGCTGTTTCTGCTGATCCTCCTGGGGCTGATGGCCGCCATGCACGAACTGCTGGAACGGAAGACCGCCTGAACAAAGAAGGGACACCCGCCAGGTTCATAAACGAGAAACCCCCAGCTTTCTTTGGCTGGGGGCAATCTTTGTGCGCCCAGCGGGCGCATGTTTCAAAGGGAGAAAGTCCCTCCCGATGATTTCTAAAATGCCTCTTGACAAATAATACTATGCGTTGTATAGTACTACTTGAAAGGAGGTATTCCATGGACATTCAGTTAAAGCGGGGGCTGCTGGACGTGTGTGTGCTGGCGGCCATCAAGGAGGAAGACGGCTATGGATACCAGATCATCAAGGATATCCAGCCCTATGTGGAGATTGCGGAGTCCACCCTCTATCCCATTCTGCGACGGATGGAAAACGCCGGTCTTCTGACGGTGCGCACCGCCGAACACAGCGGCCGTCTGCGAAAATACTACCATATCACCCAGGCGGGCTTGGACCGGTTGGAGGCCTTCCGGCAGGAATGGCAGGAAATGATGGCGATTTATAATTTTGTGACACGGGAGGGAACGAGCCATGAATGAGGGGCTGTGTCGGAACTATGATTTGTGGCTGCGGCTTTCCATGGAACCTCCATGGGGGCAGCTTTGGCGGGAGGAAGCCATTCGGGAGCCCCAGCAGACGAAAAAGAAAAAGAAAACGCTCAGGAGGAACAGAAAATGACCAAGCAGGAATTTTTGGACAGGCTGGAAGCGGGCCTTGCGGGCACCGGGGACGGGGAATCGGTTCTGGAATTTTACCGGGAGATGATTGCCGACCGGATGGAGGACGGCATGGCCGAGGAGGAGGCCGTGGCCCAGGTGGGAACCGTGGAGGAAATCCTGGCAAACTGCGTCCAGAGTGTCACAGTGGTGCCCCGGGAGAACGGTGCGCAAGCCGCTAAAATCCGCCGGGTGGTGATTCAGGAGCGGGAATTTGACATTCAAATCCGCCCCACTCAGGAACCCCGCTATCGGTTGGAGGGGCAGGACCGGTATCACGAGGTCCGTCTGGAGGACGGGACCTTGCGGATTCTCCGGAACAAGGAGCCCCTGCCCCGGCGCCTGTTCTCCAGCAGCTCCGGAGAAATGACCCTGTATCTGCCCCAGGGGTGCTATGAGAGTCTGGACATTACCACCGCCAGCGGTGGAATGGAAATTGCCCAGAGCTTCGATTCCGTCCGGGTCTCCGGCGCCAGCAGCGATATTGCACTTTCCGGTACCTTCGGCGGCAGGGTGGAGATTCAGACCGCCAGCGGCGACGTGGGGCTTGGCGGCATTTTCGGAGATGCCTTGCGCGTGAAGACCGCCAGCGGTGACGTGGAACTGAACGGACGGTTTTCTCAGCGGGTTCAGATTCAGACCGGCAGCGGAGAGATCTCTGCGAAAGAGGCGGGGTTTGGAAGCGTCAGTCTGCGGACGGCCAGCGGAGATATTGACCTCTATAACGTTCTGGCGGACACGCTGGAAATCCACTGTGCCAGCGGCGACCTGAAGTTGAACAGGGTTTGTGGAAAAAGCCTGGTATTGGAGAGCGGGAGCGGGGATATGGACCTGAAGGACACCCTGTCGAAAGGAACATTCCACTGCAAGACGGTCAGCGGAGACATGGAATTGCAGCGGGTGGACGGACAGGACATGTATTTGGAAACCGTCAGCGGGGACATCTCCGGTTCCCTTCTCCACGGCAAGCACTTCACCACCGGCACCGTCTCCGGCGACATCAACGTGGAGGGCGGTACCCCCATGGGCAATTGCCGGATCGCAACGGTCTCCGGTGACGTGCAATTGGTCATTGCGGAAGAATAAAAAGAGAACCCCTGACGTACTTTAAGGATTCTTCCTTATGGACGTCAGGGGTAAAATTTTTTCATTAGACCCGCCGCGGCTTCAATCGCATCGGGGCCTCCTCCCGGAATTACTCCTCTTCGAAGGTCAGCACGTCTTTATATTTTTCCTTGAAAATGTCGTAGACGGCGTTCAGCAGGTCTTCGTCCTGGACGGAGAGGTAGTTTTCGTTTTCCTCGTCCACGGGCTCCACCTCCAGGATGACCACGTTGGTCTCGGCCTCGTCGGCGGGCAGGAGGACCAGGTATTCTTTGTCCTGGTAGGGGATACAGTCTAAATACTCAAAATCCGTCTCCACGCCGTTTTCGTCGGTGAGGGTCAGGATGCTGACTTCCTCTTCTTCGTTGTTCAGAATTTCGTTGTCCATAGTGTGAACTCCTTTAATAGGTTTTCTTCGATTATAGAGTATCCTGTGGAAAAAAGCAAGATGTATCAGGCAAAAATCCAGATTTTAAAGCAGAACAGCAGCCAGGTAAAGGACAGCGGGTAAATAAGGCTGTCGCACCGGTCCAGAATGCCGCCGTGGCCCGGGAAGATCTTTCCAAAATCCTTGACCCCCGCCACCCGCTTGACGGCGGACATGGAAAGGTCTCCGAACTGCCCCAGCAGGGACACAACGGCGAGATACAACGCCAGCCCCCGGTTATCGGCAAAGAACCGGCCGAAAACCAGCAGCAGCAGGGTCACGGCCATGACAAGGCCGCCCACGGCCCCTTCGATGCTCTTGCCGGGGCTGACCCTGGGGGCCAGCTTGTGGCGGCCGAAGCGGCTGCCCACCAGGTAGGCAAAAATATCCGTCAGGGCGCAGACCAGGCCCGTCAGGCACAGGTAAAAGGCCCCGTAGGGGATGTCACCGTAGGAGGCAATGGCCCGGAACAGGCTCAGGGTGAAGAAAATCTCTGCCCCGATCATCCATGCTTTCGGCTCTTCCTTGCCGATTCGGCCCATGAGGTATGTAAAGAAGCCCAGGCCGCCTAAAAGCACTGCCAGCACCCACCATTTGTTTTCCGTAAAGGAGAACAAGGGGGTCATTACCGCCAGGGCAAAGCCCGGGATCAGGCAGCCCTTTTTCGTCAGATGATGGATGTCCAGAAGCTCCCAGACGGCCCCACAGCCAAGAACGATGGCGGTGAGCTGGGGCACCCAGGGCAGATGGAAGCTGCCCAAAAGGGCCATGGCAGCCAGGGCCAGAACAATACCGGTCAGAGTCCGCTGCTTCATTGGGCTCCCTCCTCTCCGTCTGTCAGGGTGGGAATATACCAGCCCTTGCCTTTTTTAATGGAATCGTAGCCGATGACGGAGGCCAGCAGGGAACCCAGCACGTCCACGATGATATCCTTCATGGTGTCCCCCAGGGCGGCGTGGCCTACCAGCAGGGTGCCGTCGGCCAGCATGAATTTCTGCATGTTCATGCCGAAGAGGCCGTCGGCGGCAAACTCATAGATCTCCCAGATGGAGCCCAGGGTCACGGAGAAGCAGAAGGCAAACAGGCACACAAAGAAGGGGGAGAGGCTCACGGACAGGTGGTTGTCCCGGTTCAGGATGGTCACCACCATCAGGCCAAAGAAGCCCATCATCATGCTGCTGCAAAAATGGCATACCGTATCCCACTGGGGCACCAGATAGTAAAAGCTCCGGACCTCTCCCAGGAAAATGGCGCAGTACAGGAAAACGATATAAAAGCCGTAGAGCAGGCTGGGCAGCTCAAAGCGGAGCTTCCGCTCCAGGATACTGGGCAGGTGAATGGTCACAAGACCCAGGACGCACTGCATGAGCATCAACAGGTAATCCGACTCCGAGTGAAATCCCGCCTCGTTCTGACTGCCGGAGCCAAAAATCATTCGGAGGATCAGGTAGACGATGGGGAAGGCGAAGCTGAGGGTGACGGTGATGTATAAAAATTTGCCGAACCAAGTTTTCTGTTTCATGGCAGCCATCCTTTCAAGGGTCATTCTATCATTCTTAGGAATATCTTAATATTTCTTTCTAAACCGAAAAGAAACCAAGGGAAGCTCTGATTAAATCGGCAAGAGCTGACGGCGAAAGATTTTGGTTCCAGGCAAGGTTTGGAAAATGAGGGAATACTTTGTGTACCCGCAAGGGGTATGCCGCATCCGTAAGCCAGCTTGCGCTGGCAACGGCTGCGCTATATTTCCCATTTTTCAAACCGCAGCCTGGGAGCAAAAGATTCGCCGCTCAGCCGCAGACGATTTATTCAGAGTTTCCCAAGAGAAATTTGTCAGTTGATGTCCTGCCGAAGCCGGTCCAGGTCCAGAATCCGGAAGGTGTCTTTATAGTAATCCAGTATTCCGGCCTCCTTCATCCGGCCGATCTCCCGGGACAGGGCGCTGCGGTTGGCCCCCAGGAAATCCGCCAGATCCTCCCGGGTGCCCCCTAAAGAGAAGGTCAGGCTGCCGGTGCGGCGGTATTCATCATACAGCCGCAGGGCGATGCGCTGCCGCAGAGACTTGGCCGAGAGGTACAGCACCCGCTGGCGCTGCATCCAGAATTTGGCGGCGATTTCCGACACCAGGTTTTCCCGAAGCCGGGTGTGCCAGGCGCAGCAGTCGGCGCAGCTGTTCATGATTCGGTGGTAAGGAAGAAACAGCAGCTCCGTCTCCTCCGAGGCCACCACATACACGGGGCTCCGGCCCCCGGGAGTGGCCATGAGCACATCCCCCACCACAGACCCGGGGCCGTGGGTGGCCATGAGCTGGTGCTCCCCACCGGCGTTGACGGACTCCGCCCGCAGCGAGCCCGAGAGCACCAGGGCGCAGGACTGGAGGGTGTCCCCAATGTTCCAGACCACGGTGTTTTTTTCGTATCGCTCCTGCCGGGCCTTCAGGCACCCCAGCATGGCGTCGACCTGCTCCGGGGCAATGCCGGAAAAGAGACCGCAGTGATATAATATGCCGCGCTGCTGCTGATTCATGTAACACTCCCGTTTTTACGTTGCAATTGCAACGGATTTTACAGGAGCAAGTATAGTACAATCCAAGAAGAAAGTCAAGGATGGGCGTTATTTGCCCTGTCCGGAAAGAGGAAACATGATGAAAAAGTGCATCGCTTGTATTTGTCTGCTGGCCCTGACCCTGGGGCTGCTGGCAGGCTGTGGAACGGCCTCCGCCCCGGAGACCACTGTAGAGACTACCATTGAGACCACGGTAGAGACCACCGCGGAACCCACCGCGGCCCCGGAGACCACGGCGGCCCCCGTGGAAGAGCACGTCACCGTTCGCCTGGGTGCCATGACCGGCCCCACCGGTATGGGCATGGTGAAGCTTTTTGAGGCCGCCGACGAAAGCTCTGATTCCGGCTATAGCTATACTGTCAAGGGTGCGGCGGACGAGCTGACCCCGCTGCTGCTGCAAGGGGAGCTGGACATCGTGTCGGTCCCTGCCAACCTTGCTTCCGTCCTGTATAACAAGACCCAGGGCAAGGTCACGGCCCTGGCGGTGAATGTGCTGGGTGTGCTCTACATCGGAGAATACGGCGGGGAAACCGTGAAAACGGTAGAAGACCTGAAGGGCAAGACCCTGTACGCCACCGGCAAGGGGGCCACCCCGGAGTATTTCCTGCGGTATGTGCTCCAGGAAAACGGCCTGGATGCGGACAAGGACCTGGATATCCAGTGGAAGAGCGAGCCCAGTGAGGTGGTGGCCACCCTGAACGCCCAGGGCCAGGGTATCGCCATGCTGCCCCAGCCCTATGTCACCGCCGCCGGTGTGCAGCTGGGAGAGGGCTTCCATGTGGCCCTGTCCATTTCCGAGGAATGGGAAAAGCTGGGAGGCGGTAGCCTGTGTACCACGGCTTGCATTCTGGCCAGAACGGAGTTTGTGGAGGCCCACCCCCAGGCGGTGGAAGCCTTCCTGAAGGACTTTGAAGAGAGTGTCACCTGGGTCAACGAGAATCCGGACCAGGCAGGAGAGCTCTGCGGCACCTTCTCCATCGTCAAGGCCCCTATCGCTAAAAAGGCCATCCCCCAGTGCAACCTGGTGTGCATCACCGGGGCACAGATGAAGGCCGCCCTGGGGGGCTGCCTGGAGGTGCTGCTGGGCCAGAACCCCGCCGCGGTAGGCGGGAGCCTGCCCGGGGATGATTTCTATTATGGCGCGTAAAAAAACCGGTTTTCAGAACAAAAAGGCGGCAAAATTCCTTGCCGCCTTTTTGGCGTTGTGTGTATGGCAGCTGGCGGCAGCATTGATTCATAACCGTCTGCTGCTGGTAGGCCCCCTTCAGGTGGCGGGGCGGCTGTGGGAGCTCTGCGGGGAGCAGACCACCTGGCAGGCCCTGGGGAGCAGCCTGGGCCGCATCAGCTTAGGGTTCTTTCTGGCGTTTTTCACGGCCATGGTATTGGCGGCGGTGTCCGCTCGGTTTTCCCTGGTGGAAATCTTATTGCGGCCCTATATCTTAGCCATTCAGACCGTGCCGGTGGCCTCCTTCATTGTCATCGCCCTGCTGTGGCTCTCCGGTCGGCATTTGAGCATTTTTATTTCCTTCCTCATGGTGCTGCCGGTGCTCTACGCCAATGCCTTACAGGGCTTCCGGGCCCCGGACCGGCAGCTGCTGGAAATGGCCCGGGTGTTCCGGATGCCCTTTTCCCGCCGTGTCCGGTGCATCTTCCTGCCCGCCCTGGCCCCCTACCTTCGATCCGCCTGTCATGTGGCCCTGGGCCTGTGCTGGAAGGCGGGGGTGGCGGCGGAGGTCATTGCGGTGACGGAAAGGTCCGTAGGAGGAATGCTCTATGACGCCAAGGTGTATCTGGAAATTCCGGACCTGTTTTCCTGGACGGTGCTGATCGTGGCGGTGAGCCTGGGCTTTGAAAAGCTGTTCCTGGGGCTTCTGGACCGGGTCACGGACAGGCTTATTGAGTGGGAGGGGCGGCAATGGACCTGATTTTAAAGAATATTTGCAAGGCCTATGACGAAAAAACGGTTTTGGAACAGTTCAGCGCCGTTTTTGCCCCCGGGAAGACCTACGCCATTATGGGCCATTCCGGCAAGGGAAAGACCACCCTGCTCCGGCTGATTTTGGGCCTTGAAAAGCCGGACGCCGGGGAGATCACCGGTGTTCCCCGGCGCATAGCCGCCGTATTCCAGGAAAGCCGCCTGTGCCCGGAGCTCACCGCCGGGCAAAACATCGCCCTGGTGCTGCCGCCCCGGCAAGAGGAGGCCATCACCCGGATGCTGGAAGCCCTGGATTTACAGGACTGCGGGAAAACCAAGGCCGCTGACCTCTCCGGGGGCCAGCAGCGCCGGGTGGCCCTGGCCAGAGCTTTACTATATGGCGGGGACCTGCTGGTGCTGGACGAGCCCTTCACCGGCCTGGACGAGGAAACCAAATCCCGGGCGCTGGCCGCCATCCGTGCCGCAAGAGGAAACGCAACGGTCCTCCTGGTCACCCATAACCGGGAGGATGCCGCCGCCCTGGGGGCGGAAATCGTGAATCTATAGCTGAGGAAACTCTGAATAAATCGTCTGCGGCTGAGCGGCGAATCTTTTGCCCCCAGACTGCGGTTTGAAAAATGGGAAATACACAAAGTATTCCCTCATTTTCCAAACCTTGCCTGGAATCAAAATCTCTCGCCGTCAGCTCTTGCCGATTTAATCAGAGCTTCCCTAATAACAAGGAGACATCTATGGAACTTTTTTATAATACCCCGGACCTGGTGGTCTGCCGGAAGCCGGTGGGAGTGGATTCGGAGCACGGTTTGCCGGAGCTGCTGGCCCGGGAGCTGGGGGGCAGCATTTACCCCGTGCACCGGCTGGATCTGGGGGTCGGGGGCCTGATGGTCTTTGCCCGGAACAGGAAGGCGGCGGCGGACATGAGCGGGCTCATTGCCCAGGGGAAGCTGCAAAAGGAATATCTGGCCCTGGTCCACGGCTGCCCGGAGGAGCCGGAGGGGCGGATGGAGGACCTGCTTTGGAAGGACAGCCGGAAAAACAAGGTCTTTGTGGTAAAGCGCCCCCGTGCCGGTGTCCGTCCCGCGGCCCTGCGGTATCGGGTGGTGAAGCCCGGGGAGGAGAGCCTGGTGCGGGTCTACCTGGAGACCGGCCGGAGCCATCAGATCCGGGTGCAGTTTGCCTCCCGGGGCTTCCCCTTGGTGGGGGACCACAAATACGGCAGCCGGTCCCGGGAAACCCAAATTCATCTCTTTTCCGCCGCCCTGGAATTCCCCTGGAAGGGGCAGCAGCTCCGCTTTGAAGATAAGCCTGATTGGGCATAAAAAGAAGCAGCGTCACGAAGAAAAAGTGACGCTGCTTTTGCAGTATTCTATTACCGGAACCGGACGGCCAGCCATTTTTCAAGCTCCATTTTTTTGGCCCGCTTGTCCATGCGGCTCACCAGGTCTTTATACAGGCTCTCCCAGTCCTCGATTTTTCGGGCACCGTGGACACGGGTGGCGATGTAGGGGCACTGTTGGAGCTTCCGCTTGCCGAAGGCCTGGGTGAAGGGATGCAGCACTCCCAGGGCCATGGCGTAGGGGGCCATGCGGAAATAGTATTCCGGGTCGGCAGCCAACAGCCGCTGCACGTCCTGGGCCGGCATATGCTTCATGTAGTGCCGCAGGCCCCGGAGCTGGGCCACGTCGTGGCGGTTGAGTTCGGTCCGCCGTCCGCCCCAGGCGGCGGGGAAGCCCAGCAGGATCTGGCCCAGACAGGCGACCAAGGGAATCCAGACCACCCCGGCGATCAGGCCCAGAATCAGCCACACGGCCACGGAGATCCCCGCGGCCCAATAGCCGCTTTTGTTCCGGCCCATGGTGCAGAAGGCGGGCTTGTGGAGCTGCCAGGCGGTGATGACGGCGATGATGCCAAAAATCAGGCTCAACAGGACTTGCAGCGCCAGAATGGAGGTCATGTTCATGGCCATACAGATGCCGCAGAAGACCTGACTGACGCAGAGAATGTAGCGGTAGATGTTCCGGCTCCGTTCCGAGGTTTTGCAGATGGCGCTTTCCCCGGGGATCATGGCGGCGGTGCGCCGCAGGGCCTTGGCATAGGCCAGGCTGGAGGCATCGATGACCCGCCGCTCGCCGAAGAGCCCCCGGAAGGCCCGGACCTCAAAGAGGCTGCGCTCGTTGCCCATGTCCATGCGCTTGTGCAGCAGAATCCGGCGGCCGTCGGCCTGGATCAGGATGTAGCCCAGCTGTGCCCAGCCCAGGACCATCATGGTCAGGTCGCCGCCGTTTAAGAACAGGCGGCAGCCCAACTCTCCGGCGGTGACACCCTCCAAGGGGATGGTGCATTCCTCCCGGCGGGCGGGGAAGGTCCGCAGAAACAGCAGCCAGTAGACAAGGGCCACGGCGGCGGTAATGCCCATGGGCACCAGTTCCGGGTTGCCGTTTCGGTAGTAGGTGCTGACCCCCGGGAACATGGCGGGGGTGACCTTCAGGCTCATGCTGACGGATTCGTGGTCATTAAAGCCGTTTTTGGTGCTGCCTGTCAGCATTTTGCCGTCGATCAGCAGGTTCAGCTCCGAGGCAAGACCGTTCTGCCGGTAGGTGCTGTAAAAATCCGGGGTCAGGGGGTAATTTTCCGGCAGGGTGATGGTGTAGGTCATGGCACTGATGGGGTAGGCAAAGCCGCTGAGGATGTCCAGATTCAGATTCAGAGTGTCTTTTTCCACAACGCCCTTGTCGTTGACGGCCACGGTGACCACCTGGGGCAGGGTATAGCTGATGGAAATCACAAAGTCGCCCGGCTGCCCACCGGTGACCTTGCTGAGGCTCACCATATTGTAGTTGCCGGACTTGCTGACGGCGGGGGAACTGCCGTTGACGGTGATCCCCGTGGCCTTGGCCGGCAGGGGGAAGACCAGGTTGGCATTCGCCTCATCCAGATGCAGATTCATTTGCAGGGTCACCATGGCATCGCCGTCAATATTGACGGTGCCGGTAAAGTCCACCCGGGTGGCGGCGCTTTCCGCAGAGGCGGGCAGGACAAAACACAGCAGGGCCACGCAGCCCAGCACAAAGGCCATGGAAAAGAGCCTGAAAAGTCGCTTCAAAGGAGGTACCTCCATCCCTAACGCGTTAACGCATAGTTTTCCTCATTCTACCATGAAACCCGGGGGAAAGCAAGAAAATCTTAGAGAAATGCATGGAAAATCCCTCCGGAACCAAAGGCCCGGAGGGAAAATCACTTGACAACGGTCACATGGCTGTAGCCAAAATGGGCAAGAAGCCGGGGCAGTTCCCCGTCGATGCGCTCGCCGCACATCACAAGGGGCACCGCCGGGGGGCAGCTGACGGAGGCATCCGCCAGAATGCGGCCCTGACTTTGGGCCACGGGCACCGTCTCCTTCGGTCCGAAGGCCGCCTGCCGGGGGGTCAGCACCGGCTCCGGGCGGCACCGGGGCAGAACGCAGTCCCGGGGCGCCCTTTTAGGAAGGGCCACCAGGGCCTGTTCCAGACGGGCCAGCTCCTCCGGCGTGTTTTCCGGGGTGAACATGAAGACAATGTGACTTTCATCCGCAAATTCCGGGAAAATGTTCTGGGATTCCAGAATATCCGCCACTTCTTCTCCGGTGTACCCCCAGGGGCTTGTGCGCACCGTCAGCTTCAAAAGCTCGTCCCCCACCAGGGAGAACCCCCGGGCCAAGAGAGTGCCCTTCAGGGCGGCCAGCCGGGGGGCCAGAGCCAAAAGACGCTGGGGAAGGGTCTCTAAGTAGGGATTGCACAGGTCTAAGGACTGTAAAATCAGGTAAGAGGGGCTGGTGGAGCCAAAGAGGGCCATGGCGCTTTTAAGGGGCTGCCGGTCCTCCTCCTGCCGGAAGTGGAGATAGGCTCCGCCGGTGAGCACCGGAAGGGTCTTGTGGGCGGAGTCGCAGCAAAGGTCCGCCCCCAGGTCCATGGGGTGGCGGCTCCGGGGGAGGAAGCGCAGATAGGCCCCGTGGGCATTGTCCACCAGCAGCGGCACCCCGTGGCCATGGCACACCCGGGCAATGCCCTCAATATCTGCCGTATTCCCCAGATAGTCCGGGCTCGTCACATAGACGGCGAAGGGCTTTTCCGGTTCCTCCAGAATGGCCGCCTCCACCTGCTCCGGGGTCAGGGGGCAGCTGAGATAGTCCTCCCCGGCCCACAGCCAGCGGATGGGGAAGTCCAGGAGGATGGCGGTATTGAGAAAGCTTTTGTGGGCGTTCCGTCCGGCCAGAATCCGGCCCCGGGAGTTCGCCTGGGTGTAGGCCAAAAACAGCATGGCCCGGATGCACAGGCTGGAGCCCTCGGCGGAGTACACCGTGGGGCAGCCGAAGAGCGCCCCGGCGTTTTCTTCGCTCTGCGCAATAATGCCGGAAGCATGAAAAAGGTCATCCGCCCCGTGGATTTCCGTTAAATCCCGGTCCTCGCAGCCAAGTTTATTGACGCCTTTGTGCCCCGGCATGTGAAACCGTGCCGGGGCATTCTTGGCGTATTGGGTCACAAAATCAAAAATGGGGGTCTTCACTGGGGGTCTCCCAGCTTTTCCGCAACCTGAACCATAATGGCGCACTCCATCCGCTTCCGGAAGAGCTTGCAGCCGGATTCATAGACCCCCTTGACGGAGCCCGTGGCGTGGTAGGCGTTGGCGGCGCAGCCGCCGGAGCAGTAAAGCCGGGCCCAGCAGTCGTGGCAGTCCGGCCGGGCATAGACATTGCAGGAGGCAAATTCCTGCTGAATTTCCGTATTGGTGACCCCGTCCCAGATGTTGCCCAGCTTGAACTTCTCCTCGCCTACAAACTGATGGCAGGGGTACAGGTCACCCCAGGGGGTCACGGCCATGTATTCCGTTCCGCTGCCGCAGCCGGAAATGCGCTTGTAAATGCAGGGGCCGCCGGTGAGGTCGATCATGTAGTGGTAGAAGGTGAAGGGACGGCCCTCTTTGTACCGCTCCAGCTGGAGGCAGGCCAGCTCCTCATACTGCTGCATGACAATGGCCAGATCCTCTTCGGTGAGCCCGGCAGGGTCTCCCGCGGCGGTGACCACCGGCTCCATGGAAAGCTCCGTAAAGCCCAGGTCCAGCATGGTCTTGATGTCTTTCAAGAAATCCGGGTTGGCGTGGGTGAAGGTGCCCCGCATATAGTAGTCCTTGCCCCCACGCTGGCGCACCAGCTCCTGGAACTTGGGCACGATCCGGTCAAAGCTGCCGTGGCCCGCGTAGTCCACCCGGAACCGGTCGTGAATTTCCTTCCGGCCGTCCAGGCTTAAAACCACGTTGCTCATTTCCTTGTTGGCAAAGTCGATGACATCCTGGTCAATGAGCATGCCGTTGGTGGTCAGGGTGAAGCGGAAGTTCTTCCCCGCCTCCTTTTCGATGCTCCGGGCATAGGCCACCAGCTGCTTCACCACGTCAAAGTTCATGAGGGGTTCGCCGCCGAAGAAGTCCACTTCCAGATTCTTCCGGCTGCCGGAGTGGCTTACCAGAAAGTCCAGGGCCTGCTTGCCCACCTCATAAGACATGATGGCCCGGTCCCCGTGGTACTTGCCCTGGGAGGCGAAGCAGTAGGAGCAGTTGAGGTTGCAGGTGTGGGCGATGTGCAGGCACAGGGCCTTTACCACCCCGGAGGTCCGGGCCTTCAGCTCCCCTGCCATGGAGGCAAAGGTGTCCGGGGTGAAGAGCTTGCCTGTATCCTTCAAAGAAGTGATGTCGTCATAGCATTCCGAAAGCTCCTGGGGGTCGATTTCCGGATACTTGGCCGCAACCTGGGCCAGGGCCTCTTCCCGGGAGGTGGATTCGTAGAGGCCAATGAGGTCATAGGCGGCCTCATCCACCACATGGACCGAGCCGGAGCAGATGTCCAGAACGATGTTATAGCCGTTTAACTGATACTGATGGATCATATTGTTCTCCTCGTACATGAAAAATGCCGCCCAAACAGGCGGCATTTTTTCAAAAATAACTTACTTATTCTTGTTCTCGCACTTCTGGTTGGCGATGCCGCTGCTGGTCTTGCAAGCAGACTGGCAGGAGGTCTGGCACTCGCCGCAGCCGCCATTCTTGGCGCTCTGGCACAGGTTACGGGTCTCGATGGTCTGGATATGCTTCATGGAAGTTTCCTCCTGATAGTTTTTTTATTCTTAAAGTCTATCATGTAAAGCGGGAAATGTCAATTGCCTTTTCTCAAAAAATGGGTGGCGGCATCTTCTCTGGTTCAATGTTCTCCATGTCTGCGTTCTGTTTTATTTGTGGTATCCTGGTTGCAATCCATAGCGATTGCCTCCGGTGAATGGTGTTGGGGAACTTCATTCTACCATATGGGAAGTCACTATGGATTTCTTTTTCCGGGTGTCCAACTTCATTTTACAACGCACGGTTTTTCCTTTGGAGCGTATTTTTCAACACAACCGTTTACAGTCCATCCCCCATGAAAGCAGGAGCGTTTCCGACTTCCGTGGGAGTGGGATTTCATTGGAGAAAGGGGTAGAGCGTATGCAACAGGTTGGCGGCCCCCTGTATGCCAGTATAGGGAATGTAGGGGGTGAGCATTTGCCGACTCAGAGTGGGATAGTCCAGGCACAAAGTAGCTGCCTGGGGATGCAGTTCACAGGCAGCACCGCAGCCCAGAAAGACAGTACCGGGGGAAACATCCTGTAGGGGCCCCACCATGCCGGTTTTGCAGAAGGTAGTCGCATCCTGCGGCGGCTGGAAAGGAAGCCCGGCTTCTTCCGTAAGGAACTCCAGGAGAGCACTTTGGCGGCTTTCACGCACATCGATCCGAAGGGGGTGAATGCCCTGGGGGGTATTCATCCGAAAATTGAATATGATCCGGGAAACCCGCCGGGATTCTTCCTGCCATCCAGGATTCCGGTTTAACTTCAGGGCTTTTTCGGCATGACACAGCATTTTGTGAGAGCCGGAAATACCATAGGGCAGACCGCAATACCAGGGCGTACCCCAGAGTGTCTGGGCGGCTGTTGCCAAAGGAAGGGCACAGGGGTCTGCCACCAGAATCCAGTCTGCTTTTCTCACATCGGAAAGGGCGTACTTTCCGTCTTGCCGGTTCAACAGGGCGACACCCAAGTAGTCCCGGAGCATTCGCCGGATTTCATTTACATCGGCAGTACCGTTCCAAGCAGAGGCATCCAGGCCCAGAACCAGTGCCCGGTTTTCTCCGGCTTCCCGTGGGCGGCCCGCCTGAGTCAGAGCCTGGGCCGCCATGGTATGGGCCTGTTCAAAACCAAGTTCCTCCCGGCCCTCCATAGGAATCCGATCCCAGCACAAAAGCCTGGCAGAAACCTCCTGCTGAAGCCGATGGCAGAGACCCTCCAGGTCGGTTCCGATAATTTCACTGACCGGGGAGGAGGTGACAAACAGCACCTTGGGGGCGGCGATTCGATCCAGCTCCCGGATCGCGTCCTCCAAATTGTCCGTATCTCCAAAAATAATCTGTTTTTCTTCCAGCCCGGTGGTAAACAGGTTCTGCACATCTCCGCCGATGGAGCTTTGGGCATAGTGCATGGTTCCCTCTGGGCCAAACTCCACCAAGGCGGCATCCAGCCAACCGGAAACCGCCCGGAGAAATCCGGCTCTGGGAGACAGCGGTGGGAGATTTTCGTATACGATCATCCTGCATCCCTCCCGGATCGTAAGGATTCTGCCAGCTGGTTGAGACAGTTTCGATAGAAGGCAAATCCGGCCTCCACTGGTCTGGTTTTCAGATTTACATGGACGGTGGAATACTGCTCCAGGACACTGCCCACCGCACCGATAAAGTAATCCGGAGGACACTGGGCAAGCATGGCTTCTACGGCCTGGCTGCTGGCATTTTGGAGCATACGGGGATTGGCAAGGGCTTCCAGAGCTTGTCTGCTAAAATCATCCTGATCTATTACGCTTCCCAGGAAAATGACAGTGGGAATCATGCCCAATTGTGTCAAAAACAGGCAGGTTTCAAAGGGATAGAGAATAACCTGGCTGTAAAAAAAGGTTTTCCCGGTAAGCTGAGGCCGCAGATCATCCACAAGGGTACGGATAGCCTCCAGGTTTTCGTTGATAAAGGGCTGTAAATTGTTACCGGTCAGAGTTTCCAAAGATTTCCATGCGCTGATCGTGGCATTCAAGTTCAACTTTTGGTCAAAACGGATATAGGGAATATCGTAAAGTTTTTGAAGCTTTTTACCGGTTTCCAAACCGGTGCCATCTAAAACCAGCGTAAACTCCACCTGGGACAGGGCTTCCAGCTTGTCCATGGTGATATCATAAGGAAGAATGCTGTCCAGCTGATAGCCCTGCGCCAACAGGTAACGGACAGGTTCGGACTGGGCAGCCCCGGGGTGGCGAGCACCCAGTACGGCGAAGTGCCGGGGCTTTTTGAGACCGGGACGAACGCAGCCGGTAAGGGCGGCCAGTGCCTGCTCCATGCCTTGAAAATAGCTAAAGGTTTTGAAATTTTCTGTAGGAATCAGGGTGATGGTTTTCCCTGTGCGGGCGGCAACGGTATTCACCACGCTTTGCAAATCCTCGGAGAGCACCTCCAGGCTACAGGAGGTTACCAGGAATACCGCTTTGGTACCGGGGCGATTGGCCTCCCGGTCCAGTAGGTCTTCCAGCTGGGGACGAATGCCGAAGATGACATCGGAATCGGATAGCTGTACTGCCAAAATCCGGGACCCACCCTTGCCCTGCTGTTGGTGAAGGGTTTCCAGCTTGGCATAGTATACGCAGTCCTGGGTTCCGATATAAATCAGGGTTACATTCTGAATGCCGGAGAACACGGCTCCCACACCGAAAAGAGGACAGTGCTTGCCGGGGGAGATGGTTTTTGAGTACTGGGGCACCTGCCGGGGGGTGACAAATTCATGTAGGTACATGGCAGACTCCTTACTGCTCCCGGAAGGCAGAGAGCTTCTCCGCCAAATCCAGATAGACCAGAGCCTGGTCACTTTCCGGGAACTGGGCAACTACGGTTCTGCCCAGGTCTTCTGCCTGCTGCACCAGGGAGCACCGGGGAACGGTGCCGAAAATAGGCACATGTTCCTCCTGTGCGAATTGCTCCACCTTCTCCATCTCCCGGTCAATATTGCGCCGGTTTACAATCAAGCCTCCCAGCTTCAAAGGCGTATAGGCGGAGAACTCCCGAACGGCAGTGCAGATGTTTCCGGCTGCGTACAGAGACATCATTTCTCCACTGGTAACCACCAGAACTACATCGGCATAGCCCCCACGCAAAGGCATGGCAAAGCCGCCACAGACCACATCCCCCAACACGTCGTAGAGAACAATGTCCGGTTGATAGGTTTCATAGGCATGGAGGGTTGAAAGCGTGTCAAAGGCAGACACGATCCCCTTTCCGGCACAGCCTCTGCCGGGGGTAGGGCCGCCAGCTTCGGCACAGAGAACCCCAGCCTCCCCTACAAATACGACATCCTCCAGAGTGATGGCACTGCCCTTTGTGCGGATGGTATCCAGCACCGTTGGAATCCGCTTGCCCCCCATAAGGTTGCAGGTAGAGTCGGATTTTGGGTCGCAGCCAATCTGCATAACTTTCTTTCCCTGGCGGGCAAGGGCACAAGACAGGTTTGAAACAGTGGTGGACTTTCCAATGCCACCTTTCCCGTATACGGCAATTTTAAGCATGATGTTGTTCCTCAGTCACCATTTTAGTTGGAATATAGTAGGCAGAGCCATGGTTGTAGGAAACTTTCTCCGTTTCTACCCGGAAAATGTCCCGCAACAGCTTTGCCTCATACAGCTCCTCCGGAGCGCCCTGGGCAGCCAGGACGCCGTCTTTCACCACAGCGATCCGGTCAGAGTAATAGGCAGCCTGGTTCAGGTCGTGGAGAACCATGACCACGCTGATTTTTTGCTCCTGCTGGATTTTCTTCACCAGGTCCAGCACTGCCAGCTGATAGGAAATATCCAGGAACGTGGTGGGTTCGTCCAGAAAGAGAATCTCCGGCTGCTGGGCCAGAGACATGGCGATCCATGCCATTTGGGACTCGCCTCCGGACAGGGTGGATACGGTGCGGAAGCGCATCCGGTCTACGCCGGTCAGATGCATCATTTCCTCAATGATGGCGAAATCCGCACCGGTAAGTCTGCCGCCGAATTTGGCATAGGGCGCTCTGCCGTACTGAACCAGCCGCTCCACGGTGATATCCGGAGGGAGGGACTTTTTCTGAGGCAGAATCGCAATTCTGCGGGCAATTTTGTTGTTGCTCATGGTGGACAGATCACATCCGCCCAGGGTTACAGAGCCGCTGCTGAGCTTGAGCAGACGGCACATTCCCTTAATCAGCGTGCTTTTACCGGAGCCGTTGGGGCCAATGATGGTGAGAATTTCGTTGGGGCGAATACCCAGGCTGATATCCTTCACAATGGGGTGTCCACCGATGTCCACTTGAATGTGGTCGGCATAAAGCAGGTACTGTTCCTGGCTATTCACTGCTACACCTCTTTCTTTCGCAGCATCCACAGGAAGAAGGGGGCGCCCAGCAGAGCCATGATGATGCCAACGGGAATTTCCGAGGGCTTCATCACCACCCTGCCAACCATATCACACAGGGTAAGAATGGCGGCACCGCCCAGTGCGGAGGCGGGCATCAAATACCGATAGTCAGAGCCGATGTACAACCGCATAATGTGTGGCACGCACAGGCCCACAAAGCTGATCAGCCCTGCAACGGACACAGCAGAGGCTGCCAGCAGAGAGGACACGGCAATGAGCAGAATGCGAACCCTGTCCACATTGATGCCCAGGCTGGTCGCCAGCTCATCGCCCATCATAAGGACATTGAGCTTATTGGAGCACAGCAGGGCGCAGGTAATGCCCACCAGAAAGTAGGGCGTAACCATTCGGACCTGAGGCCAGCTTCGGGTGGACAGACCGCCTACCATAAACCCTGCCATGCCTTCCAGTGCATCGGGGTAACGAATGATGAGAATGTTATTCACAGCCGCAAGCACGCTGGACAGGGCAACACCGGAGAGAATAAACCGGGTGGGGTTCAGCCCCCCCTTCCAGGCAAAAATGAAAATCAAAAAGGTGGTTGCCATCGCTCCCAGGAATGCGCCCATGGGCACCACCGAGGAGGACACGGAAAAGCACATACACATCACGTAGGTAGCCGTGGAAGCACCGGTGGTAACACCCAGTACGCTGGGGGAGGCCATGGGGTTTCGCATCATGCCCTGCATAATCGCACCGGATAATGCGAGGCTGGAACCTACGATGCAGGCAAGAATGTTCCGGGGAAAGCGAACCTCCCGGATGATCACCGAGAACATACCGCTGTCCTGGTGGCGGAAGATGATGGAGAAAATGTCCTTGGGGGATACATCCACTGCTCCATACACATTGCTTGCCAGGAAGATGCCGCACAGAGATACGGCAAGAATTACAAGTTTTAGGATGTTCTTCCGGTGCGTGGAACGGGATACGGCTTGTGCCGTAGCGTTTGGGTTCGCCATTAGGCTTCGGGGAACAGGTCGGGATACAGGAAGGCAGCCAGCTGCTCATAAGCCTCAGCGTACCGGCTGTTGGGCTTGTACATATAAATGCTCACATCCAGATGACGATACCGGCCTTCTTTGTAAGCAGTCAGGTCCGTAAAGCCAGGCCAGCTCAGGGTACGCTCCACAGCTGCCTCCTGGTCGGCACCGCCACCGGCACAAAGAATGAACTGGGGGTCAATTTCCAGAAGCTTTTCCATACTGAACTCGTACTTTTCCTTGGTGATATCTCCATCGGGATAGGACAGAAGCTTTACGTTCAAATCCCGAAGCATGCTGCCGCACATGGTCGTGGCGGAAGTGAAGGAGGGGGTGGTGGTGGGCATAATCAGCACGGCTTCCACGGAGTGACCGGCAACCTTTTCCCGAACGGCATCCACACGGGCCTTTACATCCACGGCACAAGTCTTATACAGGTCGGGGCGGTCGGTAATATCTGTGAAGATTTTCACCAAATCCACATACTGCTCTACGGTGTTGTAGTTGTATAACAGGCAGGGCACACCGGCGGCTTCCAGCAGTTCTGCCATTTCTACATCGGCTTTGGTATTGTTCATAATCACCAGGTCCGGCTCTGCTGCCAGAATGATCTCGGCACTGATGTCACCGCCGTCGGCCAGCACAGGGACGGCTTCCAATTCCTGGGACAATGTGTAGGAGGAATACACGTCTCTGCGGTATACCAGAGTGCCGCCGCACTCATACCACAGAGGACAGTAAGAGCCGTAGGTACACACCACCCGCTGGGGATTCTTGGCTACGGTGATTTCTTTGTCCCGGCCATCGACAAAGGTCACGGTTTCCGGCTGGGCCGCTTCGGTGGCTGTTTCGGCAGCAGCCTGGGTTACCTGTTCGGTGGGAACCTGTTCGGTGGGGGCGGTGGCCTGGGGCGCAGCCTGGCCGCAGGCAGTCAGGAGCAGAGTCAGGCAGAGAAATGTCAGGAGAATTTTGCTGATTTTTTTCATTGTCTTTCACCTCATAAAGGATTTGTTTTGGGTGAAAAGCAGAAAAAGTGCGTTGCAAAAGACTGGTAACATCAAATAAGATGCAAACCTGCCCTATGCAACGCCTAGCAATCTATGTTCGCCATAACCACCCTCCGAAAGTCCGCAGAGGCTGGGGCTACTGCTGCAAGCAGGGAATACAGGCAAGTATCTGGCTTACAGCCTGCCAACATGGCTTCTCCAATTTCTTTATCCATGCTTCCCGAAATCTCCGGCAGCACAGCAATTGGATTTAACGGCTGAATACAGTAACGGCTTTGCGTGGGATTCTCACCCACTTCCTTATTAAATGCTGCGTCCAAAATCCGGCAGCACAGCATACCTGTGATCCATATATATCAGTCTATTGTGAAAACGAACTTTGTTCATTATTTCACCGTTTCTGCATGATACCACGCTCTGCACGGGATGGCAAGGAGAATTTGTAGGAATGGAACAAATTGTATACATTTCACAAAACAGATGCAGGGTTTTTGTAGGAAATTGAGGTGTCCATCGGTATTCTCCGCACTTGTACCGGTATTTGCAAATCCGTCAACATTGATGGAACGACCGGACATTTTTCACAGTATTTTCTCACAAAATGGGTGGCGGCAGGTATAGAGAAACACGCCGACCCAGCTGCCAAGAACCGGCAGCCCTGCAAAGACCACCATCCAGTCCGGGCGCCCAAGGGCAAAGAAGGAAAGCACCCTCCAAAGCCCCAAGCCAACCAGAGCGGAGAGCACACTGACAGCCCAGACAAACACGGCACATTTTTTCTCGGCAGCCCAGTGCTGAGCGTTGATATTTTTCCAAAGCCAAACCATAAATTTTTTCTCCTTATTTTTTGCATTTGTTTGGGAACAAAATACAATGATAGACACATTGAATACAGGGTATTTCGGAACAAATGTATTGTAGGGGCGGCAATCTGCCGCCCGCCACGCCCCGAATATAACCTGTGCGGATGAATGGTACCACCTCTCGACAATGTCATTCCGAGCGGAGTGAAACGGAGCCGAGGAATCTACTCAAGCAGCAATAATATCTTGCGTATTGTAAAACTTGCAACTTGGGAAGATCCCTCCACTCCATTTCATTTCGGTTGGAATGACAAGTCGGTGGGTGGTTCCATTCATCCACACGGGTTGCATTCGTTACGGTGTCATGGCGATGAATCATCGCCGCTACAGTGGGTGTACCATGTATCGGGTCATACCGTTCAACCGCACAGGTTATACATCCAACGTGGCGGGCGGCAGATTGCCGCCCCTACATCAAATTTGTGTTGATTTCCGCTTGCTTTGACGAATCTATCATTGTTTTGCGCTCTAATAAATCTAAAAAACGTTACATGCACTCTCCAAAATTGTCAATTGTCAATTGTCCATTGTCAATTAAGAAATAACTGTCAACTGTCAACTGTCAACTGTCAACTGTCAACTCTCGTCCCTCACCATACCCCCGCCCCGTAAAGACCGCAATCACGTTTTTGTAAAGCGGCGGTAAAGATTGTAAATTTTACACAGCCTTTACACAGATGCCTCTACCGGCTTTACACACCGGGGCTAGAATAGGGCCATATAGAAAAAAGGAGTGTAATGTTCATGGATATATTCGGCGTCCTGAATCTGATTGGGGGTCTGGCCCTGTTTTTGTTTGGTATGTCTACCATGGGGGACGGGCTGGTGCAGCTGTCCGGGGGCAGGCTGGAGAAAATTCTGGAGAAGCTGACCAAGAAAAAGAGCATGGCGGTGCTGCTGGGATTGCTGGTCACGGCGGTGATCCAGTCCTCTTCCGCAACCACCGTCATGGTGGTGGGCTTCGTCAATTCCGGCATTATGAATCTGACCCAGGCGGTGGGCATCATCATGGGTGCCAACATCGGCACCACCGTCACCTCCTGGCTTCTGTCCCTGACGGGCATTGAGGGCAGCAATCTGTTTTTAAAGCTTTTAAAGCCCAGCTCCTTCTCTCCTGTTCTGGCGGCGGTGGGCGTGGTGCTCACCATGACCGCCGGGGAGAATGACAAGAAGAAAAACATCGGCTCCATCCTGGTGGGCTTTGCGGTGCTGATGTTCGGCATGGAGACCATGAGCGGCTCCGTGGCCCCTCTGGCGGAGAATCCCCGGTTTACCGGCATTCTTACCGCCTTTTCCAATCCCGTTCTGGGGTTGCTGGCGGGCCTGGTGCTGACGGCGGTGATCCAGTCCTCCTCTGCCTCCGTGGGCATTTTGCAGGCCCTGTGCGTGACGGGGGTTGTCAACTATGGCACGGCCATTCCCATTATCATGGGCCAGAACATCGGCACCTGCGTCACGGCCCTGCTCTCCGGCATGGGGGCCAGCAAAAACGCAAAAAGAGCATCCCTCATTCATCTTTATTTTAATTTGATTGGCACTTTGCTGTTTCTTGTGGTATTCTATGGATTGAACAGCTTCCTGCACTTCCCCTTCCTGGCAAATACCGCCGGGGCGGCGGACATTGCCGTGATCCACAGCCTCTTTAACATCGGCTGCACCATGGTGCTCTATCCCTTCTCCGGGGCGCTTGTTAAGCTGGCGGAGCTGTCCATCCCCAATGGGGAGGAGAAGAGCGCCTCTTCCCGGCCTGCGGCCTTGCAGGCTCTTGATGAGCGGTTCCTGGACCGGCCGGGCTTTGCCATGAACCTTTGTAAGGAAGCGGTGGACCATATGGCGGACCTGGCCCGGAATTCCTTCCAGCTGGCCATGGGACTGCTGGAAGAATACTCCGATACGGACTTAAACCGGGTCATCGCCATGGAGCAGGAGGCGGACAGCTATGAAGACGTACTGGGGACTTATCTTGTCAAGCTCTCCGGACGGGATTTAAGCAAGGCTGACAGCAGAACCCTTTCCATACTGCTTCACTGCATCAACGATTTTGAGCGGATCTCGGACCACGCCATCAACGTGGCGGAGTCTGCCCGGGAGCTGGGGCAGAAGGGGCTGACCCTGTCCCCGGACAGCCGGAAGGAGCTGGCGGTGTACGGTCAGGCGGTGGCGGATATTCTGGACTTGACGGTATCGGTCTTCGCCGCCGACGATACGGAGCGGGCCAAGGGGGTAGAGCCCTTGGAAGAGGTCATCGACGATCTGAGCAACGAAATGCGCGCCCGGCATATTGAGCGGCTGCGCCGGGGCACCTGTTCCCTGGAGGCGGGGCTCATTCTGGAGGACATTCTCACGGGCTACGAGCGGGTGTCGGACCACTGCTCCAATGTGGCGGTGTGCATGATCGAAATTCACGCCGACGAATACGAAACCCATGAATACCTGAATCTGACCACCAAGGGCAGCAGCCCCTGGTTCCAGAAGGAATACGCAAAACGCAAGCAGGAGTATCTGCTTCCCTGAGGAGGTTTACAATGGCACTGATCTATGTAGTGGAAGACGACGAAAACATTCGGGAAATTGAGACGATTGCCCTGAAAAACAGCAATTATCTGGTAAAATCCTTTGAACGGGCCTCGGATTTTTACAGGGCCCTGGAGGACATTCTGCCGGACCTGGTGCTGCTGGACGTGATGCTGCCGGACGAAAACGGCTGCGACATCGTAAGGCGCTTGCGCTCCATGGGCCAGACCCGGCGGCTGCCGGTGATCATGGTCACGGCCAAGACCTCGGAAATGGACATGGTCAAGGGCTTGGACGACGGGGCCGACGATTACATCCGCAAGCCCTTCTCCGTGATGGAGCTCCTCAGCCGGGTGAAGGCCCTGCTGCGGCGGGCTTCGGAGGAGGGCGGCAGCCAATTCCAGGTGGGGGCCATCCAGCTGGACAACAACCGCCGGACGGTGCTCTCCGAAGGCAAGAGCGTGGATCTGACCTACAAGGAATATGAGCTTCTGCGGTATTTTATGGCCAACGCCGGAATCGTACTGTCCAGGGAATCCATTATGCGGAAGGTCTGGGGCACGGAATTTGAAGGGGAGACCCGGACGGTGGACATGCACGTAAAAACCCTGCGGCAGAAGCTGGGGGCCCCCGGCGGCCAGATCGGCACCGTGCGCAATGTGGGCTATGTGCTGCGCAGCACCCCGGAGGGGAACCAATGAAGCAGAAAATCAATCTGCGCCTGGGGCTTCTGGCCTTTGTGGCCATGGCCCTGACGGTGACGGCCACCAGCCTGGTGTTTTACGACCTGTTCCGCCAGCAGGTGGCCCGGGACCTGCGGCGCACGGCCTACCTTTTAAGCGAAAGCACGGAGTTTCGTGATTCCCAAAACGTCCCCACCTTTCACAGCCCGGACATCCGCCTGACCTGGGTGGACGGCCAGGGGAAGGTGCTCTATGATGACGAAGCAGACTCCAAGAGCCTGCCCAACCACCTGGGCCGGCCGGAAATTCAGGCGGCCCTGGAAACCGGAGAGGGGGAGATCATCCGGGAATCCGACACCATGAATATGAACACTTTCTACTATGCCCTGCGGCTGGACAACGGCACGGTGCTGCGGCTGTCCGTGGATGCCCGGTCCTTTGGCAGCGTCTTTCTGGCGGCGGTGCCGGTGCTGGCGGTGGTGGCGGCGGTGATCTATCTGGTGTGCCTCCTGCTGGGCCATCTGCTGACAGGACAGCTGGTTGCCCCCATTGAGGACATGGCGGAGCATATAGACGAGCCGGGCCGGGAGCCTGCCTACAAAGAGCTGGAGCCCTTCGCCCGGAAAATCCGCAGCCAGCATGAAAAAATCCTCTCCGCCGCCAAAAGCCGCCAGGACTTTACGGCCAACGTGTCCCATGAGTTGAAGACCCCCTTGACCGCCATTTCCGGCTATGCAGAGCTCATTGAAAACAAAATGGTCAATGAAGAGCAGCAGTTCCGGTTTGCCGGAGAAATCCGGAAAAACGCCGCTCGCCTTCTGAACCTCATCAACGACATCATCGCCCTGTCAGAGCTGGACGGCACCGCGGAGCCTGCCAAGCTTCAGAGCGTGGAGCTGCTGGGCCTTGCCAAAGAGGTCTGCGGCAGTTTAAAAGTTTCCGCCATGCAGCGGCAGCTCCGGCTGCAATGCTTCGGCACCCAGGCCAGCGTCATGGGGGACCGGGAGCTTCTGAAAGAGCTGCTGGAAAACCTGGTGCAAAACGCCATCCGCTACAACCGGGAGGGGGGCTTCGTCCAGGTCACCGTCAAGGAAAACCAGGGCCACCCCAGTCTGACCGTAGAAGACAGCGGCATCGGCATCCCGGAGGAAGCCCAGGACCGGGTCTTCGAGCGGTTCTACCGGGTGGACAAAAGCCGCTCCCGGGAAACCGGCGGCACCGGCTTGGGCCTGGCCATCGTCAAACACATCGCCCAAATCCACGGCGCCCGCATCACCCTGGAAAGCCAACTGGGCCGGGGAACCCGGATCACGGTGACATTCTGAAAAAAGTTCCCGCTTGTTTGAGTTGACAGTTATTTTCGAATTGACAATGGACAATTGACAATTGACAATTTTGAGGAGTGTAGGGAACGCTTTTGGAATTTATTAGAGTGCAAAACGATGATAGATGCGTCAAAACAAGCGGCAATCAAAACAAATTTGAGTAGGGGCGGCAATCTGCCGCCCGCCACGTTGGATGTATAACCTGTGCGGTTGAATGGTGTTGCCCAATATACGGTACACCCAATGTAGCGGCGATGATTCATCGCCATGACACCGTAACGAATGTAACCCGTGTGGATGAATGGAACCACTTCCGACATGTCATCCCGACCGAAATGAAATGGAGTGGAGGGATCTTCTCAAGTGGCAAGCTTTACCTTGCGCAGGTTATTTTTGCAACTTGAGTGGATTCCTCCACTCCGCTTGCGCTCCGGTCGGAATGACATAATGGGGGTGGTACCATTCAACCATACAGGTTGTAATTGCCACGTGGCGGGCGGCTGGTAGCCGCCCCTACAGGCGTGGTACTGTTTTAACCGCAGAGCTTCCTTGACAGAAAAAAGGCATGGCCCCAGGTATTTATGGGTCATGCCTTGTTTTTGCTTGCAATTTGTTGAATTGCGTGTTATGCTGTCTATGGTGCTACCAGTACCCCGGTAGGCGGTTCCCCCGGATTTCTTTCGGGGGTGATGCTTCTTTGCCCCCAATTGAAAGAGAGGGGGTGCGAATATGGTTACATGGCAGGATTTAATTGCTTTCTGTATCCTGATCGTCGCGATTATCTCCCTGGTTCTCCAGGCCGTCGATAATAAGAAGAAGTAACCGCTGCCTCCACGCTGACGGTTACTTCTTAACATAACGCTGGGGGAACCGACCTACTGGTAGCACCCTTTGTATCTATACTATACCTCAAAATCGATTTGTTGTCAACGGCCCCGGGATTTGCTGGGGCCGATTTTTACAAAAATGATGGGGCATGGCCGGGTTTATCGGCCATGCCCCTGTGTTTTTGGGGCATTTATTCGGACATATCCACCAGCCCCAGGCGGATGGCGCTGTAGTCAACGGTTGCTTTAGAGGCGGCCCGGGCTTCGTCTACGAAGTTGTTGGACATCTGGGTCAGCAGGTCGGATTTGGCCTGGGACTGCCAGAGGGTCTGGGAATCTACAAAGTACATGATGTGGTAGCCGAAGTTGGTCTTGACGATGCCGTAGTCCCCAGGCTGGCGGCTGTCGTCAAAGCACCAGGTGTCGAAGGCTTCCACCATCTGGCCCTGGGTGACACCGGAATACAGACCGCCGTTGGTGTTGGAACCGGCATCGGCGGAGTGTTCGTTGGCAAGAGTGGCAAAGCTGTCTTCTGTTTTGCCCCCGGCAAGCCAACCGTCCAGGATTTCCTGGGCCTGCTTTTCTCCGGCGGCCCAGGCTTCGTCGGAGAAGGTTTCCGTGGTGACGTTTTCCACGGTGGCACCCTCCGGCAGGATCAGGATGTGGCGGACATCCACGGTCTTGGTGGTCTTGTCCAGGCCGTTGTCGGCGTATTCGGCCTCATGGGCATTGAAGAAAGCTTCCACCTCGGCATCGGTGGGGGCAAAGCTGGAGGTCACCTGGTTATAGTAGCCGCTGCTGAACATATACAGCTCCAGGAAGTCCCGGTAGTCCTGCAAGGTGGCGCCGGGGCCAAAATTCCGCCGGAGCATGGCCTCGGCATCCTCAAAGCCGTTGTTTTTGGCGGTGTCCGTCAGGCCTTCCAGGAGACTATCCAGCTCCTTCTGGCTCTCCTCCGGCATCTGGAAACCGGCCTCCTGTGCCTGCTGGTAGATGGCCTCATAGACCTCCCAGGAATCCAGGGCCTGGGCCAGGAAATACTGCTGCCAGGTCTGGCCTTCCTGGAGTGCGCAGGTCTGGGTGTCCAGCCCCTGGGTGTGGTCCAGACCCATATACTGGGCGTAGGTGCCGTACTGGGCATAGAAATTCTGGACGGCGAACCAGTAGTGGACCTGCAGCTGGCTGTTGGTCAGGCTGTGGTCGCCGGAGGTGGCCACTACCTGGGCGGCGGCATCCTTTGCTTCCTGGTCCGTGACGGTGTAGCTGCCCTTGCAGGTCACGTCATCGGGGTTGCCGTCGGCGGGAATGGTGGGAGCCTGGGTGGGCTCGGTGATCTCTTCGGAGGCGGAGGCGCTTTCCGAAGGCAGCTGCTCACTCTTGGGCTCCCGGCCGTTTAGGATCAGCACTGCCAGAATGGCGGCCAGCAGCACCACCGCGGCCACCATGAGGGCCACGGCGGAGGCACCGGTGATGCCCTTCTTCATGGGGATTTCCGGCTGGGCTTCCTGGGCCTGTTCTTCGGCGGGCTCCTCTACGGGTGCTTCAACCGGCGCTTCTACCGGTTCCGCTGCGGGTGCCTCCGGGGCCTCCTGCTCTTTGGGCTCTTCCGGGGCGGTCTGGCCCTGGGGCTCCTGAGGAGTGTCCTCCTGGGGCTTGTTACATGCGGGGCAGAGGGTCAGCTCATCGTCCATCTCCTGGCCGCAGAATTTACAGTTTTTCATGGAATCCTCTTTTCTCCGATATTCGGAATGTGGTCCCGGAAAGTTTACCACGGTTTGGCCTGAAATGCAAGCAAAAAGCAGATTGTTTACAATTTACAAAGGAAGACCGGGGGAAACATCTGGGGAACGGGCAAAAACTTGGAACCATCCGCCCTTGAAAAAACCGGACGTTCATGGTATGATTTACGTTGAAAAAGAATCCATATACAAAGGAAGAATCCTATGAATACAAAAACCACTGTTATTGAAAAAGCCCGGCTGGAAGAGCAGTTTGGCTATTGCGATAAAATCGCCGCCCTGTGGGCCCAGCAGGGGCGGACACCGGTTGCCTATGTGGAAACCTACGGCTGCCAGCAGAACGAGGCGGACTCTGAAAAACTCCGGGGGTACTTATCCCAAAGCGGCTATGCCATGGGCAAGGAAGCGGAGGGGGCTGACGTGGTGGTGATGAACACCTGCTCCATCCGGGAACACGCCGAGCAGCGGGTCTTCGGCAACCTGGGGGCCCTGACCCACACCAAGCGCCGCCATCCGGAGCAGAAGATTTTCCTCTGCGGCTGCATGGCAGGAGAACCCAAGGTGTCGGAGCGGATCAAAAAGAGCTATCCCTTTGTAGACGGGGTGTTCTCCACCCATCATTTGTGGCAGTTCCCGGAGATTTTATACCGGGTGCTCACCGGCAAGAAGCGGCAGTTCTATGTGGAGGATGAGGCGGGCTCCATTGCCGAGGGCATCCCCCAGGTCCGGGATTCTTCTCTGAAAGCCTGGGTGTCCATTATGTACGGCTGCAACAATTTCTGCACCTACTGCATCGTCCCCTATGTCCGGGGCCGGGAGCGGAGCCGGAAGCCGGAGGACATTCTGGAAGAGTGCCGCCAATTGGCGGAGAAGGGCTGCCGGGAAATCACCCTTCTGGGCCAGAACGTCAATTCCTACGGAAAAGATCTGGACTGCGGCGTGGATTTTGCGGACCTTCTGGAGCAAATTGCCCAGATCCCCGGGGATTTTCTCATTCGTTTTATGACCAGCCATCCCAGAGACGCTTCCGAAAAGCTCTTTGATACCATGGCCAAGTACCCCAAAATCGCCAAGCAGCTCCATCTGCCCTTCCAGTCCGGTTCTTCCCGGGTGCTGAAGGCTATGAACCGGCACTATGACCGGGAGACCTATCTGCAAAAGGTGCGCTACGCCAAAAGCGTCATGCCGGATTTGGTGCTGACCAGCGACGTGATCGTGGGCTTCCCCGGGGAGACGGAGGAAGAATTTGAGGAGACCCTGTCCCTCATTGAGGAAGTGCGCTACGACAGCCTCTTTACCTTTATTTTCTCCCCCCGCACCGGCACCCCTGCCGCCGGGATGGAAGACCCCACCCCAAAGGAGGAGAAAAACGCCCGGTTTGACCGGCTCTGCGCCCGGCAGAATGCCATTTCCGAGGAAATCCACCAGGGCTATGTGGGAAAAACCTTCCGCTGCCTGGTAGACGGACAGGAGGGCGACCAGCTGACCGCCCGAACGGAAGGAGGCCGCCTGGTGCGGTTTACTGGCCCGGAATGCCTGGTAGGGGATTACCACGATCTTCGCATCACCGGCTCTACCACCTGGAGCCTGACGGGCGAACTGGCGGAATAAGAAAGGATAAAGACCATGGCAAAAACAGAACTGACGCCTATGCAGCGGCAGTATCAGGATATCAAAGCCCGGAACGATGACTGCATCCTCATGTTCCGTCTGGGGGATTTCTACGAGATGTTCAATGACGACGCAGTGCTGGCCGCCCGGGAATTGGATTTGACCCTGACCAGCCGGGACCGGAGCAAGCCCAAGGAGGAGCAGACCCCCATGTGCGGGGTGCCCTACCACAGCGTGGATTCCTATATCGCCCGCCTGGTCCAGAAGGGCTACAAGGTGGCGGTCTGCGAGCAGATGGAAGACCCGGCTACCGCCAAGGGCCTGGTGGAGCGGGACATTACCAGGATCGTGACCCCCGGCACGGTGACGGAAAGCTGCATGCTGGAGGAGCGGAAAAACAATTATATGGCCTGTCTGTACGGGGCAGGGGGCCGGTTCGGTCTGGCCTTCTGCGATCTGTCCACCGGGGCCTTTTACGCCACCACCTGCCGGGATGCCCGGAATGTGGCCTCCGAGCTGGGCCGTTTCGGCCCCAGTGAGGTGCTGCGCTTTGGAGAAGGGGTAGAGGAGGAAGAGATTTCCGATGCCCTGTTCCGAAGGCTTTCCTGCTGTGTGGACGAGGGAAAGCCGGAGCAGTTTGACTTGGAGGCTGCCGGGAGCCTTTTGGAGCGGCATTTCGGGAAAGACCTGGAGGCCCTGGGCCTGAGCTCCTTCCCGGAGGCCGTGACCGCCAGCGGAACCTTGCTCCAAACCCTGCTGACCCTGCAAAAAAACGATCTGGCCCACATCCGGGAGCTGCAATATTACACCTCCGGAAAATTCATGGAGCTGGACCTGGATGCCCGCCGGAATCTGGAGCTGACGGAGACCATGCGGGCCAAGGAGAAAAAGGGGACGCTTTTGTGGGTGCTGGATAAGACCCATACGGCCATGGGTGGCCGGATGCTGCGGTCCTGGCTGGAAAAGCCCCTGCTAGACCCGGGGGAGATCACCCGGCGGCAGGGGGCTGTGGAGGCTCTGGTGGAAAATCCCATTGCCCGGGGAGAGCTGGAAGAGGCGCTGAAGGACGTTACGGATCTGGAGCGGGTCATGACCCGCATCGTCACGGGCACTGTCAACTGCCGGGACCTTTTGGGCCTGGCCCGGGGCCTGCGGGCCCTGCCCCAGGTGAAGAATTTACTTTCGGGGCTTCAAAGCCCGATGCTGCAAAAGCTTTCCGCGTCCATTGACCCTTTGACGGACTGTGCGGATAAAATCGAAAAAACCATCGTGGAAGAGCCGCCCCTTACCGTCCGGGAGGGGGGCATCATCCGCCGGGGGGCCAACGCCGACGCGGACCGGCTTCGGGACATTATGGAGGGGGGCTCCGGCACCATTGCGGCCATTGAGTCCAGCGAGCGGGAGAAAACCGGCATCCGGACCTTAAAAGTCGGATTCAACCGGGTATTCGGCTATTATATCGAGGTTTCCAAGTCCTTTATGGACCAGGTGCCCCCAAGCTACATCCGCAAGCAGACCCTTGCCAACTGTGAGCGCTACATCACCCAGGAGCTGAAAGAACTGGAAACCCAGGTGCTGACCGCCAAGGACCGGCTGACGGCCCTGGAATACCAGATTTTCTCGGCCCTGCGGGAGGAGCTGGCCCGGGCAGCCTGCCGGGTGCAGGAGTCCGCGGCGGCGGTGGCGGCGGCGGATACCCTGTGCTCTCTGGCCTGTGTGGCGGTGCAGCGGGGCTACTGCCGCCCGGAAATCAGCCTGGGACCGGAAATTTCCATTACCGACGGCCGGCACCCGGTGGTAGAGGCCATGTTAAAAGACAGCCTCTTTGTGCCCAACGACACCTGCCTGGGCGGCAAAGACAACCAGGTGGCCATTCTCACCGGCCCCAACATGGCGGGCAAATCCACCTATATGCGCCAGGTGGCCCTGATCGTGCTCATGGCCCAGATGGGCTCCTTCGTACCGGCCCGGGCGGCGAAAATCGGCCTGGTGGACCGGGTGTTTACAAGAATCGGCGCCAGTGACGATTTGGCTTCCGGCCAGTCCACCTTTATGGTGGAAATGGCGGAGGTGGCCTCCATCCTCAAATACGCCACCTCCAGAAGCCTGCTGATTCTGGACGAAATCGGCCGGGGCACCTCTACCTATGACGGCATGAGCATTGCCCGGGCGGTGCTGGAATTTGCGGCCAACCCCAAGCGTCTGGGGGCAAAGACTTTGTTTGCCACCCATTATCATGAGCTTTCCACCATGGAAAGCAAGCTGCCCAATGTGAAAAACTACAACATCGCCGTGAAAAAACGGGGGGACCAAATGATTTTCCTGCGGAAAATCGTCCCCGGTGCCACGGATGACAGCTACGGCATCGAGGTGGCCAAGCTGGCGGGACTTCCCAACAGCGTCATCGCCCGGGCCCGGGAGATCCTGGAGGAGCTGGAGACCCAGGCCCCCCAGCGTCCCGCCCCTGCGGCACCACAGGAGGAGCAGGTGAGTCTGCTGGACCTGTCAGCGGGACAGATTCTCGATGCCCTGAAGGCCATCCAGGTGGAGACCCTGACCCCCATCGAGGCCATGAACCAGCTGTACAAGTTGCGGAAAATGCTAGACTGATTGGAAGAATGTAATGGCAAAATCAAATATCATGGCACCGGCCCCCCGGCGGGATGAGACCATTGTCGGGTGGTGCTGGTACGGATTTCAGATGGTGGTGCTGGGGAGCCTGCTCACCGGGCTCAACGGAATGCTCCGGGTGCCCATGAGCCAGGCGGAGGTGAATTTCACCTACTTCCTGCTGAATTTCCTGGCAACCGTCTGGATTTATCACAAATATCTGGAAAGCAACTGGAAGACCGTCAAAACCCACCCCATTCTCTTTTCCCAGGCGGTGGTGCTGGGGCTGGTGGCCTATTGGCTGAGCTTCTGGGCCTTGAGCTGGGCCATCCGGCAGCTAGACCCGGGGTTTATCAACCGGAATGACGCTTCCATTGCAGGACTGCGGCATGGAAGCTACTATCTCACCATGCTGGGCACGGTGCTGTTGGCCCCTGTGGCGGAGGAATGCGTCTACCGGGGGCTGGTGTTCCGGAACCTGTACCCCATTTCCAAAGTGGCGGCGTACATCGTATCCATGGCGGCCTTTTCCGCCGTCCACATCGTTTCCTTTCTGGGCCTCTACACCCCCCTGCAGCTGGTGCTGGCCTTTTTGCAGTATCTGCCCGCGGGGCTGTGGCTGGCCTGGTGCTATACAAAAAGCGGCTCTATTTACGGCCCCTTGGCCATGCATATGCTGATCAACGCCTATAGCTACGGGCTTTTGAGGTGAGAACATGGGAAAAATCATTCAGTTATCCCCCCATATCGCCAATCTGATTGCCGCCGGAGAGGTGGTGGAGCGTCCGGCCAGCGTTGCCAAGGAGCTGCTTGAAAACGCCGTGGATGCCGGGGCTACCAAGGTGACCATTGAAATCCGGGACGGGGGCATGACCTTTCTCCGGGTGACGGACAACGGCTGCGGCATGACCCCCCAGGATGCCCGGACGGCCTTCCTGCGCCACGCCACCTCCAAGCTGCGCTGCGCCGAGGATTTAAGCGCCATCGGCACCATGGGCTTCCGTGGAGAGGCTCTGGCGGCCATTGCTTCCGTCAGCCGCATTGATCTTCTGACCAAGACCCCGGAGGCCCTGATGGGCTTCAGCCTTCATTTGGAGGCCGGGGCAGTGACGGAGGAGACGGAGGCCGGGTGCCCGGAGGGCACCACCATCATCATCCGGGACCTGTTTTACAACACCCCCGCCAGGATGAAATTCATGAAGGCCGACACCGTGGAGGGCTCCCGGGTGACGGGGGCGGTGCAGCTCCAGGCCCTGGCCCATCCGGAGGTGGCCATCACGTTGATCCGGGACGGAAAAACCGTGCTGTCCACCCCAGGAAACGGGGGGTTGCAGGGGGCCGTGTACTGCGTATACGGCCGGGAATTTGCCGGCATGACGGAGGTTGGCAGCCAGTGGGAAAAATACAGGCTCACAGGCTTCGTCTCCAAGCCCTCCCAGGCCCGGCCCAGCCGGAATTTGCAGACCTTTTTCGTCAATCACCGGCCTGTCAAATCCAAGCTCCTGGTCACGGCCCTGGAAGAGGCCTACCGGAATCAGCTGATGGTGGGAAAATTCCCCGCCTGCGTGCTGTGTCTGGAGCTGCCCCCTGCGGCGGTGGATGTGAACGTCCACCCGGCCAAGACCGAGGTGAAATTCTTAAACGAAAAGGCGGTCTTTGACTGCGTACACTATGGGGTGCTGGGGGCACTGAACAAGACCCCGGACCGTCCTCAGATACAATTCTCACAGAAAAACACCCAGGTGTTTCCGGAATCTCCCAGAGAACCGGAAAAACAGCCGGTGGCGGCGCCTAAAAAGGACTTTTTCAGAACCATGCCCCCCCAGGACTACAAAGCCTTTGCCGGGGCCATGAAGTCTGCCCCCAGGCCGGAGCCGGAAAAGGCCCGGGCTGCGGCGGAAAAGCTGACGGAGCAGCCTGGGCTCCGTTCCCCAATCTTTGTCCCCGGGAACGCCGGGGCAGAGGCCTTTCCGGGGCTTCCTGCCAAAAATTCCACAGTCCCTGTGGAAAAAGTGCAGCCCCCGGTGCTGCCGCCGATGGAAGAGCAGCCCCTACCGCCCAAAAAGGAAGAGCCTCAATTGGAGCAGACCGCCCTGGAGCTGCCCCAGGTGCAGCCCTGGCGGATGGTGGGAGAGCTCTACAGAACCTATATCCTGGTGGAGCAGGGGGAAGAGGCTTTCCTCATTGACAAGCATGCGGCCCACGAGCGCATCCTCTTTAACAAATTGAAAGCCCGGCAGGAGGCCATTGTGCCCCAGACCTTATTGATCCCCATCCCCGTCCGCTTAGACCCCAAGGGGGCCTCGGAAATTTTGAGCCATCCGGACATGATGGAGGAGCTGGGCTTTTCCCTGGAGGAGTTCGGGGAAAACACCTTGCTTTTGCGGCAGATTCCCATGGACCTACAGCCCGAGGCTGCGGCGGAGACCGTGGAGACCCTGGCCCAGGATTTGCTCCGGGGGAAGGTCACATCTGCCGATACCGTCCGGGATGAAATGCTCCACACCGTTGCCTGTAAAGCCGCCATCAAGGCCGGATGGGTCAACGACGAGCAGGAGCTTTTGGCGGTAGCTAAAGAGGTTATGGAACACGAAGAGCTCAAATACTGCCCCCACGGCCGGCCCATCTGCGTTTCTCTAAGCAAAAAGAATCTGGAACGGCAGTTCAGAAGGACTTGAGCCTATGAATCTTCCAAAAGTGATGAAACGTGTGACAGCAATCCTGGGGCTTGCCCTGCTGTTGCTGCTGCCTCCGGCCCTTGGGGGTTCGGAAGTGGCGGAAACCCTGGCCATTACCGCCGGGACCTGCTTTTATCATTTCGCCATGCGTCTGGCGGTAGGGGCCCTGATGCCCCGGATGTTGAAGTCCGGGGCGGCGGAGCGGCCCTATTTCCGGCAGCGTTCCTGGGAGCCGGGGCTTTACAAGAGAATGAAAGTGAAAGCCTGGAAAAACCGGATGCCCACCTATAACCCCGAGGATTTTGACCCTAAAAAGCACAGCTGGGAAGAAATTCTGCAATCCGGCTGCGTTGCCGAGGCGGGCCATGGGTTTATGGTGCTGTTGAGCTTCCTTCCCGTGCTGACGGTGCCGGTGTTTGGGGCGGCGGGGGTGTTCTGGGGAACTTCCCTGGCCGCGGCGGCGGTGGACGGCAGCTTTGTGATCTTGCAACGGTTCAACCGCCCCAGAATTCTAAAAATCCTTCAAAAGGAGCATCATCGCCTATGAATCCAATCGTGTGCCTGGCGGGGCCCACCGCCTCCGGAAAAACGGCCCTGGCTGTAAAACTGGCCCAGGCCCTGGATGGGGAAGTGGTGTCCTGCGACTCCATGCAGGTCTATTGCCGCATGGACATCGGCACCGCCAAGCCCAGCCCTGAAGAGCAGGAGGGCATCCCTCACCATATGATCGACGTGGCACAGCCGGAGGAGGATTACTCCGTCAGCCGCTATTGCCGGGAGGCCACCCCCATTGTGGAGGACATTGTGGCCCGGGGAAAGGTGGTCATTATTGCAGGGGGCACGGGGCTTTACATGGATTCCCTGATCCGGGGCAACGACTTTGCCCCCTTTCCCTCCACCGGCGTCCGGCAGCGGCTGGAGCAGCAGGCAGATCAAGAGGGCATGGAGGCGATGAGGGCCTGGCTATCCCGGGTAGACCCGGAGGCCGCAGCGCGCATCCAGGACCGGAAGCGGCTGCTGCGGGCCCTGGAAGTGTACTTAGAAACCGGGGAGACCATTACCGAGCACAACCGGCGGACCCAGGAACAGCCCCCCAGGTTTACCCCGGTGTGGCTGGCCCTGGATTTTGCGGACCGGAAAACCCTCTATGACCGCATTGACCTGCGGGTGACCGACATGCTCCAAAGGGGCCTGCTGGAAGAAATCCGGCAGCTGCTTTCCTCTGGGGTGCCGGAGAGCGCCACGGCCATGCAGGCCATCGGCTACAAGGAATTTGTAGGGGCCTTAGAGGGAAAATGCACTGTAGAGGAAGCTGCGGACCAGGTGCGGCAGTCCTCCAGAAGGTATGCCAAGCGGCAGCTGACCTGGTTCCGCCGGAATCCCGCCATCCACTGGCTGACAAGGCAGGAGGGCCAGGGGACAGATGAAATTTTCCGGACCGCCCGACAAATTCTTCGGGAAATCGACAAGTGAACCGTGCTAACATATGCGTACTCCAAAATGAACAAGAAAGCGGGTATACATATGAACGAAACCATGAATTTACAGGATGCCATTCTCAAGGAGGTCCGCCGGGAGAAAGTCCCCGTGACCCTGTTTTTGATGAACGGCTTCCAGCTCCGGGGGATCATTACCGGATTTGACAGCTTTGTGGTGGTGCTGGTGTCTGACGGCAAGCAGCAGATGATCTACAAGCATGCCATTTCTACCCTTGCGCCTATCCGGCCTCTGAAGGCAGCGTCTTCCAACCTGTAACGGCAGACGGCCTTTCGGCTCCGGGAAACCCAGGCGGCGGAGCAATCCGCCGCCTTTTGCTGTGACAGAAAGGAAAAAATATGTCTATTGAAGAACATGTAGAGAAGGTCCAAAGGGAGATCGCCCAGGCGGCTCTGGCCGCGGGCCGGAAGCCGGAGGAGGTGGTGCTCTGCGCCGCCACCAAAATGAATGACAGTGCGGCCGTCCGCCGGGCCATTGCCGCCGGAGTGCGGGTCTGCGGAGAAAACCGGGTTCAGGAGCTGACCCGGAAGCTGGAAGAGAATGCCTATGAAGGGGCGGAGGTTCATTTCATCGGCCACTTGCAGACCAACAAAGTAAGGCTGGTGGTGGGAAAAGTGGACCTCATTCAGAGCGTGGATTCCCTGCGGCTGCTGGAAGCCATTTCGGGGGAAGCCCGGCGTCAGGGCATCCGGCAGGACATTCTCCTGGAGGTCAACATCGGCAAAGAGTCCGCCAAGACCGGATTTTTGGAGGAGGAGGTTCTTCCTCTGGTGGACAAAATTGACAGTTTTTCCAATGTTCGGGTCAGAGGACTTATGGCAATTCCCCCAATTGCCCGGTTTCCTGGGGATAATTTAAAATTTTTTCAGAAAATGAGGCAAATTTATGTTGACATTAGGGCGAAAAAGAACGATAATGTTCCGGTAGACTGTTTATCTATGGGCATGTCCGGTGACTTTGGCGATGCCATCGCCGCGGGCAGCACCATGGTCCGGATAGGCACTGCCATTTTTGGTGCCAGAGTGTACGATACCGTTCATCAGAAGATGTAAACATACAGGAGGATATATAGAAATGAGCCTTTGGGATAACGTAAAGAAGTTTGCCGCGCCCTACGGTGATGACGACTATGACGATTATGACGAAGACGAAGACTACGCTGAGGATGATTACGAAGAACCCGCCGAGCGTCCTGCCCGCCGCAGCGCCCCGGCCCGCAGCCGCCGCCCCGCGCCCCAGGAGGTAGAGGAGCCGGAAGAGGATGAGGACGAGGGAACCACGGACTTTGGCTTCGGCACCGTGGCGGCCCCCAGCAGCAGCTCCAATATCAGCAGCGGCTTTACGGGCTCCGTGCTGCACAGCAGCTCCCCCTCCAACCGTCAGGAAGTGGTCCTGTTCCGGCCCGGCAGCTTCAGCGATACCTCCAAGGCAGCCGATGACCTGCGCAACCGCAAGGCGGTCATCGTCAATATGGAGAACGTGGACAAGGCCATGGCCCGCCGGGTGGTGGACTTCCTGTCCGGCTGCGTTTACGCTCTGGACGGGGACGTGAAGAAGATCGCCCAGTCCGCGTTCCTGTTCTGCCCCCACAACATGGAGATCTCCGGGGACCTGGAGACCCTGCAGGCAGAAGTAGAGAGCTACGTATAATCAATAAATAAAAACAAGCGAAAAAAGAAACGATCCAACCAGGAAGGAGAAACAGATATGATCACTCCGCAGCAAATCGATCAGGTGTCCTTTAGCAAGGCTTCTTTCGGCGGCTACAACATGCAGCAGGTCGATGAATTTCTGGAGCCCCTGACCGAGGACTATGTGACCCTTTATAAGGAAAATGCCCTGCTGAAAAGCAAGATGCGTGTACTGGCCAGCAAGCTGGAGGAATACCGCAAGGGCGAAGCCGCGCCCAGAGCCTCTGACAGTGATGCCAAGGCCGCCGCGGACCAGATGCTTCTGGAAACCAAGCAGAAGTGCGAGCGGATGCTGAAGGAGGCCACCGTGAAGGCCCAGAGCATCACTGCCAGCGCCGCCGCCGCTGCTGCCGCCGTTCCCGCGCCTGCTGCCCCTGTGGCCGCCCCCAGCGGCAACGCCGAGGCGTTGATCGCCGCGGAGAACGCCCGGGTGGAAGAGGCCCGGAAGGCCGCCAACGCCAAGATCGCGGAAATCCAGGAGCAGATGCGTGCCTGCATCCAGGCCCTGGAGCGCATCAAGGGTGCCGCCCCTAAGGCTGCCCCTGCTGTTGCCGCCCCCAAGGCCGCCCCGGTGATTCCTGCCGCTCCCGCCGCCCCTGCGGCCCCTGTGGCCCCCGCCGCCCCCGCTGCCAGCGAGCTGCGCTATGACAGAGGCTCCGTGGCCGACGAGATCGCCCACAATGTGGAGGCCCTGGTTGGCACCGCCGAGGAGCCCGCCCCCAAGGCAGAGCCCCGGCACCCCGTGAATGATACCACCACCAGCCGGTTTGCCAACCTGAATCTGCAGTTTGGCCGGAACTACGACCCCACCCATAAGTAAGCTTTTTTCAAAGCCTGCTCCTATATGCAATGCCAGGACGAGGACAGGAGTCCGGGTGCCCCCCCTTTTCAGAGAGCCGTCGGTCGGTGCGAGACGGTAAGAAGCCCCAGGACTTATCCCCTCAGAGCAGTGAGCCGAACCCCCACTTTGGGGCAGTAGACCCCACCGGGTACGCCCGATACAGCGCGCACAAGTGCCGTTAAAAACGGAACAAGAGTGGTACCGCAGAGGAAATCAAGCCTTTGTCTCTTACAGTGAGAGACAAAGGCTTTTTCAGTTGACAGTTGACAGTGAACAGTTGACAGTTGGAAACAACGGACGCTGTCTTTGTAAATTTTCAAACCGTTCCGAAGAAATTAAAAACTGTCAACTGTCAACTGTAAACTGTCAACTCCTATCGTATTTTGTAATACGATGTCCAATTCAACAAACGTTCAATAGAACAATCGACGGAGGTTTTTCCCATGGATTACAAAAATACCATCATCACCCCCAAGACCGACTTCCCCATGAAGGCCGGTCTGCCGGCCCGGGAGCCCGGTATGCTGGAGCACTGGCAGAACCTGGACCTGTACAACGAAATGCTGAAGAAGAACAAGGACCTGCCCCCCTTTGTGCTGCATGACGGCCCTCCCTTCTCCAATGGCTTCATCCACATGGGCCACGCCCTCAACAAGGCCCTGAAGGACTTTATCGTCCGCAGCCACGCCATGATGGGCTACTACACCCCCTACGTCCCCGGCTGGGACAACCACGGCCTTCCCATTGAGCGGGCCATTGAGACCTCCAAGAAGAAGCTCAACAAGGACCTGACCGTCCCCGAGTTCCGGAAGGCCTGCGCCGAGTTTGCCGAGGACTTTATCCAGAAGCAGATGGGCGGCTTCAAGCGCCTGGGCGTGGTAGGCGACTGGGAGCACCCCTACCGGACCATGGACAAGCATTTTGAGGCCCAGGAGGTCAAGATTTTTGGCCGGATGTTTGACAAGGGCTACATCTACAAGGGCCTGAAGCCCGTGACCTGGTGCCCCTACTGCGTCACCGCCGTGGCCGAGGCGGACATTGAGTATAAAGACGATGCCTGCACCACCGTCTATGTAAAGTTCCCCGTGAAGGACGACCTGGGGAAGCTCTCGGGCTTTGACCTGAGCCGTACCTACTTCGTCATCTGGACCACCACCATCTGGACCTTGCCCGGCAACCTGGCCATCTGCCTCCACCCCCGGGACAGCTATGTGCTGGTGAAGGCCGAGAACGGCGAGACCTACATCATGGCCGAGGCCCTGATGGACAAGGTGATGCACGTGGGCGGCTTTGAAAACTACGAGGTTCTGGCCAAGTACCCCGGCTCCTTCTTTGAAAACATGCTGGCACAGCATCCCTTTATGGACAAGACCTCCCGGCTGGTCAACGCCGAGTACGTCACCATGGATTCCGGTACCGGCTGTGTCCACACCGCTCCCGGCTTCGGTGCCGACGACTACCAGACCTGCATGCGCTACGGCATGGAGCTGGTGGTGCCCGTGGATGACTATGGCCGTCACACCGACTATGCCGGCAAGTACGCCGGGATGAAGACCGAGGAGAGCAATCCCGTGATCCTGGAGGACATGCGTCAGTCCGGGGCCCTCTTTGCCTCCGAGGAGATCGTCCACTCCTACCCCCATCATGACCGCTGCAAGAAGCCTGTGATTTTCCGGGCCACCCCCCAGTGGTTCTGCTCCGTGGAGTCCTTTAAGGACCAGGCCATCAAGGCCATTGAAAACGTCCAGTGGTACCCCGCCTGGGGCCAGGACCGGATGACCAGCATGATCCGGGAGCGGGCGGACTGGTGCATCTCCCGTCAGCGCCGCTGGGGCCTGCCCATCCCCGTGTTCTACTGCAAGGACTGCGGCAAGCCCGTCTCCACCCAGGAGTCCATTGAAAAGCTGTCCCGGCTCTTTGACGAGTACGGCTCCAACATCTGGTTTGAGAAGGAAGCCATGGAGCTGGTTCCCGATGGCTTTACCTGCCCCCACTGCGGCGGCAAGGACTTCACCAAGGAGAAGGACACCCTGGACTGCTGGTTTGACTCCGGCTCCACCCATTTCGCCTCCCTGATGCACCGCACCCCCGAGCTGTGGCCCGCGGACGTGTACCTGGAGGGCGCGGACCAGTACCGCGGCTGGTTCCAGTCGAGCCTGCTGACCTCCGTCGGTGCTCTGGACCGGGGTGCCCCCTTCAAGCAGGTGCTGACCCACGGCTGGACCGTAGACGGCCAGGGCCGTGCCATGCACAAGTCCCTGGGCAACGGCGTAGACCCTGCGGACCTCATCAAGGAATTCGGCGCGGACATCGTTCGTCTGTGGGCCGCTTCCTCTGACTATCATGCGGATGTCCGCTGCTCCAAGGAGATCTTCAAGCAGATCGCCCAGAACTACCTGAAGTTCCGCAACACCGCCCGATACTGCCTGGGCAACCTCAACGAGTTTGACCCCGACGATCTGGTGGCGCCCCAGGACCTGGAGGAACTGGACAAGTGGGCACTGACCAAGCTGGATGCCCTGGTGCAGGAATGCAAGCGGGCCTACAATGTGTATGAGTTCCACATGGTCTCCCATGCCATCAATGATTTCTGCGTGGTGGAGCTGTCCAGCTTCTACCTGGACATTCTCAAGGACCGGTTGTACTGCGAGGAGAAGAACGGCCTGCGCCGCCGCTCCGCCCAGACCGCCCTGTTCCTGATCCTGGATGCCATGGCCAAGCTCTTTGCCCCCATTCTGGCCTTCACCTGTGACGAGATCTGGCAGTCCATGCCCCACCGCTCCGGTGACGACGGCCGGAACGTCCTGCTCAACCAGATGCCCCAGTCTTTTGAAGACTATAAGCTGGACGAGGCCGTCATGGCCCGCTGGGACACCGTCATGAAGCTCCGTCAGGATGTCAACGGCGTCCTGGAAAAGGCCCGGGCCGACAAGCGCATCGGCAAGGCCCTGGAAGCCCACGTGACCCTGGAAACCGCCGACGAAGCCCTGAAAAATGCCTGCGAAGGCCTGAACCTGGCGGAAATCTGCATCGTCTCCCACTGCACCTGGTCCGCCCCCGAAGAGGGCGCCGAGGTGGCCCCCGGTGTCAACTTCCCCCAGCTGACCATCGGCGTCTCCGAAGCCAAGGGCACCAAGTGCCCCCGCTGCTGGATGCACTCCCTGAATGCCGACGCCCAGGGCCTGTGCCCCCGCTGCGCCGCGGTCATCGCCAAGATGGACGTGGAGCTGTAAATCAAACCGCAATATCCGGCACTGCCGTTTCCACTTTTGGAAATGGCAGTGCTTTTTTTCAGGAGCATTGCACGACTCGGGGAGAACAGAACTTTATGCATGCGGACTTGACCTCACCGGATTTGTATGATATAGTAATCCGGAATTATAAAACATTTTCTTTTGAATAACGACATTTTATCCGCGATAATGGACGGTTCCGCGGAGCCTATGACTTCAAATACGCATTTTCTGAGAAAGAAAACCATTGGGACGGGAGGTATGCTGTAAGTGGAAGCACCCCATGGATTTCGCCACGAGCTAAAATACATATGCAGTCAGGGCGACCTGACTGTTTTGCAGCATCGTCTTCAAAATATCCTGCTGCCGGACCCCCATGCCGGGGCGGAGGGAATCTATCACATCCGAAGCATTTACTTCGATGATCTCTACGACCGGTGCATACGGGAAAATCTGGCCGGTGTGGGTCATCGGGAAAAGTGGCGGATACGGGCTTACGACTGTTCTCCAAAGCGGATCTCGTTGGAATGCAAGACCAAGGAGCACGACATGATCCACAAGGACAGCTGCGTGTTGACCTACGATCAGTTTCAAACCCTGGTATCCGGAAAAGCGTGTCCCATAACCGCCGACACACCGCCGCTGCTCAACCGGTTTTCCGCCCTCATCCGGACCGAGGGCTTTGGGCCGAAGGTCATCGTGGGTTATGACCGCCGCCCCTACATCTATAAGGCGGGAAACGTACGAATCACTTTTGACAGCCATATTTTCTCTTCTGGGGATTTGGAGGGCTTTTTTTCGCGGGAACTGGCCAGACGACCGGTGCAGCCCACGGGACAGCATCTGTTGGAAGTGAAATTTGATGAGTACTTTCCGGACTGGCTCCATCAGACCATTCAGATGGAGCATCTGCGTCAGACCAACTTTTCCAAGTATTTCCTCTGCCGAAGATATTCGGCAGGCCAGACCCTTCCGACCGGGGCCTTGAGAACCGGGACCATGGAAGGGATTTTATAAACTGAACGGGAGACGACTCTATGACCACCTTTAATGATGTATTCAAAAAATCCTTTTTGGAGGCCTTTGCGGAAGGAGGGGCCTTGTCCGCTTCCGGCTATGCCGTCGCTCTGGGCGTTGCGCTGATCTTAAGCGGCTATATTTTCTTTTGCTATCGGCTGATGACCCGGCGGGTGTTCTATTCCAAGAGCTTTAATGTGTCATTAGTAGCACTGGCCGTGATCACCACCGCCATTATTCTGACCATCCGTTCCAGTGTGGTGGTATCTCTTGGTATGGTGGGCGCACTGTCCATTGTCCGTTTCCGTACCGCCATCAAAGAGCCCATGGACTTGGTATTTCTCTACTGGGCCATCAGTGTGGGCATTATGGTTGGTGCGGGTCAGCGCAGCTTGGCGATTTTGCTGTGTGTCTTTGCAACCGTAGGCCTGGTGGTGTTCGATTGGATGCCTGTTTCCAAAGCACCCATGCTGCTGCTGGTCAGCGGAAGGGCAACGGAGAGCGTGGAGCGGCAGCTTTCCGAGATTTTGAACCGCTGCTGCAAGCATTATCAGGAAAAATCCAGAAGCATTTCCGGCGGGAATCTGGATCTGGTGATCGAACTGCGGGTACAAGACGGCAATGCTCTGGCGGATGCGATTTCCAAAATCGAGGGAATCGATTCCGTGTCGCTGATGAAGCACGACGGAGAGGTGACATACTGACTTGAAGAAATGGCAGAAAGCCGGTCTGCTTCTCATGGTTGCGGCAGCCGGACTTGTGGGGGCTCTGCTGATTCCTGAGTCCCGGGGAAGCGACTACGGCCTTGTGGAAGAAAAAGATGCCCTGATCCGCTTTTCCAAGCCCTCCGGATTCTACGATGACCCGTTTTACCTGAAAATCAAGGCCCCCAGCTCGGAAATTTATTACACCCTGGACGGTTCTGAGCCTACCCGGGAATCGCTGCACTATACCCAGCCCATTTACATTGGAGACGCTACGGAAAATCCAAATGTTCTTTCGGAACGAACGGATATTTCTTGTGAAGACGTGATCGTTCCGGACAGAAAAATTGATAAATGCACCGTGATCCGGGCTCGTTACTACGATGCGGTCAGCGCCAGCCCGGTGGTCACTGCCAGCTTCTTTGTGGGCTATAACGGACGGGAGGGCTACGGCAATACCCAGGTGATCTCTCTGGTAACAGACCCGAAGGGGCTGTTTGACGATGCCCAAGGCATTTATGTTCTGGGGGACTCCTACGGTGCATCTTCCGATGCCCAGAACATCAGCTGGACCGGTAACTACTATAACCGGGGCAGGGAGTGGGAGCGGGTGGCCAATTTAGAGCTCTTTGACCCACAGGGAAAGATCCTTTATGCCTCTCCCTGCGGGATTCGTATCAGAGGCAATTACTCACGGCGTGACCCACAAAAAAGCTTTAATCTCTTCGCCAGAAAAGAGTACGGCGGGACCTCCACGTTCCGCTACGATTTCTGGGGAACCGGCTATTACCCGGATGTAATGTCTTTAAATTCGGGCGGCAACGACCATGTGGGCATGATTCGGAACAGACTGGTTTCTGAACTGACGAAGGGTTTATCCTTTTCTACCATGAATTATGTCCGGTGTCACGTTTTTCTCAACGGCGAATACTGGGGTGCCTATGACCTCAACGAAAAATATAACGCAAAATACATCAGTTACTACTACGGTGCGACACCCCGAAACGTGGAAAGTGTTCGAAACTGGCAGATGGAGGACGGAATATCAGAGACAGATTTTACCGAACTGGTTTCCTTTATCGAATTTGCCGACATGACCCTGGAGAATAATTACCGGAAATGCTGGGAACTGATTGATAAACAGAGTATGCTGGAATACTATGCGACGATGATCTATTGTGCCAGACATGTGGATTGGCCCGTGGATAATGAGCAGTTTTGGCGTGTCAAGGAACAGGAGGATTCCCCCTACGGGGATGCAAAATGGAGATATATGCTCTTTGATATGGATTCTCCGGGGCTTACAGCGGACTGTGTTACCCATGATACCATTGCCAGCGTTATGGAAATCTCCGACTTTTTCCGCAGCCTGTGCCAACGCTCTGATTTTCGAAAGGAGCTTGGCGCGGAAATCCTTCGCATTGGCACGGAGGTCCTTTCTGCGGATCGGGTCAATGAATATATCGATGTTTGTCAGTCCCAAATGGCTGCACCGATGAAACTGCAGCTGGCCCGTTACTTTAATGCGGATGAAACCTGGTTTTTAGCATCCACCGAGGATACCCGGGTGTTTTTCAACAACCGGTTGGAGGCTGTCAGAGAAATCCTCAAGACCCACGACATGCTGCCGGAAAGCATGTCCTGAATCATGAAGTTTTGGGCCTTCGGGCCCATCATCCATGCCGTAAGTTTAAAACCGCCGTTTCCGTAACAAGAGACGGCGGTTTTTGTTGACAATCCGCCCCAAATATGCTATCCTCTAGTTACCATATAGAGTGGCGTGAGGGACAGACCCGATGATCGCCCAGCAACCTGCCCGGGGGCAAGGTGCTAATGTCTGTACGATGGGGGATATAAGACAGGCTTCACCCATCGTTTCGATGGGTGATTTTTTTGCCGCTCTGTGGAAAATTTTTGAACCGGAGGAACAAAATATGCACAGCGGTAATGAACGGAAGTTTGCGGTGGTCTACGTGGCGGGGGACCGGGTGGAAACATTGAAGGTGTTCCCCTTGGACTGTAAAGAGGCGGCGGTGGCGTATGCCCAAAAGGCGGCTAAAAATTATGAAAAGGGCCTTGTAAGCGTGGATATGGCACTGTTTGAACCGGGGACGGAGAAGCGGGCAGAGGGGGCGTGGCGCATGTATGAGGCGTTTTTCTGCGGAGCATGAGGGTTAAATTACGGCCGCTTCTGGCGAAATTCAGTCAAATTCCAGAATTTGTCGGAGATTTGTTTACAAAAAGTTGCGATTTGGCGGGTTGGCAAGAATCTCCTTTTCTGGTATAATTTTCAAGGAACAATTATTCAGGTTTCCGAGAAAAAACCCGAAGGAGGAACGCCCCCTTGAAAGAACTGCAAGCGAAAATCAAAGAGGCCCTCATGTCCGTGCTGCCCATTACGGCACTGGTGTATCTGCTGGCGGCAACGCCCCTGCTTTCCCTGACACGGACGGAGTTTATCACCTTCACCCTTGGGGCGGTCCTGCTGATTTTGGGCATCGGCCTGTTCAGCATGGGCGCGGACCTGGCCATGACCCCCATGGGTGCCCATGTGGGCTCCGGACTTTCCAAACAAAAGAGGCTGGGGCTGCTGCTGGGTGTGTGCTTTGTGCTGGGGGTGCTGATCACCATTGCCGAGCCGGACTTACAGGTTCTGGCGGGGCAGGTCCAGTCCGTCATCAATGGCACGGTGCTGACCTATACCGTGGGTGTGGGTGTGGGCGTGTTCCTGCTGGTGGCGATTTTAAAAATCGTATTCCAGAAGTCTTTGTCTCAGATTTTAATGCTGTTTTATATGCTGCTCTTTGCCCTGTCTCTGCTTTTGGCCGTGGGGGGCAAGCTCTCCATGCTGCCGGTGGCCTTTGATTCCGGCGGCGTGACCACGGGGCCTATTACGGTGCCCTTCCTCATGGCCCTGGGCGTGGGCGTTTCCCATGTCTTAGGAGACCGGCGGAGCAAGGAAAACAGCTTCGGCATTGTGGCCCTGTGCTCCATCGGCCCGGTGCTGGCGGTGCTGACGCTGGGCATTCTGTCCCGGAAAGAGCTGGTATATGACGTGCCGGATTTCGGCATGAGCGCCGATATTCTGGGGGCCTTCGGCCATACATTGCTTCACACCTGCCGGGAGGTGGGGCTGGCCCTGGGCATGATCGTGGTGTTCTTCGGCGTGTGTCAGGTGCTGTTTTTAAAGCTCTCCCGGAAGCAATTGAGCCGCATTGCCGTCGGCGTGGTGTTTACGTACTTAGGCCTGGTGCTGTTTCTCACCGGGGTCAACGTGGGCTTTATGCCCCTGGGCTACAAAATGGGCAGCAGCCTTGCCCAGGCCCATCCGGGAGTTTTGGTGTCCTTCGGCTTTGGGGCCGGGGTGCTGACCGTGCTGGCAGAACCGGCGGTCCATGTGCTCAATACCCAGGTAGAGGAGGTCACCGGCGGGCTGGTTGGAAGAAAATCCATGATGGTGGCCCTGTGCCTGGGCGTGGGGGCCTCCATTGCTTTGAGCATGGTGCGCATCGTCTATGATTTTTCCCTGGTGTATTATCTGATTCCGGGGTACTTCCTGTCCTTGTCTATGTCCCTCTTTGTGCCGCCGGTGTATACGGCCATCGCCTTTGACTCCGGCGGTGTGGCCAGCGGCCCCATGACCTCCGGCTTCATCCTGCCTCTGGCGGTGGGAGCCTGTGTCAGCCTCCAGGGGAGTGAGGCGGTGCTGCGGGACGGCTTCGGCGTGGTGGCCATGGTGGCCATGACTCCCTTGATCGCCATTCAGCTCCTGGGCTTCCGGGGCATCGTTGCCGAGCGGGTCAACGAGCGCCGGGCCATGAAGCGGATTCTGGATGCGGACGATCAGCAGATCATCAACTTCATGTAAAGGAGCTGCCTATGAATAATACGGTAAAGGATTCCGCAATCAAAAAGCTCAAGCTCCTGATCACCGTGGTGGACCGGCCCAAGGGCGAGTTTTACCTGGATGTGCTGGGGCAGTATGATGTGAATTTTCAGATGGTGACCAACGGCCAGGGCACGGCCAACTCCCAGCTTTTAGAGCTTTTGGGCCTGGAGCCCCACAAGGCAGTGCTCCTCAGCGTGGTCCGGGAGGACCTGGTGGAGGAGATCATGAACTGCCTGGAGGACAAATTTCACTCGGTCCGGGGGGGCAAGGGCATCTGCTTTGCTGTGCCCCTATCCAGCGTGATCGGGGTCAATCTGTATCAGTTTTTAAGCGACAACCGCATGGGCAGGGAGGGATAAGATGAAAACGGAAAACCATGAAGTCATTTTTGCCATCGTCAACGCAGGCTTTGCCGAGGATGTCATGGACGTGGCCCGGGAAAACGGCGCCCGGGGCGGCACGATTTTGAATGCCCGAGGGGTTGTCAAGGAGGACGCCGCCCACTTTTTCGGCATCACCGTCCATGCGGACAAGGAGATCCTCATGATGGTGGTGGAAAAAACCATCCGGGACCGGGTGCTGAACGCCATCTACAAGGAAATGGGCATGGCCAAAAAAGCCAAGGGCATCGCCTTCTCCCTCCCCGTCTCCGACGTGGCAGGGCTGGCTATGCCGGAACCGGAAAATGAGGAATAACACAAAAAGCACCCGCTTTGGGTGCTTTTTTGCGGCATCAGGATGCACAAAACTACATCCAATGTAGGGGCGGCAACCTTGCGCCCGCTACGCCCCGAATACAACCTGTGCGGATGAAAGAATCCCCCCACCAGCGAAACCGTAGGGAACGGCAGAAAAATTGACAATTAACAATTGACAATTGTTGAGCATCGGACGTGCCTGCTTTTAAAATACGTTGGTTCAAGAATGAACCAATCAGCGAAACCGTAGGGAACGGCCTGTGTGCCGTTCCGGAAACCTTCCGAAAACATACACGTCAGAATCAAACTTACTCCGCCCGACACGGTACAAGAGCTTCCCCTGGGGGAAGCTGGCTCGCCTGGGCGAGCCTGATGAGGGCCGCGGGGCGGCGTGAAACATTCTAGAAACAGCAGGCGAATCCGTAGAAACGTACCGACATTGTCATTCCGACCGCGAAGCGGAGTGGAGAAATCCACCACGTTGGACAAAGAACCAACACAAGATAAAACCAGCAACTCGGGAAGATTCCTCGACTTGCTTTCGCTCCCTCGGAATGACATGTCGGTAGGTGGTTCCGGTTGTCCGTACAGGTTCTATTTGCCACGTTGCATGGCGATGAATCATCGCCGCTACATTGGGGCCTATTATTCCTACCGGCGTAAAACAAAACAACACCACCCACAAGGGGTGGTGTTGTTTATTTTGGAGCAGGGTACGGGAATCGAACCCGCCTCTGTGGCTTGGGAAGCGACCATTCTACCGATGAACTAACCCTGCATTGCCGCTATTATAGCAGATGGTCACGGAAAAATCAATGGTTTTTTTGCGGCGGCTGAAAATCAGTTTAGCACGATCCCCGTCACCGTCTCATACAGCCCGGCGGCATCCGCCCGGGAGATGAAGAGGGTGGATTCTCCGTTGAGGGTCACCAGGCTTTCGCTGGCGCTGCAGCGGTGGAGGCGGTGCCGCCTACGGTCCGGGTCAGGCCGCCGCAGCGCTTGGTCAGATGGGAAACTATACCATTTCCTTTTGTCTTGGGAATCTCTAAAGTCTTTTTGAAGGTTCATTTTAGGACGTGAATCTGAAAAAGACTGAAAATCAGGAGGAAGAACTGTAAATATTCTGTGAAAAACCAGGTTTCTCCAGACCTTTTCCGGCAGAAACGGCGGCGCTTGTGTGGTATGCTTTGATAAAACAACGAGGAGGGAAACAACATGGCTAAACGACTGGGCGCATTGGCGCTTTTGCTGATGATGACCGTATTGACCGCCAGCGCCGAGGGGGCGCTGTACTTTGGCGGCGGTGCCGGAGACTGGGTCTGGGCCGGGGATGGCAAGACCCGGGTGGACCACCTCTTTGGCAGCAGCCCCGCCATCTCCCCCGGGGAGCTGCTGGAGGACAGCCTGTACATCTGCCCCGCCCGGGATACGGCGCTGCTGCTGTGCTGCCAAAACCTGCCGGAAGTTCTGGGAAGTCTCCGGCTGACCGTGAAAAACGGGGAGGATACCCTTTTTGACGGCCCCCTGTCCCAGGCAGAGCTGGTACCCCTGGGCAGCTTTTCCCGGGAAAAGCCCTGCCTGCTGGAACTATACCTTCAAATCCCCCAGGACCTTCCCTACGAGGCCTTTCCCGCCTGGCAGCACCTAAGCTGGCTGCTCCTGGCCATCACCCCCACCCCCCAAACCGCCGACCAGACCCACCCCACCGCCGCAGCCGTAACCGGCGCCCTCACGGGCCTGACCCTGGCCGTCCTGACTCGGCGAAACCAAAAAGAGAAAAATAAAATTACCACTTGACTTTTGAACCATTCTAGGGTATAATTCAACATGTTCCAGCCACGGAGGCTTAGCTCAGCTGGTTAGAGCGCATGCTTCACACGCATGAGGTCACAGGTTCGAGTCCCGTAGTCTCCACCAAACATCAAAAATCCGAACTTCTTCCCTGTGGGGGATGGGTTCGGATTTTTTGTTTATATCAGGGATATTTCATATTGCGTTTTGTGCCAGCAGTGCCGGTTTGATGCCGGGCTGCTGGCACTTATTTTATTAGCGGTTCGCTAACTGTATTACAATTTATCCGAATACCGATCAATTGGAGGTTTGTAGTATGGAATATGGGTATATCCGTGTTTCCACAAGAGAGCAAAACGAACAGCGGCAGCTTATTGCAATGCGGGAGTTTGGGATTCCTCAAAACCGAATCTACATGGACAAGCAATCCGGCAAGGACTTTGAGCGGAAGAACTACAAGAAAATGGTCCGGAAGCTAAAAAAGGACGATACCCTGGTGGTAAAGAGCATCGACCGGTTGGGGCGAAATTATGAGGAGATCCTGGAGCAGTGGCGGATCATCACCAAGGAAAAACAGGCGGCCATTGTGGTGCTGGATATGCCGTTGCTGGACACCCGGCAAAACCGGGACCTGACCGGAACGCTGATCGCGGACATCGTTTTGCAGCTTCTGTCCTATGTGGCCCAGACGGAGCGGGAGTTTATCCGGCAGCGGCAGGCGGAGGGGATCGCTGCGGCGAAGCGAAACGGAAAAAGGCTGGGAAGACCCCCGCTTCCCCTTCCAGACGGGTTTGACGAAATTTGCATAAAATGCAAAACAGGTCAAATCTCTACGCGACAGGCTGCACAAATTTTAGGCATGAAGCACAGCACATTCTACAAAAAGATGATATCTGATGCAAAAAATGTGTAGAAATGTAGACTTTTGGAAACAAGCCTGTTTTGATCAAGTCGTTTTGTGCAGCTGTGCAAATGTGCAATGGAAACATGTAAATGGTATTATATCACGACCATTTCCAAAAGTCTGCTTTAGGAAACAGTGCGCTTGTTGCCTTCCGGGCAGCAAGAAAAGTAGTATTTCCTATAGAATAATATCAACAAAAATCGATATGAATTTCTGTTGTATTCTGTCTGGATCATAAACTGTACATTTTTAGAAGCGGAGTCATTACGGTGACGCAAAACGTTGAACACAAAATGAAGCTAAAGCTCGAAAGATGCCCTTGGAGGATGAAAAATGAATCGTCAGGACCGAACCGGCTATCCATCCATAGATAAGCCGTGGCTGAAATACTATACCTAGGAGGCTATCCATGCGCCTTTGCCGGAGGGGTCGATGTATGACTACATGACCGCCTGCAATGCCGGACGCATGGACGAGACTGCTCTGAACTATTTCGGCAGGAAAATCACCTACCGTCAGCTGCAAGCAGAGATCGACCGCTGCGCCCGTGGGTTGGTCGCCAGCGGTGTAAAAGCGGGGGACGTGGTGAGCCTGTGCATGCTGGCCATGCCGGAGGCGATTTACCTGCTCTACGCCATTAACAAAATCGGGGCAATCGCGAATTTTCTGGTAATGAGTGCCACGCGGCAGGAGCTGCGGGATCAGCTGGCCGCCACGGAGAGCAAGCTGATCATTACGCTGGACATCGCAATGCCGCAAATCAAAGCGGCTGCCGGTGCTGCGCGGGTCATTCCCGTTTCACTTGCCCAATCAATGCCTTTGCCCGCGGCCTTGCTGTATCGGCTGAAGGCAAAGCAGCCACGGGCGGAATCCACCGCATGGCAGGAATTCCTTGCGTCCGGCAATCGGGTATCTCTGCCCTCCTGCACAGTGAAAAAAGAAGACCCGGCGGTCATTGAATACACGGGCGGCACTACCGGCAAGGCGAAAGGGGTCCTGGTTTCCAATGGTGCAGCCAACGCCCTTGCGTTTCAATACCGTGTGTCTGACAACATTCTAGATTTCGAGCCGGGTCAGAGGTTTATGAACATTATTCCCCCGTTTTTGGCCTATGGTGTATTTTTTGGGGGGCACATGGCGCTGTGTACGGGGTTGGAGGAGGTGCTTTGTCCCGACCCTGCGCCGGCACATTTCCCGGCACAGTTTGCGCGCTATCGGCCGAACCATTTCAGCGGCGGGCCGCTGCACATCGAGGCACTGATGAAAAGTAAACGGGTGCAGCGCATGAATCTGTCCTTTCTGCGGGTCGCAGCCTATGGCGGTGATGCGATGAGTCAGGAATGGGAGCAGGCGGCAACCCAGTTCCTAATGACGCATCATTCTCCGTACGGTTTGCTGAAGGGGTACGGCATGACAGAAACTGCCTCGACACTCTGCTTCAGCACGAATCGCGTACCGGAGATGATCCCGCTGCCCCGAAACAATATCAAGGTGCTGGATATCGACACGGGGAAGGAACTGGGCTATGACCATGATGGAGAGATCTGCGTTACCGGCCCCACATTGATGATCGGCTACTGCAAAAACGAGGACGCTACCAAAGAAATCATTTTCGAGGAAAATGGCGTCCGCTGGCTGCGGACGGGAGACCTGGGGCATATCACCCCGGAAGGGCACTTTCATCTTACCGGACGGATCAAGCGGATATTCTGGGGCATTGGGCCGGATCACACACCGCAGCGTATCTACCCCATGGAGATCGAGCGTGTTCTGTGTACATGCCCCGAGGTGGAGAACTGCGCCGTTATCGGAAAGCCCAACGGTGAGCGCGGGTATTTGCCCATTGCATATGTCGTTCCGGCTCCGTCAGCAGATCGAAGCCGTCTTGAGGAACAGCTCGGACAGCTCTGTGAAAAGGAACTGCACGGAAATGCGGTGCCTTACGCGTATCATTTTGTGGACAGGCTGCCCACCACTCCGGCGGGGAAGGTGGATTTCCGTGCGCTGGAGCGCATGGCAGCGGAGGAAGACATCAAATAAAATTTACGCGGGCAACCGTAAAACGGAGGTAAAAATGGAAGAAAAAACGCTGACCGGTTATCCGTCCATAGATAAGCCTTGGCTGAAATACTATTCCGAGGAAGCTATCCATGCCCCGCTGCCGGAAGGGACGATATATGACTATCTGGCGGAGAATGCGGCCGGATACCCGGATAACAATGCGATTTTATATTTGGGTCGCAAGATATCTTATCGAGTACTTCTGAAGCGTATTCATGAGGCAGCCAGAGCTTTTGCCTCGGTTGGCGTAAAAGCGGGTGATATTGTCGCAGTTGCTTTGCCGAATATCCCGGAGAACATATATTGCATATATGCTCTCAATATGCTGGGTGCTGTTGTGGACATGATAGACCTGCGCTCGATGGGCGACGTCCTGCTGCACTACATAGACGAATCCGACGCAAAGGTTGCGGTAATATGTGATATGTTTGCGGAAAATATGTACACAATTGCCCCAAAAACCAAGCTTGAGGCGCTGATTCTTGTTTCTCCACTCGCCTCACTTTCGTTTCCGCTCTCATTGTATAGGCGTTCAAGGTTTCCCCGCCGCTCAAATGTGCAGCAGATAATGCGCTGGGAAAAGTTTATTTCTCGCGGAGGCGGAGCAAATGTGGGTATCCGCAGCGATCCGGATTCCGTTGCCTGCATTGCGCATACCAGCGGTACTACTGGCCAACCGAAGGGGGTCATGCTCACCAACAGAAACATCAACGCTCTGATCTCGCAGTATGTTTCAATCGGTTTTGACCATGACGCTTCTGACAGTATGCTAAATCAGGTTCCGCCATTTCTTGCGTATTCATTTTTATCATTTCATTTCCCATTTGTTCTCCACATGTCGGTGACGCTGCTTCCAGACTACCGCCCGGAAAAGTTCGTAGGGAATCTTCTGAAATACACGCCCAATCATGTTGCTGTCGGTCCGGCCAATTGGGAAAATCTGCTTACCCGAGCCGAAAAGAATATAGACTACTCTTTCCTAAAAACCCTTGCCAGCGGAGGAAACCATCTTGAGGAGCATGCCAGAACGGCAATTACAGCAATTTTGCGTAAGGGCGGCTGTCGCAGCAGTATTATTGAAGGGTATGGTATGACGGAATGTTGTTCCTCTGCTGCCACGCAGCTGCCCACACACGTTGTTGAATGCAGTGTCGGCGTTCCTCTTCCCAAAAACATCTTTTGTGTGTATGATGCCGAGACGGATTCCGAACTCACATATGATACCATTGGGGAAATATGCATTCACAGTCCCTGTACGATGAAGGGGTATTTCAAAAACGAAAAGGAAACAGAAAACATTCTCCGAATGCACAGTGACGGGAGGCTTTGGCTCCACACCGGAGACCTCGGCAAAATCGATCGCGACGGCAACATATACCTTGTCGGGCGCATGAAGCGTGTGATTATTGGGTACGACGGAGTAAAGATATATCCCACAAATATAGAAAATGTCGTCATGAAGCATTCCGCTGTCTCGGCATGCTGCGCTGTCGGTTCGCCTGATGTCATTCACGGAAGAGGTTCTGTCCCTGCTGTTTTTGTGGTTCTCGCATACGAATATAATGCTGCTACAGCGATAGATGAATTAAATGCGCTGTGCAAGGCTGAATTAGCCCAAAACTGCAGACCTGATATGTTTTACTTTCTTAGTGCTTTACCGTTGACACCTAACGGCAAAGTCGATTACCGCACCCTGGAGCGCATGGCGGCGGAGGAATACGTCAAATAAAATTTACGCGGGCAACTGTAAAACGGAGGTAAAAATGGAAGAAAAAACGCTGACCGGTTATCCGTCCATAGATAAGCCTTGGCTGAAATACTATTCCGACGAAGCAATCCACGCCCCGTTGCCGAAATGTACGGCATATGAGCTGATTCGCCGTGGAAACGCTGGGCATCCCGATGATATTGCCCTGATTTATTTCGATCGAAAGATTACCTACGGTCAGATGTTTGATGGAATTGAAAGTGCAGCAAAGGCATTTGCGGCATTGAAAATCGCGCAAGGGGATATTGTGATTCTGTGTGTAGTCAATATGCCCGAAACAGTTTATGCTCTGTATGCGCTTGATCGGCTTGGTGCTGTCGCAAATCTGGTCGACCCGCGGACAAACGCAGAACAGCTCCGGAATTACATCACCGAATGCGACGCAAAATTAGTCGTTACCGTCGATCTTGCTTACCCGGTCATACAAAAGGCTGCAAGAGAGACGGCTGTCGAAAGAATCGTTACAGTATCTCTTGCGGATTCCCTGCCGCCCGTTAAACGGATCGCTTACCGACTGAAAAACAAAGCGCCTGCGCTGGCATCAGGTGATATGCGCTGGGCAGATTTCATTGTGCACGGGGTCAATACCGTGCCTGAATATGCTCCATATGAAAAGGAGCGTTGTTTTGTCATTGCGCATACCGGCGGTACAACGGGAATCCCCAAAGGCGTCATGCTCTCGGATGACAATATCAATGCTGTTGCACATGGATACCAATATTTTGATATTCCGTTTGAACGACAGCACAAGTATTTTGACGATTTACCCCCATTTATCATCTATGGCCTGACGCTTGCCATCCACACGACGCTCTGCTATGGCCTGCAAGTTATCCTCTATCCCAAATTCGATTCCAAGGGCTTCCCAAAGCTCTTTGCGAAATATAAACCGAACCATTTTTCTGCCCTGGCAGACCACCTGAAATATCTCGCAGAAGACCCGCTGACAAAAGACATGAATCTGTCCTTCCTGATTTCGGCCGGTGTCGGCGGGGATACGCTAAATGCAGAGATGGAGCGCAAAGTCAACGAATATCTAAAAAGAAACGGCTGCCTTTATGAAGTGGCCAAGGGTTATGGAATGACGGAGCTTTGCGCTACAAGCGTATGTTCATTCCGTGGTGCAAACGCAATCGGAAGTGTGGGCGTTCCGCTTGTTTCAAATACAATTAAAATCGTTGATATGGATACCGGTAAGGAGCTTCGCTATAACCAGACCGGAGAGATTTGGATTTCCGCGCCGTCGGCTATGCTGGGCTACCATAAAAACCAGAAGGAAACAAATGAGGTTCTGGTAACTGATGAAAATGGGACTCGTTGGGTAAAGACCGGTGATCTTGGCCGGATGAACAGTGACGGCCTTCTCTTCCACGAGGGGCGCATCCGCAGGATTTACCTGACAACATTTGAAGGGCAGCCCGCCAAGATATTCCCCGGACTGATCGAAAGCGCGGTGAAAGAACTGCCAGATATCTTTGATTGCACGGCAGTTGCCCGTTTCAGAGCGGGCAGTGCCTACTATGAACCTGTCGCTTATGTAATACCTCATCCGGAACATAGGCCATTAGACACTCTTACAAAAGAGCTGCAACGCATTTGCGCCAAGAGCTTGCCCACCTATATGCAGCCAGTAGAGTACCGCTTTGTGACAGAATTTTCGCATACACCTATCGGCAAGGTGGACTACCGCACCCTGGAACGAATGGCGGCAGAGGTGCAGCTTTGAATGACATAGAAACGAGTTGGGTAAATGAAGCTGATTGAAAAGATCACCTGCCGCGAGGCGGTAAACGAGCATGGGATTCAGTATCGTGAGCGGTTTCATCCTGTGATCTGGGCAATCATGGCGGCAGCCAGCGGCTGTCGGATTAGATATATGCGGCGTGTTGAGCTTGAAAATGGCCCATACATATTTGCGGTGAATCACTCTAACGGATACGATATTCCTCTGATGGCACGAATCATCGGCAAGTCGTTCTTTGTGTTGGCAAGCGACGAGCCAAAGGGGGATATTCCTGGCTTGGGGCTTTGGCTGAACGGCGTTATCTGGTCGAATCGAGCCAGCCGTGAGGATAAGGCGCACGCCAAGCAGCTATGTATCGCCTGCCTACGCTATAGGAAAGACCTCTTGATCTTCCCGGAGGGTACATGGAACCTGACGGAAGCCAGCCCTATGCTGCCGATGAGCTGGGGCGTGATTGAAATGGCGCAGGTCACGGGTAAAGCAATCGTACCAGTGGCCTTAGAGTACGAAAAGCACATCTGCACTGTAAATATGGACGATCCGTACTTCCCCGTTGATTCGGATAAAGCCGCAGCCTGTGAGGAACTGCGGGACAAGCTGGCAGCGCTCCGCTGGGAACAGTGGGAAAAGAAAGGGACTTTCCGTAGAGATGAAATTAGCTCCGATGACTACGCTGCCTACACCAGCGACCGAGTGAAGGAATATGGCCTGCTGACGGAGCAGCAGCTGCGCGCCTGGGTGCTGGAGCGGAATCCCGCGCCGCGGGATGTCTTTGCCCATTTGAAAGAGTTGAAGATATCCGGAAATAACGCATTTTTACTGAGGGAGAATCCATATGCAGAAAACTTCTTTCAAGAGAATAAGCATTCTGAAACGCCTGACCATGCCGGTTTCCTCCCTTGAGACATACTACCGCGAGCGGCGGAAATACCTGTTTGCTCAGGGAACGAAACTGCGGCATATCCGCTCCCGAAAAGCATTATATCCGCTGTTTGCAGCATTTCTGAAAATCGGCCGTTGCTTCCAAAAGCAGACGATTCAAGTTCTGGGAGAACCCCGGAAGGACTACGGACAGGCCATTTTTGCCTGCACACACATCGACAGCGGCGACCTTGAAGGAATATATGAAGTCCTTGGTCAGAGCAGCTGGTGGTTCGTCGGTGATCCGTGTATCTTGTACAAGGACATTTCCGGCTTGCTGCTGTACATAAACGGGAGTATTTTTCTGGAAACCCTGGACAAAACCGACCGGCGCATTGCCTACCTGCGGGCAGTGGAGCTGCTGAAGGGCGGCGGCTCGCTGATGATCTTCCCGGAGGGCGCCCGCAACGGGTCGGAAAATCGGCCGATGTTGCCGCTGTTTCAGGGTACGGCAAAAATGGCGATGGAGACGCATATGAAAATTGTTCCGGTTGGAATCGAGCGGTATGACAGGCGCTTTGTCATCAAATTCGGGCAGGCGCTGCTTCCGGAGGATTACACCGGCCATGAAGCACTGACTCAGGCCTTGCGCGATGCCATGGCGACGCTGAAATGGGACATCTGGGAAAGGGAGGGCGTTTCATCCCGCAGCGCATTGCCGAAAGACTATGGGAAAAAGTTTTCCGAAGCGTTTGCAGGGCAAATTGCTCCGTGGAACACACTGGAATCCATAGAGGCCACTCGCTTCCACGACATGGCGGAGCTTACACAGCGGGAGGCTTATGCCCATCTGGACAGGCTGATTCCCAACAGGGAGAACGCCTTTTTGTGGAGAAAACAGTAGGAGCAGAGAATGAAAAACATTGGTTTAACGCGCTGTATTTCGGCGAAGGCGGAGAACTTCACGACGGATAGGGGGATTCGGCTGCGCCGCAGGATAAGCCCGATGCTGCGCATCTGCCTGCGGCTTGCGGCCAAGCACAGGATCGTTGTGGAGCAATATCCTGTGCTGGCCCCGGGACAGCCCTATATTTTTGCGTCTACCCACTACTTTCAGGAGGATATCATCGCAAATCTTGCGGTCATAGACAGAAGCACATGGGTGCTGGTGGGGACGACGGATCAGCTTGAGCATAATCCGCAAATGTACGCGGCATGGCTGAACGGGATGATATATGTTGACCGCATGGATGATTGCAGCAGAAAAGAATCTGTTAAAAAGATGCTCCGAATTTTGAATGCAGGGTCGAGTATCTTGCTTTTTCCGGAGGGGGGATGGAATAATTCTGAAAACCTTCTGGTAAACCCGCTGTTTTCCGGGCCGTGGCTCTTAGCAAAGCAGACGGGTGTACCCTGCATTCCGGTCGCTGTGTTTTGTGAGCATGATTCGGACGTGATTTATATGCGCTATGGAGAGCCAATTGAGCTCGGCAAGCTGGAAAAGAGTACAGCATTGGATTTGCTGCGTGACCGGATGGCTTCTCTGATGTACGAAATGATTGCGCAGCATGGAACACCGTTATTCCGAAGCTCGCTCACAGGCGACCACCATCTTCACCATATGGAGGCACGATGCAGGGAGTATCTGCGGGTCAACTGGACGCATGATACATGGGACGAGGAACTGACTGTCCATCAGCCGCGGGGGATCGTAACAGAGAAAGATGTATACGCTTTTGCTGACTGCGTAAAACTGACACCGGAAAATGCGCGAATCATTCTTCCGGATGTGGAGCGTTATAAGATGCATTGCAAGTATGATTTTAAGGCTTACATGCACAGGAACTGGGATAAATAGAGCGAAGCGGAGTGGAGAAATCCACCACGTTTAACAAAGAACCAACACAAGATAAAACAGGCCACTTGGGAAGATTCCTCGACTCGCTATGCTCGCTCGGAATGACATGTCGGGGGGGGGTTCCGTTTTGCCCGCACGGGTTGTATTCGGAACGTTGCATGGTGGTGCTCCGCGCAGCGAATCAAAATCTATTGATTGCCGGGGGCAATCACTCCTTGATCCCACCGATGAATCATCGCCGCTACATTGGGTATACCGTATATGGGGCAATACCATCCACCCGCACAGGTTATATATGCTACGTGGCGGGCGGCTAATAGCCGCCCCTACGGACACGCTGGTGGGTGATACTGTTCATCCACACGGGTTGTATTCGGAACGTTGCTTGGCGATGAATCATCGCCGCTACATTGCGTGGTTCCATTCAACCGCACAGGTTGTAGTCGGAACGTGGCGGGCGGCTAGTAGCCGCCCCTACATGCGCAGCACCTTTGCGCCTGGTGTTTCTACAATGCGGAACGTGGTACCGCCCCTCATCCACCGCTATGAGGGACTTCCTGTGTTTTGACATTTTCAAATAAAAATGTATTTAATCCTACTATAATTTTATTGACAGAACGAAAATACTGTGCAATAATAATAAAAAGTTCACAAAGTCGGCCTTTTGGCCGCTGAAAATAAGTTCGGGCGGTTGCCCGATGAAAAGGGAAGCCGGTGAGAATCCGGGACGATCCCGTCACTGTGATAGCTAGTTTGCGGCAATATGCCACTGATTTTTTGGGAAGGCGCCGTAAACGTAACTTCAGTCAGGAGACCTGCTTATTTTTGAGAATGCACTTGCGTCGGACAAGGGATCATTCTGCAAAATGAAGCTGTTGCCATTTTCGGTGGCGTCTCCTTTGCGTATGTTTTTTTAGTCGGACGGAAGTCCGGCTTTTTTTGCGCCGTATTTTGGGGACAAATTACGAAAGGATGAACAGGTATGAAACATCGGAAAACATGGCTGGCGCTGGTTCTGTGCGCCGCGCTGGTGCTCTCCGGCTGTGCCGGGAAGCAGGGAGAGGCCAAAGGGGACGCATCCCAAAAGGTACTGAACTTCGGCTGTCAGATGTACGATGACGGGTCTGTCAACACGGCCATGGCCATCAGCTCCTCCTGGAACTGCATGCGCTATGGCATCAGCGAAGCGCTGTTTAAATTTGACGACAATATGAATGTGGAGCCCTGGCTGGCGGAGAGCTATACGGTGAACGACGAACACACCCAGTGGGTCATCACTCTGAAAAAGGACATCAAATTCTCCGACGGCTGCCCCCTGACCCCCTCCAGCGTGAAGGCCTATTTTGATTATCTGAAGGAAGTGGGCCCCGGCGGCTCTGCCAAGCCCCAGAAATACCTGGAGTATGAGGCGGAGGTGACCGCCGATGACGCGGCCAACACCGTTACCATTGTGACCTCCAAGTCCTACGCCAATCTGCCGGGCCAGCTGGCCTATCCCGTGATGGCGATCCTGGATGTGGAGCATATCACGGATTTTGACAACGGCGCCATCGGCACCGGCCCCTATATGATCGACAAATTCAACGGCGTGGGTGTGGGCTACGACATGAAGGCCAACCCCAACTACCGGGAAAAGGTCCCCTATGACAGCATCCATATTCTCTTTATGGGTGACGCTTCCGCCAAGACCATGGCGCTGCAAAGCGGCCAGGTGGACCTGGTGGAGAACATCACCAATGTTTCCGACATCCAGAACTTCCAGCAAAGCGCGGATTACACCGTGGACATTGCCTCCGGTGTGCGCTGCGGCTTCAGCTGGATGAACCTGAACGGCGTTCTTGGCAACAAGACCCTCCGGCAGGCCATCCTCATGGGCATTGACAATGACACCATCTGCTCCTCCAAGACCATTGGGGGGCTCTACACCGCCGGTTTCTCCGTTCTGCCCTCGACCCTGAACTATGGCTACGACAAGCTGGTAAACCCCTATCAGTATGACCCGGAGGGGGCAAAGAAACTGCTGGACGACGCGGGCATCGTGGACTCCGACGGCGACGGCTTCCGGGAGCTGGAGGGAAAGAAAATCGATCTGCACTATGTTTCCTATGAAAACCGGATGCTCAATGATTTTTCCAATGCGCATATGCAGTATCTGGCGGAAATCGGCATTGCCTGCACCGCGGATTTCGGCAGCTCGGACGACCAGTGGAGCAAGCTGGCAGCAGGAGAATACGATCTCAGCAACAACAACTGGACCACGGTGGGCACCGGCGACCCCTTTGAGTATATGGCCAACTGGACCACAGACGGTACCTATTGCGGCTACAGTAACCCCGAATACGATGCCCTCTATGAGCAGCTCAAGGGCGAAATGGATGTTGAAAAGCGGGCAGAACTGATCCGGCAGATGCAGCAGATCGTCATCGATGACGCCCTGGTCATTGTGGACGGCTACTACAACTCCTCCATGATCTACTCCAAGAAGGTAGGCTACGCCCACATCCATACGGCGGACTACTACTGGCTGACCACGGAGATCGTCCCCGCATAAAGAAAAACAGTTCTCGCACAGCCGGGGCTTCGGCCCTGGCTGTGTATGTAAGAGAGAGGAGGATGGGCCTTGAAGAAGAAAAAACTGGCCCTTCGGCTGGCACAGATCCTGGTGGTGCTGGTGGGTATCAGCTTTGTGACCTTTTTGCTGACCTACCTGTCCCCGGGAGACCCCGTGCGCAATATGTATACCGCCGCGGGGATCATGCCCACGGAGGAACTGGTGGCGGAGACCCGGCAGGAGCTGGGCCTCAACGATCCGCTGCCGACCCAGTATCTCCGCTGGCTGCGGAACTGCCTGCGGGGGGACTTCGGAAAATCCTATACCCTGAACAAGCCGGTGACGGAGCTGCTTCTGGGGCGGCTTTGGCCCACGGTGAAGCTGACCCTGCTCTCCATGGGGCTGATGCTGCTGCTGGCGGTGCCCCTTGGGATGCTCTCCGCTGTTTATAAGGACCGGTGGATCGATTACCTGGTCCGGGGGCTGACCTTTGTGGGCTGTGCCATGCCCAATTTCTGGGTGGGCCTGCTGCTGATGCTGGCCTTCTGCGTCCACATCAAGGCCTTTCCCGTCATCAGCTCTGCCGGGGATCTGCGCAGTATTTTCCTGCCCGCCCTGACCCTGGCCCTGGCCATGTCCTCCAAATATACCCGGCAGGTCCGCACAGCGGTGTTGGAGGAGCTGAACCAGGACTATGTGGCAGGGGCCCGGGCCAGAGGGGTTCGGGAATCCGTGATTTTGTGGCGGAACGTGTTCCCCAACGCCCTGCTGCCCCTTATCACCATGTTCGGGCTGTCCGTTGGCAGTCTGCTGGGCGGCACCAGTGTGGTGGAAGTGATTTTTTCCTATCCGGGCCTGGGCAATCTGGCGGTTTCGGCCATTACCTCCAGCGACTATAATCTGATTCAGGGCTACGTTTTGTGGCTGGCCCTGATTTACATGGTCATCAATCTTCTGGTGGATGCCTCCTATGGGGCGGTAGACCCCAGAATGCGGGCAAAGGAGCATACAAAATGAAAAAGAAAAATTTTTTCCTTGCCCATAAGCAGTTTACGGTTTTTCTGATCCTCGCGGTGCTGATCATCCTGGGGGCGGTGTTTGCCCCGGTGGTGACCGGCGGCGCAGACCCGCTGAAGGGCTCTCTGACGGAGGCCCTGGAGGCCCCCAGCCGGGCCCATATTTTCGGTACCGATAAAATGGGCCGGGACATCTTTACCCGGGTCATTTACGGCGCAAGGGCATCTCTTGGCGCGACCTTCAGCGTGGTGGCACTGATCTTCCTGGTGGGCACCGCGGCGGGGGTGACGGCGGGGTATTTTGGGGGCTGGGTGGACGGGGTCATTATGCGCATTGCGGATATGATGCTGGCCTTTCCCGGCCTGGTGCTGGCCCTGGCTGTTGCCGGTATTATGGGCGCGGGCAGCCGGAACGCCATCATCGCCATTGTGCTGGTCAACTGGACCAAGTACGCAAGACTATCCAGAAGCCTGGTTCTCAAAATCCGGGACCGGGATTATGTGTCGGCGGCCATTGTGACGGGCTCCAAAACAGGGCACATGCTGTTTTCCTATATGCTCCCCAACGCCCTGCCCACGCTGATCATTACGGCCACCACGGACTTAGGCGGCATGATGCTGGAGCTGGCGGCCTTGTCCTTTCTGGGCTTCGGCACCAAGCCCCCTGCGCCGGAATGGGGCTATATGCTGAACGAAGGCCGTGCCTGCATGCAGTCCGCCCCCTGGATGATGATTTTCCCGGGATTGGCCATTTTCCTGGTGGTGGTGGTCTTTAACATGCTGGGAGATTCCGTGCGGGATATTCTTGACCCCAAGGAGGCGTAAAAATGCTGGAACTGGACCATGTTACCATCGGCTATGGGGAAACCCGGGCTGTGGAGGATTTTTCTTTGCATATGGAGCCCGGCCAGATCGTCAGCCTGGTGGGCGAGAGCGGCAGCGGGAAGACCAGCGTGATCCGCGCCATCCTGGGGCTGCTTCCGGGAGGCGGTGCCGTTACCGCAGGAGAAATCCGATTTGACGGAAAGGATTTGCGGAATGTAACGCCGGAGCAGTGGCGGGCCATCCGGGGCCGGGAAATCTCCATGATTTTTCAGGACAGCGGGGCCATGCTGAATCCTACCCGGAAAATCGGCTCCGTTTTTGCCGAGTATCTGCAGACCCATGAGAAACTGACCAAAAAAGAGGCCTGGGAAAAAGGAACCCGGATGCTTGCCAGAATGCGGCTGCCAAGCCCTGAAAACATTATGCACTCCTACCCCTTTCAGCTCTCCGGCGGCATGCAGCAGCGGGTGGGCATTGCCATGGGCATGAGCTATGAGCCCAAGCTGCTGCTGGCGGATGAGCCCACCTCCGCCCTGGATGTGACGACCCAGGCCCAGATCGTGGGGGAAATGGCCAGGCTCCGCCGGGACTATGGAACGGCCATTCTGCTGGTCACCCATAATCTGGGGGTTGCCGCCTATTTGTCAGACCGGATTCTGGTGATGCGTCAGGGGAAAATCGAGGAGGCGGGAGACCGGGATACCATTCTCCGCGCTTCTTCCAATGCCTACACAAGAAGTCTTTTGGAATCCGTTCCCACCATGGGAGGTGTGCGTTATGTCTGAACCGGAAGTGATTTTGGAGGCCCTGCATGTTTGCAAAAGCTATCCCGCTTCTGACGGCCGATGGCTGCGGGCCAATGATGACGTGTCCGTGGGGCTGGTAAAGGGGAGAACCCTGGGCCTGGTGGGGGAGTCCGGCTGCGGCAAAAGCACATTGATGCGATTCCTGGTGGCCCTGGACCGGCCGGACAGCGGGCAGGTCCTCTATCGGGGCCAGGATATTACGGCCCTTCGGGGAGAGCAGCTGCGGCAGACCCGGCGGCATATTCAGATGGTTTTCCAAGACCCCGGTGCCTCCTTCAATCCCAAAATGAAGGTCCGGGACATCGTCTGTGAGCCCCTGCGGAATTTTGGCCTGATCGCCCCAAAAGAAAAGGATGCGGTGTGCCGCGGCCTTCTGGAAACGGTGGAGCTGCCGGGAGATTTTGGGGACCGGTATCCCCACAGCATGAGCGGCGGCCAGCGCCAGCGGGTCGCCATCGCCCGGGCGCTGGCCCTCCGGCCCGAAATCCTGATTCTGGATGAGGCTACGGCGGCACTGGATGTGTCCGTACAGAAAAACATCATGGAGCTCATCGTCCGGCTCCAGCGGGAGCAGGGGCTCACCATGGGCTTTATCTGCCATGACATTGCCCTGGTCCAGAGCGTGGCCCATCAGGTGGCGGTCATGTATCTGGGGAGCCTCGTTGAGGTGCTGCCCGGGGAACATTTGCGGGACCGTGCCCGGCATCCCTATACCCGGGCGCTGATCGACGCGGTGCTGGACCTGGATACTGACCCCCAAAAACCCATCACCGTCATTGATTCGGAGCCCCCCAGCCCCCTGGATGTTCCGGCGGGCTGCCCCTTCCGGGACCGCTGCGACCGGTGCTTTGAACGCTGCGCCCGGGAAAAACCGGAGATGCGCTGGCTATCCAAAGACCACGGGGTGGCCTGTCACCTGTTTTCCGAAGAAGGGTAGGCTGCCGTGAAGAAAAACGAAAGTCTCATTTCCGGCCCCATCGGTCCGGCGCTGCTGGCCTTTGTGGTGCCGCTGATGCTAAGCTCTCTCGTGCAGCAGCTGTATGTGACGGCGGATGCGGTGATCGTTGGGCGCATTGCGGGCAAAAGCGCGCTGGCGGCCATTGATTCCGTCCATACCCTCTTCCGGTTTCCCGTCAATTTCATGAACGGCCTTGCCGCCGGGGCTACCATCCTGATTTCCCGGCACTTTGGGGCGGAGAACCGGGACGGCTTGCGCTCGTGTATGCTCTCCGCCGGAGCCCTGGCGGCGGGGCTTGGAATCCTGTGCGCCGTCGGCGGTGTGCTGCTGACCCCTGGGCTGCTGGAGCTCATGCAGGTGCCGGAAGAAATTTTTGACCAGACCCGGGGCTATACGAGCATTTATTTCGGGGGCATCTGGGCCATGATCCTATACAACATGGCCTCCGGCGTTCTGCGGGCCTTCGGAAACTCCAGAAGCCCCCTGTATATTCTGCTGGTCAGTTCGATGGTCAATATTGTAGGAGACCTTCTGCTGGTGGGAACGCTGGGGATGGGAACCGCAGGGGCGGCCATTGCAACGGTTTTTGCCCAGATGATCAGCGCGGCTGTGGCTGTGTGGATGGTTTGGAAAATCCTTCCGAACCGGCAGGGCCTCCGGCGGCCCCGGCGGTGGCTGGAGCACCTGTGGGCCATGGTACGCCTGGGCATTCCGCTGGCGCTGCAAGCGGTACTGTTCCCGGTGGCCAATTCCATTGTCCAGGCGGCGGTGAACACCATGGGTACGGATACCATTGCGGCCTGGGGCATCTGCGACAAACTGGATATGCTCATCTGGCTCCTGGCGGATGCCATGGGACCGGCGCTGACCACCTATACCGCCCAGAATATGGGCGCGGGACGCTGGGATCGGGTCTGCGAAGGCAACCGGATCGGTGCGGCCATGTCCGTGGGTGCAGTGGCCGCGGTGAGCCTGGGCCTGTATTTCCTGACGGCCCCCCTGGGAGGCCTGTTCGTTCCTGCAACGGACGCTCCGGCGGTGGTGCCCCTGGCGGCCTCCTTTATGCGGCGCATGGCCCCGTTTTTCTTCTTTTACGCCCTGGCGGAAAGCTTCTCCGGGGCCTGCTGCGGAACGGGGGATACGGTCAGGCCCATGATCCTGACGCTTCTATCCATCTGCCTTCTGCGGGTACTGGGCATCCTGCTGCTGCTTCCCAGGCAGCATACCATGGAATGCATCATTGATATTTACATCGCCTCCTGGATCGCCGCGGGAATCGGTTTTCTGGTCCTGTGGCAGTGGGAGAAAAAAAGAGTCCAAAGGATGTAAGGCAGCACCTGTGTGGTTAAACGGTACCACCCAAAACCTTCCCCTTCGGGGAAGGGGGACCGCCATAGGCGGTGGATGAGGCGCGGTACGGCGTTCTGCATTGTAGGAACAATGGGCGTAAAGGTGTTGCGTATGTAGGGGCGGCTATTAGCCGCCCGCCACGTATCGAATATAACCTGTGCGGACAAACGAGAACCACCCTCCGACATGTCATTCCGAGGGAGCGTAAGCGAGTCGAGGAATCTTCCCGAGTTGCAGATTTTATCTTGCGGTGGTTCATTATCCAACGTGGTGGATTCCTCCACTCCGCTGACGCTGCGGTCGGAATGACAATTTCGAAGCGTTTCTACGGATTCGCCCATTGTTTGTGCAACGTCTTACGCCGCCCCGCAGCCCTCATCAGGCTCGCCCTCGGGCGAGCCAGCTTCCCCCAAGGGAAGCTTTTGTACCGTGCTTTTGGGTGGTACCATGCAACCGCACGGGTTGTATTTGCAAGGTGGCGGGGGGCTGGTAGCCGCCTCCGGCGTGCCAAAATCAATCATACCCCGCCGCCTTTCGTTTCTCCGGATCACGCATGGCCACCTCCCAGGGGTCTTCCAAGGGTGCCAGCACATAGCCGGTGTCGACTGTCGGCTGTGTATCGCCGCCATGATTTCTCTTGGCCCAGGTGACCACGGCACTCTTCCAGGACTTCATTTTCTTCCTGCCGATCATCCAGCCCACGGAATCGTAGTAGGCCACAAAGGCCTCCGGGTCGATCTGGCAGCCCTTTTCCTGACAGTATTCCGTCACGTCCTGAATAGAGGGAGGGGAAAACTGTTCTCTTTTTGGCGGCTTGTCCGCCTCTATTATTATCCTATCCTTACCTAACCTATCCTGTGTCGACGACCCGTCCACGAGAAGCTGACATCCCGTCGACGACCCGTTGACGCTTTCCGTACTCTTCAACCGATAGGCGTTGTTCTCGTCAAATTCAAGCATATCCCGCTGGCTTTTGTATGGGGTGGCATTGTATGTATCCTTCCGGATATAGTTGTGAACCCTCCAATGCTTGATCGCAACGACACCATTGTCAAAAGGAATGACGAATTTCCGGGCCACGAGGACATTCAGGTCGTCCGGTGAAGCGCCGATGGTCCGCAAAACTTTTCGTGGAGCGTTGTTAAAGCCATCATCGTCCGCCCGCATGGCCAGGTCGTAGTAAAGGAGCCTGGCGGTAACCGGCATATCCAGAAATGCGTCACTGTCCACAATGGTTTTTGCGAACATTCTACGCTCGGCCATCCTGCATTCCCCCGTTTCCCACCAACGCCTTGTGAAACACCCATATCCGATCTGACTGTGTCATCCAATTCCCCCTGTTCTGCCGCCGTGACGGCGTGTTTATATTGTTTACTTTTGTGAACTTTTCTTAATGTCAAGTCCGCAGCATTCAACCAGAAGGCGTTGCGCATATAGCGGATATGACCTGTGTGGATGAATAGTGTCACCCAAGACCTTCCCCCTTCGGGGAAGGGGAACCGCCATAGGCGGTGGATGAGGCGCGGTACGGCGTTCTGGATTGTAGGAACAATGGACGTAAAGGTGTTGCGTATGTAGGGGCGGCTATTAGCCGCCCGCCACGTATCGAATATAACCTGTGCGGACAAACGAGAACCACCCTCCGACATGTCATTCCGAGGGAGCGTAAGCGAGTCGAGGAATCTTCCCGAGTTGCAGATTTTATCTTGTGGTGGTTCACTATCCAACGTGGTGGATTCCTCCACTCCGCTAACGCTCAAGGCCTGAATGACAATGAGGTTACGTTTCTACGGATTCGCCTACTGTTTCTGGAATGTTTCACGCCGCCCCGCGGCCCTCATCAGGCTCGCCCTCGGGCGAGCCAGCTTCCCCCAAGGGAAGCTTTTGTACCGTGCTTTTGGGAGGTGTCATTCAACCGCACGGGGTATATTTGCAACGTTTTATGGCGATGAATCATCGCCGCTACATTGCGTGGTACCGTTCAACCGCACAGGTTGTATTCGGAACGTGGCGGGCGGCAGATTGCCGCCCCTACGTTCATGTACCACGTTTTTGCATTTTATGAACGCAAAACGATGATAAATACGTTTAAAATACGGTAATACAGAACAATTGTATTGTAGGGGCGGCAATCTGCCGCCCGCTGCGTTGGATGTACAACCTGTGTGGTTGAATGAAACCACCTATTGACGTGTCATTCAGGTCTTGAGCGTCAGCGGAGTGGAGGAATCCACTACGTGGGAGAAAGGACCAACACAAGTTGAAATTTGCAACTTGAGTAGATTCCTCGACTCACTTCCGTTCGCTCGGAATGACATGCCAGGGGGTGGTTCCGTTTTGTCCGCACGGGTTGTATCCGGGACGTAACATGGCGATGAATCATCGCCGCTACATTGCGTGGTACCGTTCAACCGCACAGGTTGTATTCGGAACGTGGCGGGCGGCAGATTGCCGCCCCTACATGTGCAACACCTTGACACATATTGTTCCTACAATGCAGAATGTGTTGCCGCTCCTCATCTTGCCACAACGAAACCCCCACGGGGCGGTTTTGAAACCGCTTCCGTGGGGGTGTTGGTTATTTGGCCCGGATGCCCCGGGTGTAGACTTGGGTGATTTGGGCGTGTTCGTTCAGGAAGACCAGGTCCGCGTCCTTGCCGGGGGCGATGGAGCCCTTGGTTTCCCACAGGCCCATTTCCCGGGCGGGGTTTTCCGTCAGGGTGGGGAGGATCTCTTCCAGGGACAGGGGGAGCCAGGAGAGCATGTTTTTGAGGGCGGTGTCCTGGGTCAAGGTGGAGCCGGCCCGGGTGCCGTCGCTTTGGAGCTTGGCGTCGCCGTCTTTCACCACCACGTCGTTGACACCCAGGTGGTAGTTGCCGTCGGGCAGGCCCGCGGCCATGATGGAGTCTGTGATGGCCACGATGCGCTGGGGGCCCTTGCACTTAAAGTACATCCGCACCGTGCCGGGGACCAGGTGGCGGCCGTCGCAGATGGTTTCGCAGTACACATCGCTTTCCATGACGGCACCGAAAATGGCGGGCTCGTGCTGGTGGAACAGCCGCATGGCGTTGCCCACGTGGGTGCCTACGGTGGCCCCCAGGGAGATGGCCTCCATGGCCTGGTCATAGGTGGCACCGGAGTGGCCGATGCCCACGGTGATGCCCAGCTTCCGCAGCTCCGGGATCATGTCCAGCACCCCGGGCAGCTCCGGGGAGAGGGTAATGTAGCGGATGCCCCCCTGGGCCAGCTCCTGGTAGTGCCGGACCAAACCGATATTGGAGTTTTGCAGCAGGTGCTCCGGCATGGCCCCCTTGTAGGCCTTGGCCAGGAAGGGGCCTTCCAGGTGGATGCCCACCAGCTCCGCCCCTGCCCGGGGGGCGCTGCGATAGTCATTAAACTGGCCGATGCACCACTCGGTCTGCTCCTGGGTGTCGGTGAGAACGGAGCCCTGGAAGGCGGTGGTGCCGTGCTGGGCCAGGAATCTGCCGATGGTCTCCAGGTCCTCTGCCGTGGCGCCGTTCACATCCACGCCGACGGCGCCGTGCATATGGGTGTCAATAAAGCCGGGGACGATCCGGGCACCCTGGGCATCGACGGTTTCCACACCCTGGGGCACGGAACCGGCAAACTCGATTTTTCCGTCAACGATGTGCAGAATCACATTCTGAAAGGCGCCGTCCACATAGACCTGGCCGTTTTCAATATAATAGTTCATAATTCCTCCTAAAAAATGGGCCGCCTCTTAAAAGAGACGGCCCTTGAAGATCCCTTAGTTCAGAGCTTCGGTCATGATGTCGAAGAGAATGTAGTCGTTCAGTTCCACGGGAGCTGCAACGGCGCCATTGTCGATGAACATCTGCTGCTGACGGGTGTAGAGGTCGGTGAAGGTGCCGTCGGCAATGGCCTGCTTCACGTAGTCAGCGGAGAACCAGGTGGCGTCACCGGTCTCGACCTGGCAGGCGGTGAAGTCCTTGGCACACTGCTTGGCGTACAGGTCAACGGCATAGTCCCAGTTTTCCTGCTGGGAGGAGAACTGCATGCCCTTGAGCAGAGCGCGGGTGAAGCGGACCAGCACGTCATGGTTTTCGGCAGCGTAATTGGGCATGCAGATCCAGCTGGACATGTTCACGGAGTTGGTGGCGAATTCCAGCTCCAGAGCGCCCTTGCAGGTGTCCATGATCTGGTTGGAGTAGGGGTTCCAGGCGGTGCAGGCATCCACGTTGCCGGACATCATGGCGGCGACCATGTTGGTGGCGTCCATTTCGAAGGCCTGGATGTCGTCCATGGTGAGGTTAGCGGCGGCCAGAGCGCCCTGCAGAGCGGTCTCGGAGGAGGAGCCGCCGTTGTAGGCGACCTTCTTGCCCTTCAGGTTGGAGATGTTGTCAACGGAAGTGACCTCGGAGGTGGGCAGAACGATGATGCGGTCGGTGCTGTGGACGGAGGAGGGCAGGAAGATCTTGGCCTGGCCGTTGATGCACAGCTTGTGAGCGCCGTGGCCGATGTAAGCTAAGTCGATGCTGCCGCCTTCCATAGCGGCGATTTCAGAGGGGCCGTCAGCGAACTCCCACAGAGTGACTTCGATGCCTTCCTCGGCAAAGTAGCCCTTGTCCATGGCGGTCAGCACACCCCACAGGGAGGCGTAGTTCGGCATGTAGGCAACGTTCAGCTTGGTCAGCTCCTTGGGAGCTTCGGTAGCGGGGGCCTCGGTGGCGGCGGGGGCTTCGGTAGCGGCAGGGGCGGCGGTGGTAGCGGGGGCCTCGGTCTTACCGCCGCAGGCGGCCATAGACAGGACCATAACAGCTGCCAGCACCAGAGTGAGCAGTTTCTTCATATGGGTTTCCTCCAATTTTAAATTTTCCCGGTTTGCCCGGTGAAATTACTTTTTGACTTCCAGGAACTCCTGGTAGACCTCGTTCCAGATCTCGGTTTTCAGCTCCAGGAATCTGGGGTCGGTCTTGGTGGCCTGGGTGCGGGGGTAGGGGATGTCGATGTCCACAATGCGCTTGATGCGGCCGGGACGGGCGGACATGATGATGACCCGCTGGGCCAGAATGATGGCCTCGTCCACGTCGTGGGTGATGAAGAAGCAGGTCTTCTTCTCGTGCTCCCAGGTGTTCAGCAGCTCACTTTGCAGCTGCACACGGGTCTGGGCATCCAGAGCGCCGAAGGGCTCGTCCAGCAGCAGCACCTCAGGGTCGGCGGCGTAGGCACGGGCAATGGCCACTCTCTGGCGCATACCGCCGGAAAGCTCCTTGGGGTAGGCGTGCTCAAAGCCCTCCAGGCCCACGGCCTTGATGTACTTCTTGGCGATCTCCTCGGCCTGGGCCTTGGGGACACGCTTCATTTCCAGGCCGAACATGACGTTCTTGAGAACCGTCCGCCAGGGGAACAGGGCGTAGCCCTGGAAGACCACACCGCGCTCCACACCGGTGCCTTCGATCTTCTCACCGTCTAAGTAAACCGCACCGGAGGTGGGCTCTAAGAGGCCGGCGATGATGTTCAGAAGGGTGGACTTGCCGCAGCCGGAGGGGCCGACGACACAGATGAATTCATTCTCTTTAATATCCAGGCTGACACCGTTCAGGGCAACGGTCTTGCCCTTGTTGCCGTTGTATTCCTTGACAACGTTGTCGATTTTCAGCTTGGTCAAATTTTTTCCTGCCATCCTGTCAGCTTCCTTTCAATAATGTCAACGATCTTCACGAGAATCAGGCCGATGATGCCCAAGAGGATAATGTACATCAGCATGGGGGGCGAATCAAAGGAGTTTGCCAGAGAACGGATACGCATGCCGATACCGGCCTGGGCACCGGTGGATTCGGCGGCCAGCAGGGTGGTGAGGGCAGCGGACAGGCCCAGACGGACGGCGGTGATGATAAAGGGCACGGTGGCGGGGCAGATGACCTTCAGGAAGATGTCCAGGTCATTGGCACCCAAGACCCGGGCGGCCTTAATGAGGGTGGTATCGATGTTCTTGATGCCCTGATAGATGGTGATGCTCATGGTCATGAAGGTGCAGATCCAGATGAGGATCACGGCGGGCTTCTGACCCACGCCGAAGATGATCACGATCAAAGGAGCGTAGCCCAGAGCGGGGATGTTCCGGATGAAGTTGATCCAGGGCTCGATGATTTTCTGGACCGGGGTGTACCAGGCCATGAGGAAGGCCACGGGCAGGGCGGTGGCGAAGCCCAGGACAAAGCCCAGAGCCACGCAGCTGAGACTGCTCTTGATGTCTTTCCAGAAGGCACCGCGCTGGATCATGGTGCCCACGGCGGGGATCACTTTGTCAATAAAGGGGAAGCTGCGTCCGGTTTTCTCTCCCAGGGAAAGACCGTACCACAGCAGCAGCGCGGCGAGCAGAGAGATCAGAAGCCAAACCTTGTCGCTGATCTGTATGCCCTTTTTCTTCTTTTTCATAGCAACAACTCCTTAAACACGATCATTCTCGGGGATGCACGGGATTTGAATTAATTCAAAATCCGATTCAAATATTGGCCATCCCCCGAGGGGGGTTATTTGCATAGTAACAGATAGTTTGTAGAAATTCAATAGAGAAATGTGCCGGAATCGTAACTTTATGCACATAAACTAAAATACTGGTTCGTTTTTTGTGGAAATTACCGGAAAGGATTCTATTGACCCCGGAGGGGATTAATTATAAAATGTAATTAAACTATCTGGGGAAAGGGGACCGGACCATCATGGACAAAACGGTAGGATATAGAGAGGAAAACGCCACATTGACCTTTGCGGCGGAAACCTTGCAGGCCCATCTTTCCATGCTGTCGGGGAAGTTCACCGCATCTCTGGAGCTTTCCATGGATGTGCTGCCCGGGGCGGACTACAGCTACTGCGTCCGGGAGGGCCAGGCCCGGTTTAGGGGGAACTCCGCCGGAAATGTGCTGCTGGGGGTCTATGATTACCTGCGGGCCATCGGCTTTGTGTTCCTCTATCCCGGTCAGGGGGGCACCTTTGTGCCGGACCTTCACAGTGCTCAGGCCCTGGAAGCGGAAAAGAAGGACTTTACCGCCTCCTATGCCCACCGGGGGGTCTGCCTGGAAGGGGCGGACAGCCTGGAAAACGTATTGGACTTTATTGATTGGCTGCCGAAAAACGGCTTCAACGCCTTTTTCCTTCAGTTTAAAAAACCGGACATCTTCTTTGAGCGCTGGTATTCCCATGAAAATAACCCCACTCTCATGCCAGAACGGCTGGAGCGGCGGGACCTGGATGCCATGGACCGGGCGGTCTATCGGGCCATGGCCCTGCGGGGGGTGGTCTGCCACCGGGTGGGCCACGGCTGGACCGCCGGAGTGCTGGGAGACACGGGCACCGGCTGGCATGTATCCGGCGCTTCCATCCCGGCGGAGCTGGCCCCGCTGGCGGCCCTGGTCGGGGGCAAGCGGGACTACTGGAAGGGGATTCCCGCCAATACGAACCTGTGCTATTCCAATGAACAGGCCCGGGAGCTCTTGACGGACCAGGTGGTAGAATACGCCCGGAAGCACCCGGAGGCCGACTATCTCCACTTCTGGCTGGCGGACGAATACAACAACGTCTGCACCTGCGAGGAGTGCCAAAAGACCACGGTTTCCGACCAATATGTGGAGATCCTCAATTTGCTGGATGAAAAGCTCACCCAGGCGGGGCTGTCCACCAAAATCGTATTTTTGCTGTATCAGGAGCTGCTCTACGCCCCCAAAAAGGCCGCCATCCGGAACCCGGAGCGGTTCTGCCTGATGTTTGCCCCCATCAGCCGGACCTTTGAGGGGTCTTATCCTGTGGACTTCCGGCCGGTGGAGGTGGCACCCTATGTCCGAAATCAGATGCGGATGCCGGAGACCGTGGAAGAAAACCTGACCCATCTGAAGGCCTGGCAGAAGATCTTCTCCGGAGACGGCTTCTTCTATGACTATCCCCTGGGCCGGGCCCACTACGGGGACCTGGGGTATATGAAGATCGCCCGGGTGATTTATGACGACATCCACGCCCTGAAATCCTTCGGGGTCAACGGCTATATGAGCTGCCAGGAGCTCCGGGCTATGAGCCCCACGGGCTTCCCGGATTACGTCATGGCCCAGGCCCTGACGGATGAAAGCATCCCCTATGAGACCCTGCGGGATACCTACTTTTCCGCCATGTTCGGCCCGGGCTGGGAGGATGCGGCGGCCTTCCTGGAGCGGCTGTCCAGCCTCAGCGACACGGACTATTGGAACAACCACGGCCCCCGGTGCCAGCCTTTCTTGGCGGACCGCTACCGGCGCATGGCGCTTCTTGCGGAGGATTTCAGAACCCAGATCCCCCTGGCCCAGAAGGAAATCTGGCGGAAAAACTGGGAATATCTGGATTTCCACTGCCGCTATACCATGCTCCTGGCCGGGGCCCTGGAGCGGCTGTCCATGGGGGACAAGGAGGAAGCGGACCGGCGGTTTGAAGACTTCTGCGACTTTATCCGGCGGGAAGAGCCCCGGCACCAGAGCCGCCTGGATGTGTATCGGGTCATTGAGGTGGCCACCAAGTACACGGGCTTTTCCATGCCCCGGTAAAAGACTTGAGGATGACTGATGTATAGACAAAAGGAAATACGGGCCCCCAACCGGGACCGGGTGCTGGAGTGCATCTTCCGCAACCCGGGCATTTCCAGAAAGGATACCAGCGATTTGACGGGCATCACCTCGGCCACCATTACGGCGGTGGTGGGGGAGCTGCTGCGGGAGGGCATCCTGACGGAGCTGGGGGCCATGGAGGAGGACAAGGGCACCATCGGCAGAAGCCGCATCGCCCTGAACATCTGCCCGGATTACCGCTACGCCGTGGGCGCAGAGTTCAACTATTCCAGCGTCACCGGGGTGGTCTGCGACCTGCGGGGGAAGGTCCTCTACAAAAAGCTCCTGCCCCATGACCCGGAGCGGGAGGACATCACTCAGGTGCTGATGAGCCTGATTTCCGACTGCCTGGAATCTGCCCCGGTGCCCCGGGAGAAGATCGCGGCCATCGGCGTGGGCCTGCCGGGCCACATCAATAAAACGGAGACGGGCTTTATCGGCAGCAGCCGCTACTGGGCGGATTTTGACCCCCAGGCCCTGCGGGAACGGTTCCCCCTGCCGGTGGTATTTGAAAACAACGTGCGCTGCATGGCGGTGGCCCAGGGGCTCAACCATCCCCTGGAGGCCCCCTCCAATTTTGCCCTGCTCCATGTGGGCCGGGGCATGCACTGTGCCCATATTATTGACGACGAGCTCTTTGTGGGCACCACCTACGGCTGCGGGGAGATCGCCCACACCATTGCGGTGCTGGACGGCAAGCGCTGCGAGTGCGGCAAGCGGGGCTGCCTGCAAACCGTCATCACCGAGTCGGCGCTATTAGACAACGGCCGGATGCTCTGGCAGTCTGACCCCAATTCCAATCTGCGGGTGCTGGTGCCAAGTCCGGAGGAGCTGACCCTTTCCCATATGCTTACAGCCTATGAGCTGGGCGACCCGGCGGTGTGCCGGGTGCTGACCCTGGCCCTGCGGCATCTGGCGGTGGCGGCCCTGAATGTGGCGGTGCTTATGAACCCGGAAAAAATCTTCCTCCACGGGGAGCTTTTTGAAAGCAAGGCTCTCCGGCAGGACTTCCTGGAGGAGATCCGCCGCCAGTTTGAGTTCACCGGCAACGACTACGAGCTGGGAACCGTTGCCTACTGCGAAAGCACCCCCTTGGACGGTGCCATTGGGGCGGCGGCCTATGGGGTTTTAAACTGTTTGATCCATTCTGACAAAAAATAAGGAGTGTGTTTGAAATGTACGAGTATTTTCAGATTTCCCAGGAGGACCTGGGCAAGGACGCGAAGATCCCCCTGGTAAAGCTGGGAGATTCCGGCGAGGTCTTCTATGAGATGGCTCTGGAAATGGTAAACACCATCAAAGAGCACAATGCCCGGGGGGAGAAGACCGTGTTCATCTGCCCTGTAGGCCCTGTGGGCCAGTACCCCATTTTCGTGCGGCTGGTGAACCGGGACCGGGTGTCCCTGAAGAACTGCTGGTTCTTCAACATGGACGAGTACCTGAATGACGACGAGACCTATATTGATTTTGAATCCCCTTTGTCCTTCCACGGCTTTATGAACCGGACCGTCTACTCCCAGATCGACCCGGAGCTGGTCATGCCCGAGAGCCAGCGCTTCTTCCCCGACCCCAAAGACCCCGGCATGATCGACCGGAAGATCGAGGAGTTGGGAGGCGTGGACATCTGCTTCGGCGGCATCGGCATCAACGGCCATCTGGCCTTTAACGAGGCCCAGGATGAGCTGACCCCCGAGGAATTTGCCCAGCTGCCCACCAGAGTGCTGACCATCAGCCGGGAGACCCGGACCTCTAACGCCATCGGAGACCTGAACGGTGCCATCGATGCCATGCCCCGCAAGTGCGTGACCATCGGCATCAAGCAGATTCTGGGCGCCAGAAAGCTGCGGCTGGGCGTGTTCCGTGACTGGCACCGCAGTGTGGTCCGTCAGGCCGCCTACGGGGACGTCACCGCCCATTTCCCTGTGACCCTGGCCCAGAACCACCCGGATGCCAGAATCTACTTGAACGCCAACGCTGCCAAGCAGCCCTATTGATTTTAAAAATACAGGAGGTAAATCATCATGTCCTTAGTTCCTATGAGAGCCATTCTGGAGGCCACCGAAAAGTATAATTACGCCCAGGGTGCCTTCAACGTCAACGCCGTGGCCCAGGCCAAGGCCGTTATCGAGGTCCATGAGATGTTCCGCTCCGCCGCCATCATCCAGGGCGCGGACCTGGCCAACGCTTTTATGGGCGGCCGTACCGACTTTGCCAACGGCACCCTGGAAGACAAGAAGGTGGGCGCCAACAACATCGCCAAGGCCGTCAAGCAGTTCGCCGAGGCCAGCCCCATTCCCGTGGCCCTGCACTTAGACCACGGCAAGACCATTGATTCCTGCATCGCCGCCATGGACGGCGGCTACACCTCCGTCATGATCGACGGCTCCAGCCTGCCCTTTGAAGAGAACATTGCCCTGACCCGGGAAGTGGTCAAGCTGGCCCACGAGCGGGGCGTTACCGTGGAAGGCGAGCTGGGCGTTCTGGCCGGTGTGGAGGACCATGTGTTCGCCGAGACCTCTACCTATACCAATCCCCTGGACGCCGTGAAGTTCATCAAGGCCACCGGCGTGGATGCTCTGGCCATCAGCTACGGCACCAAGCACGGTGCCAACAAGGGCGCCCACGCAGTCATCCGCAAGCAGATCGCCATTGCCACCAAGGAGTGCCTGCTCCATGAGGGCATCTTCTGCGCCCTGGTCTCCCACGGCTCCTCCACGGTGCCCCAGTACATCGTGAAAGAAATCAACGCCCTGGGCGGCACCATCACCAATGCCTACGGCATTCCCAAGGACCAGCTGAAGGAAGTGTCCAAGCTGGGCATCGCCAAGATCAACGTGGATACCGACATCCGTCTGGCCGTGACCCGGAATCTGCGGGAGCTGTTCTGGTATCATCCGGAGCTGCGGGACCACGAGAGCATCAAGCCCATTTACGAGCTGCTGCAGACCAAGACCTCTGACTTTGACCCCAGAGTGTTCCTGACCCCCATTATGGATACCGTCATGTACGGCGTGGTGCCCAATGAGGACGTGGCCCTCATCGTGAGCGCCATTGAAAAGGGTGTCAAGGAAGCCGTCGGCACCCTGATCGTGGACTTTGACTCCTACGGCAAGGCCCCCCTGGTGGAGAACGTGACCCTGGACGAAATGGCCGAGCGTTACCGCAAGGCCGGTATCTAAGAGGTACGGCTATGGGCGTAAATATTCTGGTTGCCCACGGCGGCGGCCCTACCGCCGTCATCAATACCAGCCTGCAAGGCGTGATCGAAGCCGCCCGGGAAAGCGGCAAGGTGGATAAAATCTATGCCGCCCGCTTCGGTGCCGAGGGCATTCTCAAAGGGGACCTGCTGGACCTGACCGACGTGCCCGCCTCGGTGGTTGCCAAGCTGGCCCACACCCCCGCTTCCGCCATCGGCTCCTGCCGCCGGAAGCTGACGGACGCGGACTATCCCACCGTCATTGAGACCCTGAAAAAATTCAACATCGGCTGCTTCTTCTACAACGGCGGCAACGACTCCATGGACACCTGCAACAAGGTTTCCAAGCTGGCCCAGAAGGAAGGGCTGGATGTGAAGGTCATCGGCATCCCCAAGACCATGGACAATGACCTGGACATCACCGACCACTGCCCGGGCTTCGGCTCCGCCGCCCGGTATGCCGGGGAAGCCGCCTGTGAGCTGGCCCTGGATGCCTCCGGCCTTCCCATCCATGTGGTGGTGCTGGAGCTTATGGGCCGGAACGCCGGTTGGGTCACCGCCGCCTCCGCACTGGCGGCCCGGGCCACCAACTGTCAGGTGCTGACCTATCTGCCGGAGACTTTGGTAGACGAGGACAAAATGCTCCGTGACATTGAATCTGCCTGGGCCAAGGGCCAGGGACTGCTTGTCACGGTGTCCGAGGGCATCTGCGGCCTGGACGGCAAGCCTCTGGCTTCCACAGGCATTGTGGATGGATTCGGCCACATGATCCCCGGCGGCACCGCCCAGCATGTGACGGATGCCATCATCCAGAAGCTGAACATCAAGTCCCGGGCGGAAAAGCCGGGCCTTCTGGGAAGAGCCGCCATTCCCTACGCCTCCCGGGTAGACCAGCTGGAAGCCTACGCCGTGGGCAAAAAGGCGGTGGAAGCGGCCCTGGCCGGGGAGACGGACTATATGGTGGCCATCGATGCCCACCGTGGGGAGCGGTACAGCTTCGATTTGTTCCTGGCTCCTCTGGAGAAGGTTGCCAACGTGGAAAAGAAGTTCCCCCTGGAATGGATCGTGGACGGCAACAAGATCGACGACCGGTTCTTTGACTATGCCATGCCCCTGATGATGGAAAAAATGCCCGATTACGCGATTTTGAGGTAATAAAACCATGAAACATATTTTTCTGAACCTGAAACGCTTTGACGTGCCCGTGGCCCTGGGTGGCGTGAACCGCATTGCCCCCATGGGGGAGTGGGGTGGCTACATCGTCAAAAACACCCAGGAGGCCCTGAAAAAGTACGACCCCCGGGAAGTGGAGTTTGTCCAGTATTTCCCCGAAGCCCATTTGCTGGGTGCCGTGGGGGCCAGAACCCAGGATAGCCCCCTGCAGGTAGGCTGCCAGAGCGTGTACCGCATGAATACCGCCGTGGGCGGCAACTTCGGCGCCTTTACCACCAACCGGCCGGTTTCTGCTATGCTGGCGATGGGCGTGAACGCCACCATCATTGGCCACTGCGAGGAGCGCAATGACAAAATGGGCATCCTGGCGGAGGCCGGGGTGGTGGACACCAAGGCCGTGAACCGGCTGCTGAATCAGGAAATCAAGCTGGCGGTGGAAAACGGCATGACCGTGCTCTACTGCATCGGTGAAAAGGATACGGAGCTGGACCGGTGGGACGAGGTCCTCCGGGAGCAGCTGGAAATCGGTCTGGAGGGCGTGGACAAGTCCAAGGTGGTCATCGGCTACGAGCCCATCTGGTCCATCGGACCGGGCAAGACCCCTGCCGGCAGAGACTATATCCAGAAGATCGCCCGGTTTGTCAAGGAAGTCACCGGGGGCTGCGACGTGGTTTACGGCGGCGGCCTGAAGGTGGACAACGCCGAAATGCTGGCCTCCATTCCGGAAATCGACGGCGGCCTCATCGCCCTGACCCGGTTCCAGGGGGAAATCGGCTTCTATCCTGAGGAATACCTGGAAATCATCCGCACCTATCTTGGAAAATAAGGAGAGAGACCTATGAAATTGGATTTTGAATATGGCCAGGGCCTGATGTCCGCGGAGCTGCCTGACAGCACCGAGGTATTTATCCCCGGAAAGACCGTACCTGACCCCCAGTGCCTGCCCCAGGATTGGGACAGCCTGTACGCTGCCACCCTGGAATCCCTGCGGCACCCCATGGGCATGGCCCCCCTGCGGGAGCTGGCAGCCCCGGGAAAGACTGCGGTCATCATCATTCCCGACATCGTCAAGGGCGGCTGCCAGCCCACCGCCCACCGGAAGGTTTCCATCACCGCCTGCCTGGAAGAGCTCTACGCCGGCGGCGTGCGGAAGGAAGACATTCTGCTGCTGTTCTCCAACGGTCTGCACCCCCGCTCCACCGAGGGGGAGATGCGGCAGATCCTGGGAGAGAAGCTCTTTAACGAGTTCTACTGGACCAACCAGATCACTTCTCATGACTCCGAGGACAAAGAGCACATGGTAGACTTGGGCCTGACCCACCGGGGCGACCCTGTCCTCATGAACAAGTATGTCTTCGACTGCGACATCCCCATCCTCATCGGCCACGTCCAGGGCAACCCCTACGGCGGCTACTCCGGCGGCTACAAGCACTGCGCCACCGGCATTACCCATTGGCGCAGCATCGCCTCCCACCACGTGCCCAAGGTCATGCACCGGGAGGACTTCACCCCCGTATCCGGCCACAGCCTCATGCGGACCAAGTTTGACGAGATCGGCATGCACATGGAAGAGAAGATGGGCCACCCCTTCTTCTGCTGCGACGCGGTGCTGGATACCTATTCCCGGCAGATCGCCATCTACTCCGGCTACGCCGCCGTCATGATGCCCGAGAGCTGGAAGCTGGCCAACAAGCGGACCTACGTGCCCTTTGCCGAGGAAAAGTACGATGTCATGGTCTTCGGCATGCCCCAGAACTTCCACTACGGCGACGGCATGGGCACCAACCCCATCCAGATGATGCAGGCCCTGTCTGCCCAGGTCATTCGCCACAAGCGGGTCATGAAGGACAACTGCGTCATCATCTGCTCCTCCATCTGCAACGGCTACTTCCACGACGAGCGCTGGCCCTACCTGCGGGAGCTGTATGAAATGTTCCAGCACGACCACATGAACACCCTGGCGGACATGAACCGCTACGGCGAGTATTTTGCCACCAACGAGGAGTACATCCGCAAGTACCGCTTCGCCAACGCCTTCCACCCCTTCCACGGCTTCTCCATGATGAGCTGCGGCCACATCGCCGAGATGAACACCTCCGCCATCTACATTGTGGGTGCCCAGGAGCCCGGCATCGCCCGTGGCATGGGCCTCAAGACCCGGGCCACCTTCGAGGAAGCCCTTCAGGACGCCATGAAGAAATACGTAGGCCCCAACCCCCGCATTCTGGCCCTGCCCCAGACCTTCAAGGTCGGTGCTGTCCACCTGTGCATGAAGGACGACGACCTGTCCAACGTATAATGGAATAACCACAAAAACAGTGCCCCCCGACCAACAAGCCGGGGGGCACTTTCTCGTTTCCGGTGGAGCGATACCGCCGGGAGAAAACACAAAAGCCGCCAATGTTGGCGGCTTTTGCTTGGAAAATCAAATCATTTTGTTGAAAATCAGCTCGTCATAGCCGGTTTCCGGGTCTTGCTCCACACCGAAGCACTGGCCGGGGAGTTCCGCGATGACCAGCTCGCAGGTGGTGTTGATGAGGCACCCGGGGCAGAGGTGGCCCCCCAGGGTGGTGAGGTCCTCCCGGGACAGGGCGATGTGCAGGTGGCAGCGCTGACTGCTGACGGTGCCGTTGAGGCTGACGATCTCGCATTCTTCCGGAATGGCGCGGATGTTGACCCCGCTGGCATCCCGCACCCGGCCCTGGGAAATGCAGCCTACGGCACTGAGGACCACTCCGGCCTGAATGTCTGCCTGCCGGGCAAGTTCCCGGATGGACAGCAGCAAATCGTCTCCCCGGTGGAGCCGGAGGCTGTGGCACCGCAGAACGCCCTGGGTGGATAACACGGAATGCTCCATGGCTTACCCCCGATAGGCGGTCAGGTCGGAAAGGTCTTTCCGCTTCTTGGGCCGCAGGGGGTCCCCCTCCTGGGCATAGCCCAGGGTGATGACCAGCCGGACGGGCTGGGTCAGGTCGCAGATTTTCCGGATTTTTTCATCATCCAGCCAACCCAGAATGCAGCTGCCAAGCCCCTGGGCCGTGGCCTCAGCGGTCATATAGGCGGCGGCAATGCCGATGTCAATGGAGCGGTAATCGTTATGCTTGACCTTGGAGCCTACGGCAGCCGTTTTGACATAGGCCTTTTCCGACAGCACCAGTACCACCGGTGCCTGGGAGGCGAACTTGTTCATCCCCATGCCCTGACAGGCAGCGGCAACGGCCTTGGCGGTGTCGCCCCGGCAAACAGTTACAAAATAGGGCTGGCCGTTACAGGCAGAGGGGGCCAGACGCAGGGCTTCCAGCACCGCATCCAGCTTTTCCTGCTCCACAGGGGTCTGGGCATAGTTCCGGCAGGACTGCCGGGTTTGGGCGATTTCCAGAAAATTCATAACAAGACCTCTTACATTTTTTCCGGGGCGGAGAAGCCCAGCAGATGGATACAGGTTTCCAGAATGTTTTTGCACAGGCCGATGAGGGCAATGTAACCGGCTTTCAGATGCTCGTCTTCCTCGCTGAGGATCCGGGTCTCGTGGTAGAACTTGTTGACGCAGCCGGAGAGCTCGTAGATGTAGGAGCAGATCAGGTTGGGGCTGGAGGTCTTGAGGGCCTGCTCCAGGGTGGGGCCCAGCTTGGTGACGGAGAGCATCAAATCCTTGGCGTAGTCGTTGGCAGGCTCCTGAATGGGCAGGTTCTCCCAGGCGCCGTAGCGGGCCAGAATGCTCTTGATGCGGACGATGGTATAGAGAATGTAGGGGCCGGTGTTGCCTTCGAAGGCGGCGAACCGCTCCATGTCGAAGTTATAATCCTTGGTGGGCTGGTTGCTCAGGTCGCCGTATTTCAGGGCGGCCATGGCAATTTTCCCGGTGGTGGCTTCCACCTCGCTGTCCTCTACGATTTTGTTTTCCACGACCTTGGTGCGGACAAAGTCCGTCATGTCGGAAATCAGGGTCTCCAGCCGGAGCACGCCGCCGTCTCTGGTCTTAAAGGGCTTGCCGTCGCTGCCGTTCATGGTGCCGAAGCCCACGTGCTCCAGCTCCGTGGTGGGGGGCACGATGCCCGCCTTCCGGGCGGCCCGGAAGACCTGCTCAAAGTGCAGGTTCTGTCGCTTGTCGGTGACGTAGAGCACCTTGTCCGGGTGCCAGTCCTGCATCCGCTGGACCAGGGTGGCCAGGTCCGTGGTGGCATAGATGGAGGAGCCGTCGGACTTTACCAGGATGCAGGGGGGAATTTCCTTCTTATCCCCCTCCTGGGCCACGGGAATGACCCAGGCCCCCTGGGATTGGACAGCAATGCCCCGGGCCTTCATATCCTCCACCATGGCGGGGATATAGGGGTCGGCATCGGATTCACCCAGCCACTTTTCAAAGTGGACATCCAGGTTGTCATAGTTCTTCCGCAGGTCCGCCACGGAAACGTTCATAATGTGCTGCCACAGCGCCCGGTAGCCCCGGCGGCCCTGCTGCAGCTCCAGGGTGGCCTGGTGGGCCTGGTGAGAAAATTCCGGGTCAGACTTTTTGGCGGAGGCGGTGGGGTAGATCTCCTCCAGATCCGTTACGGTGAAGGGGGCTTCCTTGGGATATTCCCCTTGGAAATCCGGGTCAAAGTAGGGAAGCTCCGGCTGCCGCTGGTGAAGCTCCGCGATGATGAGGCCCATTTGCAGGCCCCAGTCACCCAGGTGCACGTCGCCGATGGTGTTGTAGCCTAAGTAATTGTACAGCCGCTTCAGGCTTTCGCCGATGATGGCGGGCCGCAGGTGGCCGATGTGCAGGGGCTTTGCCACGTTGGCTCCGCCGTAGTCCACCACGATGGTCTTCCCGGCACCGGGCTGGTCCACGCCGTACTTGGGGGCGGTGCGCATGGCTTCCAAGTAGCTGGCCAGGAAGCTGCCGGAGAGCTTTAAGTTGATGAAGCCGGGCATGACCGCCTCTACCAGGCTGTAGTCCTGGGCGTTCAGCTGCTCCACCACGGCCTTGGCAATTTGAATGGGGGCGCACTTATACTGCTTGGCGGCGGACAGAGCGCCGTTGCACTGGTATTCGCACAGGTCCGGCCGGTTGGACACGGTGACCCGGCCAAAGGACCGGTCATAGCCCGCCTTCTCAAAGGCCGCCTGCATTTTCTCGGTGATAATATCCAGAATCTTTTCCACGAAAAATTCCTCCTCAGTCCTTTTTCTGTTCGGCCAGCCAGTTGAGGTAATCGTCGTAGGTGCCGTAGCGGTCTACGATGGTGCCGTCGGGCTGGAAGGCAATGACCCGGTTACAGGTAGAGGTCAGCAGCTCATGGTCGTGGGAGGCCAGCAGCACCACGCCCTGGAAGGCCTCCAGGCCCTTGTTCACCGCCTGAATGGATTCCATATCCAGGTGGTTGGTGGGCTGGTCCAGCAGCAGCACGTTCGCGCCGGAGAGCATCATCTTGCTCAGCATGCACCGGACCTTTTCGCCGCCGGAGAGCACGTTAACATGCTTGAACACATCCTCGTTGGAGAACAGCATCCGCCCCAGGAAGCCCCGGAGGTACACGTCGTCCTTCTTGGCGGAATACTGCCGGAGCCAGTCCACCAGCTCCTCCTCGTTGCCCTCAAAATAGGGGCTGTTGTCCTTGGGCAGATAGCTGCGAATGGTGGAAACGCCCCACTTGACGCTGCCTTCCTCCGGCTCCAGCTCTCCCATGAGGATTTTAAAGAGGGCGGTCTGGGCCAGCTCGTTTTCACCCACGAAGGCGATCTTATCGGTACGGCCCACGGAGAAGTAGACCTTGTCCAAAAGCTTCACCCCGTCTACGGTGACGGAAACGTCCTTCACCGTCAGCACGTCCTTGCCCAGCTCCCGTTCCTGCTGGAAGCCCACGAAGGGATAGCGGCGGGTGGAGGAGGGCATTTCCTCTACGCTCAGCTTGTCCAGCAGCTTTCTTCTGGCAGTGGCCTGCTTGGCCTTGGCCTTGTTGGCGGAGAAGCGCTGGATAAACAGCTGCAATTCCTCGATTTTTTCCTGGTTCTTCTTGTTCTTGTTCCGGATCATGGCCTGAACCATCTGGGAGGACTCGTACCAGAAGTCGTAGTTGCCCACGTACATCTTGATCTTGCCGTAGTCAATATCCACGGTATGGGTGCAGACGGTGTTCAGGAAATGCCGGTCATGGGAGACGGCAATGACCATGCCGGGGAAGTCCAGCAGGAAGTCCTCCAGCCAGTTGATGGCTTCAATATCCAGGTTGTTGGTGGGCTCGTCCAGCATGACGATGTCGGGGTTTCCGAACAGGGCCTGGGCCAGCAGGACCTTCACCTTGAGACGGGGGTCGACGCTTGCCATCTGGTCGTAGTGCAGCTCCGTGCCGATGCCCAGACCCTGCAGCAGACGGGAAGCATCAGACTCGGCTTCCCAGCCGCCCAGCTCGGCAAACTCCGCCTCCAGGTCCGCCGCCCGCAGACCGTCCTCGTCGGTAAAGTCCGGCTTTTCGTAGATGGCGTCCTTTTCCTTCATCACATCGTACAGGTGCTGGTTGCCCATGATGACGGTGTCCATAACGGTATAGTCATCGTAGGCGTTCTGGTTCTGCTTCAGAACGGATACCCGCTTGGTGGGGTCAATGTCGATGGAACCGGTGGTGGAGTCCAGCTCACCGGTCAAAATCCGCAGGAAGGTGGATTTTCCCGCGCCGTTGGCACCGATAATGCCGTAGCAGTTCCCCGGCAGAAACTGCAGGTCCACATGCTGGAACAACCACTGCCCGCCAAACTGCATCCCCAAGTTGCTGACTGTAATCATTGCTTGTCTCCTTGTTCGTTGTATAATAATGGTGGTTTTACAAAAATAGAGCCTTGCGGAACATCGAATTGACAATGAACAATTGACAATGGACAATTGCGGTGTCCCTTCGGGACGATTTTAGAATTTTTCGAGGGGAAAAACCGCATCCGCCGCAAATTGTCAACTGTCAATTGTCAATTGTCAATTTTTTATTGACCGCATACTCATACATCCTAATCTTACCACAAAATTGTAAATAAAGAAAGAACTTTTTTTCTCCCCCTTGCTTTTTTCCGGAAGTGCGCTATAATATTAGCACTCACATGAAACGAGTGCTAATAAATGCCCTGTGCATCCCAAGGCACTCCGGAAAGGAAGTTTACGTTTTATGGAAAAGAAACAGTTCAAAGCGGAGTCCCAGCGGCTGCTGGACCTGATGATCAATTCGATTTACACCCACCGGGAGATTTTCCTGCGGGAAATCATCTCCAATGCCTCCGATGCCATCGACAAGCTGGCCTATACGGCCCTGACCGATGAAAAGGTGGGCATCGCCCGGGACCAGTTCGCCATTACCATCACCCGAGACAAGGAAAACCGCACCCTCACCGTGTCCGATAACGGCATCGGCATGAGCCTGGAGGAAATGGAAGAAAACCTGGGCACCATCGCCAAGTCCGGCTCCCTGGGCTTCAAGCAGGCCATGGAGAAGAAAGAGGACATTGACATCATCGGCCAGTTCGGCGTGGGCTTCTACTCTGCCTTTATGGTGGCCTCGGAAGTCACCGTGATCTCCAAAAAGTACGGCGCGGACAAGGCCTACAAGTGGGTGTCCAACGGCACTGACGGCTACAGCGTGGAGGAGGCCCAGCGGGATGCCGCCGGTACCGACGTCATCATGGTCCTGAAGGCTGATACCGAGGAGGATACCTACAGCCAGTATCTGGAAGAATATGAGATCCGCAACCTCATCACCAAGTATTCCGACTACATCCGCTACCCCATCCGCATGGAGGTGGAGAAGTCCCGGAAGAAGGAGGATTCTCCGGAGGACAAGCCCGAGTATGAATCCTATACCGAGGTGGAGACCCTGAACTCCATGGTGCCCCTGTGGCAGAAGAACAAGAAGGACGTGACCGAGGAGGAGTACAACACCTTCTACCGGGATAAGTTCTACGACTTCAACAAGCCCCTGCGGGTCATCCATTTCAGCGCCGAGGGTCAGGTGTCCTTCAAGGCCCTGCTGTATATCCCCTCCAAGGCTCCCTATGATTTCTACACCAAGGACTTCAAGCGTGGCTTGCAGCTGTATTCCAGCGGTGTCATGATCATGGAAAACTGCGAGGACCTGCTGCCGGAGCACTTCCGCTTCGTCCGGGGCGTGGTAGACAGCCAGGACCTGTCCCTGAACATCAGCCGGGAAATGCTGCAGCATAACCGCCAGCTGACCATCATTGCCCGGAATATTGAAAAGAAAATCAAGAGCGAGCTCAAATCCATGCTGGAAAACGAGCGGGAGAAGTATGAGGAGTTCTACGCCGCCTTCGGCCGCCAGCTGAAATACGGCACCGTCTCCGATTACGGCGCCCACAAGGACAGCTGCCAGGACCTGCTGCTGTTCTACAGCCACAAGCAGGGCAAGCTGATCTCTCTGAAAGAGTATGTGGAGGCCATGCCGGAGGGCCAGGAGAAGATCTATTTTGCCCCCGGCGAAAACAAGGAGCTGCTGGCAAAGCTGCCCCAGGTGACGCTGCTGGACGGCAAGGGCTACGACACCCTGCTCTTTACCGAGGATGTGGATGAATTCGTGCCCCAGACCCTGATGACCTATCAGGAGAAGAGCTTCTGCAACGTCTCCACGGAGGATTTGGGCCTTCAGTCCGAGGAGGAGAAGAAGGCCGCCCAGGAGGAGGCCGAGGAGAAGAAGGGCTTCCTGACCTTCGTGAAGGACAGCCTGGGAGATCAGGTGAAGGAAGTCCGGCTTAATAAGAACCTGGGTTCCTGCCCCGTGGCCATGGTGCCGGACGCGGGCATGAGCTTTGAGATGGAGAAGTACATGAAGCGGGTGAACCCGGAGTTCAGCTTCCCCTCCGCAAGAATTCTGGAGCTGAACCCGGACAACGACACCGTCCGTCAGCTGCAGGAGACCATGACCGCCGACCCCGTCAAGGCCAAGGACCTGGCCCGGCTGCTGTGCTACCAGGCCCAGCTCATGGCCCAGCTGCCCATCGACGATCCCTACGCCTACACCGAGCTCGTTTGCAAGCTGGTTAAATAAAGAAAAGGCCCCCTGCTCTCACCTACGAGGGCAGGGGGCTTTCCTTGAAAAGGGGATGCAAAAAGTTCTGAAATTTTATAAAAAACCATTGCCAAGAGCTTCTGTTCTGTGATATAATTTCTGCAATCTAAGGAAACTCTGAATAAATCGTCTGCGGCTGAGCGGCGAATCTTTTGCTCCCAGACTGCGGTTTGAAAAATGGGAAATACACAAAGTATTCCCTCATTTTCCAAACCTTGCCTGGAATCAAAATCTTTCGCCGTCAGCTCTTGCCGATTTAATCAGAGCTTCCCTAAAGATAAAGAAAGGTGAGATGATCATGTACGATATTGGAGATGTGTTTCATTCGGTGGATACCCTGTTCCCCGCGTTGGGACTGCTGCTGGAAGGCGGTATTGTGCCCATGGTCAGCGTGGCCATTTATGTGTTTACGGCCCTGTCCATGCACACCATCGCCCAAAAGCGGGGCATTTCCTGTCCCTGGCTTGCTTGGATTCCGGTGGCCAACCTCTGGGTGCTGGGGTCGGTGTCTGACCAGTACCGGTATCTGACCCGGGGCCAGAGAAAGTGCAAGCGGATGTGGCTGCCCGCTTTGCAGGTGGGCACCGTGGTGCTGACCGGTGTGGTGCTGGCCGTGTTTGTCGCCATGATCGTGGCGGAATCCTTTGAGGGGGTCATGACCGCCCTGCTGCTGTTGATTCCCTTGAGCGTGGCGGGCCTGGCCGGTGCAATCATGCAGTTTATGGCCCTTTACGATGTCTACGCCTCCTGCGACCCCAATAACGCCTCGCTGTATCTGGTGCTGTCGGTGTTCTTTACCTTCCTGCGGCCCATTTTCCTGTTCCTCTCCCGGGAAAAGGAGCTGGGCATGCCGCCCCGGAAGCAGCAGACGGATACCCCCTACGGGGAAAAACCCTTTGAAAATTGACCAATCATTGACCAAAAACCGGGCCGCTCCCACAGGCGGCCCGGTTTTCTGGCAAAAGCCATAGAAACCGGGGTTCTTTCCGCAAAACTTTTGTCCAAGTACCCGTTGACAAACAGGGTGCGGATATTGTAGAATTTGATGGTAGAGACGGAGGGTGTCTACGGGTGAAAGCCCCGGGCGGCTTTGTCCCTTTTTTGTTTTGTCCATTATTTTTTCTACCAGAAAAGGAGAACTGTTACATTATGGAAAAGTTGGAGCAGCTGTACGAAGGAAAGGCAAAAAAAGTTTTCAAGACCGATGATCCTGAACTTCTGATCGTGGAATATAAGGACGATGCCACCGCCTTCAATGGCCTGAAGAAGGGCACCATTTCCGGCAAGGGCGTCATCAACAACGAGATGAGCAATCGCCTGATGCAGATGCTGGAAAAGAAGGGCATCCCCACCCACTTCGTCAAGGAGCTGGACAGCCGCCAGACTCTGGTGAAGAAGGTTTCCATCGTGCCTCTGGAGGTCATCGTCCGGAATATTTCCGCCGGTTCCTTTGCCAAGCACTACGGCGTGGAGGAAGGCATTGTATTTGACCAGCCCACCATTGAGTTCTCCTATAAGAATGACGAGCTGGGCGACCCCCTGCTGAACACCTATCACGCCCTGGCCCTGAAGCTGGCCACCCCGGAGGAGATCAAGACCATTGAGGACTACTCCTTCCGCATCAACGAGGCTCTGAAGGCCTTCTGGCTGACCTGCGGCGTGACCCTGGTGGACTTCAAGCTGGAGTTCGGCCGGCTGTCTGACGGCACCATCGTCCTGGCTGACGAGATCAGCCCCGACACCAGCCGCCTGTGGGACACCGAGACCCACGAGAAGCTGGACAAGGACCGCTTCCGCCGGGATCTGGGCGGCGTGGAAGAGGCTTACGCCGAGATCATGCGCCGACTGGATGAGCATCTCAAGTAAGATTCATTTTTGGAAACTCCGGTGGGAAAAATCCCCGCCGGAGCTTCCGTGCGTATAAGTTAGGGGAAACTCTGAATAAATCGCCTGCGGCTGAGCGGCGAATCTTTTGCCTCCAGACTGCGGTTTGAAAAATGGGAAATACACAAAGTATTCCCTCATTTTCCAAACCTTGCCTGGAACCAAAATCTTTCGCCGTCAGCTCTTGCCGATTTATTCAGAGCTTCCCATGAAAAAAAGACTCTATTTTTGTAACAAATCGGAGGATCACATTATGGGAAACTGCGCAATCGTTGGTATCAACTGGGGCGACGAAGGCAAGGGCCGGATGGTAGACCTGCTGACCCAGGACTACGATATTGTCGTCCGTTACCAGGGCGGCGGCAACGCGGGACATACGGTCATCAATGAGTATGGCAAATTCGCCCTGCATCTGCTGCCCTCCGGCATTTTCCGCAAGGGCGTTGTCAACATTCTGGGCAACGGCGTGGCCCTTGACCCGGAGAACCTGTGGAAGGAAATGGAGGAGGTTCGGTCCCAGGGCGTTTCCCTGACCCCCGAAAATCTGAAGATTTCCGACAGAGCCGGCCTGCTGATGCCCTGGCACCGGCTGCTGGACGGCCTGGAGGAGGCCCGTCTGGCGGACAAGAAGTTCGGCTCCACCAAGCAGGGCATTGCCCCCTTCTATGCGGACAAGTACGCCAAGAAGACGGTGCTGGCCGGTGAACTGCTGTACCCCGAGCACCTGAAGGAGCATCTGCAGGATTTGCTGGAGTGGAAGAACCTGACCCTTACCGGGGTCTACGGCGCGGAGCCCGTGACCATGGAAGAGCTGATGGCCTGGGTCAATGACTACTGCGAGAAGATCAAGCCCTTTGTGGAAGACACCGGCGTGTTCCTGCGGGATGCCCAGGAGTCCGGCAAGAAGATTTTGTTTGAGGCCCAGCTGGGCGCTCTGCGGGACCTGGACTACGGCATCCACCCCTACACCACCTCTTCCAACCCCATTGCCGCCTATGCCCCCGTGGGCTCCGGCGCGCCCAATGTAAAGATCGACCAGGTGGTGGGCGTTGTGAAGGCCTATTCCAGCTGCGTGGGCGAAGGCCCCTTTACCTGCGAGTTCTTCGGCAAGGATGCGGACGACTTGCGGGAAGCGGGCTTTGAGTACGGCGCCAAGACCGGTCGTCCCCGCCGGGTGGGCCCCATCGACATCGTGGCCACCCGCTACGGTGTCCGCTGCCAGGGTGCCACCTCCATTGCCCTGACCAAAATGGACGTGATGGGCTATATGGATCGGATTCCCGTCTGCGCCCGGTATGAGCTGAACGGCGTGGAAACCGACGAGTTCCCCTTCCCCGCGGTGCTGGGAGAGGCCAAGCCGGTGCTGGAGTACCTCCCCGGCTGGCAGTGCGATATTTCCGGCTGCCGCACCTGGGAGGAGCTGCCGGAGAACGCCCGGAAGTATGTGGAATACATTGAAGAAAAAGTGGGCTGCCACATTGGCTATGTGTCCGTAGGACCGGAGCGTGACAGCATCATCTACCGCTAAGGAGGCCCCTATGACAGACCGTTATGAATCCCCGCTGTCCTCCCGATACGCTTCGGAATATATGCTGCACCTGTTCTCCCAGGATGTGCGCTATCAGACCTGGCGGAAGCTCTGGGTGAGCCTGGCCAAGGCCGAGCATGCCCTGGGCCTGAACATTACCCAGGAGCAGGTGGAGGAGCTGGAAGCCCACATTACGGATATTGACTATGCCGCCGCTGCCCAGCGGGAAAAGCAGGTGCGCCATGATGTGATGGCCCACGTCTACGCCTACGGCCTGGCGGCCCCCTCTGCCGCCGGCATCATCCACCTGGGCGCCACCTCCTGCTATGTGACCGACAACGCAGACATCGTGATCTACCGGGACGGCCTGCGCTATCTCCGGGGCGAGCTGCTGAAGGTCCTGGCCAATCTCCGGGAGTTTGCGGAAACCTATAAGGCCATGCCCACCCTGGGCTATACCCACTATCAGCCTGCCCAGCTGGTGACCGTCGGCAAGCGGGCCACCCTGTGGATGCAGGATCTGGTGGCGGACCTGGAAGAGCTGGACTTTGTCATTGACAATATGCGCTTCCTGGGCTGCCGGGGCACCACCGGCACCGAGGCCAGCTTCGTAGAGCTCTTTGACGGCGACACCGCCAAAATTGACGAAATGAACCGGATGATCTCCGCCGACTTCGGCTTTGACAAGTGCTTTGCCGTCTGCGGCCAGACCTATCCCCGGAAGCTGGACAGCCGCATCCTCAATGTGCTCTCCTCCATCGCCCAGAGCTGCTACCGCATGGCCAACGACATCCGGCTGCTGCAGCACGACCGGCAGGTGGAAGAACCCTTTGAAAAGAATCAGATCGGCTCCTCCGCCATGCCCTATAAGCGCAACCCCATGCGCTGCGAGCGGATCTGCTCGCTGTCCCGGTATCTCATGGCCGACGCCCTGAATGCCCCCATGACCGCCTCCACCCAGTGGCTGGAGCGGACTCTGGACGACTCTGCCAACCGGCGGATCTCCCTGCCAGAGGGCTTCCTGTGTGCCGATGCCGTGCTGCGTCTGGCCCAGAACGTCACCGACGGCCTCCACGTCAATGAGAAGATCGTGGACCGCACCGTCCGGGAATACCTGCCCTTTATGACCTCCGAGAACCTGATGATGGAGGGCGTCAAGCGGGGCGGCGACCGGCAGGAGCTCCACGAAATCATCCGCTCCTGCTCCATGGAAGCCACGGCCCGGATGAAAAACGGCGAAAGCTGCAATCTGTTGGAGCTGCTGTCCCAGCGGAAGGAATTCGGCATGACCCCCGCGGAAATGGAAGCGCTGCTGGAACCCAAGCTCTATGTGGGCCGCTGCCCGGAGCAGGTGGACGCATTCTTGAAGGGCATCCAGCCGCTGATTGCGGACGTGAAGCGGGAAACCGCGGAGATCAACCTATAAACGGAGGGAACCTCATTGGAAAAAATTCTGGTTTTGGACTTTGGCGGACAGTATAACCAGCTGATCGCCCGCCGTGTCCGGGATCTCCACGTCTACGCGGAGATCGAACAATACGATGCGATCACCCCCCAGGAGATCAAGGACCGGGGCTATAAGGGCATTATCTTCACCGGCGGCCCCAATAGCGTCTATGATATGTCCTCTCCCCACTATGACCCGGAGGTTTTGAAGCTGGGCATTCCCGTTCTGGGCATTTGCTACGGCTGCCAGCTCACCGCCTGGATGGCCGGCGGCTCCGTCATCACCGCCGAGACCTCCGAGTACGGCAAAATCAAGCTGAACCTGAAAAAAACCGGCTCCAAGCTGTTCCAGGACGTGCCCGCCGAGAGCATTGTCTGGATGAGCCATACGGACCGCATTGAGCAGCTGCCCCAGGGCTTTGAAGTTACCGCCTCCACCGATAACTGCCCCGTGGCCGCCATGGAAAACGAGGCAGCGGGCATTTACGCGGTGCAGTACCACCCGGAAGTTACCCACAGCCAGTTCGGCAACCAGATGCTGCGGAACTTCCTGTATAACGTGTGCCTGTGTAAGGGTGACTGGCAGATGGATTCCTTCATTGAGGATACCGTCAAAGCCCTGAGAGACCGCATCGGGGATAAGAAGGTCATTCTGGGCCTTTCCGGCGGCGTGGACTCCTCCGTGGCCGCGGGGCTTATCAGCCGGGCCGTGGGCGACCAGCTGACCTGCGTCTTCGTGGACCAGGGCCTCATGCGTAAGGACGAGGGCGACTTCGTGGAAAAGACCTTCACCAGCCTCTTTGATATGCACTTCGTCCGGGTCAACTGCCAGGAGCATTTCCTGGAGTGCCTGAAGGGCGTGGTAGACCCGGAGCAGAAGCGGAAGATCATCGGCACCGAGTTCTATAAAGTCTTCTGGGACGAGGTCCGCCGCCAGGGCGGCCAGGATGCCTTCTTCGCCCAGGGTACCATCTACCCCGACTGCATCGAGTCCGGCAAGGGCAACGCCGATAAGATCAAGACCCACCATAACAAGGTCAAAATGCCCGAGGACGTGAAGTTCCTGGACATCATCGAGCCCCTGGCCAGCCTCTTTAAAGACGAGGTCCGCCGGGTAGGCGAGCAGCTGGGCATCCCCCACGAGCTGGTCTGGCGGCAGCCCTTCCCCGGCCCCGGCCTGGGCGTGCGCATCATCGGCGAGATCACCGCCGAGAAGGTCAAGATCCTCCAGGAAGCCGACTGGGTGCTTCGGGACGAAATGGCCAAAAACGGCTACGAAAGCCAGATGGCCCAGTTCTTCTGCGTCCTGCCCGGTGTCAGCACCGTGGGCGTCATGGGCGACCACAGAACCTACGACCACCTCCTGGCCATCCGCGCCGTCACCACCGACGACTTCATGACCGCCGACTGGGCCCGCATCCCCTACGACATCCTGGCCACCGTCTCCAACCGCATCACCAACGAAGTAAAACACATCAACCGGGTGGTCTACGACGTCACCAGCAAACCCCCGGCAACGGTGGAGTGGGAATAAAAAATCCGTGATGCTCGGGGCGAAAAAGCCCTAAGGAAATCACAACTTTTTGATTTGCTACATCTGGTTTGATAGCAAAAACCTCTGCTGCAATCCCAATTGGGGGGCGGCAGAGGTTTTTTATATTGTGCATTAAAAGGTGCAACGTTAAGACAACAAAAATATATGCGCATGTGCGAGCTGGTATTGCAATTATTCGAGTTTTAGAATATAATATTACTGCTAAAATTGGAGGTATGGCTATGGAATTTATGTCAGCAAGAGAAGCGGCTAGTAAATGGGGCATTTCCCAAAGGCGAGTTGCTGTACTGTGCTCTGAAAGCCGAATTGATAATGCTACTATGGTCGGAAATGTTTGGATTATACCTGTTACGGCAGAAAAGCCGATTGATGCAAGAATTACCCGCTATTTACAAAATGAAAGTAAAAAGGTTAAACCTTTTTTGAAATGGGCTGGTGGTAAAGGGCAGCTTCTTGCTGAAATTGAAAAATACTATCCTTTTGAAGATGGAAGAATTACGAAATATGCAGAGCCGTTTATTGGTGGCGGTGCTGTGTTATTTGACATACTGAGCAAATATGATTTAAAAGAAGTGTATATCAGTGATATTAACGCTGAGCTTATTAACACCTATTGTATTATTCGAGATGACATAGATTCGCTTGTTCATATGCTAATGGCTATGCAGAGAGACTTTCTCCCGATGGATACAGAGTACCGTAAACTTTACTACATGGCAAAGCGTGAACGCTTTAATGATTTGAAAGTAAACGGCAACGAGGATGAGAACATCGAAAAGGCAGCACTTATGGTTTTCCTTAATAAGACCTGCTTTAATGGTTTGTTTCGTGTCAACAAAAAGGGCCTATTTAATGTCCCTATGGGGGCTTATAAAACCCCAATGATTTGCGATGAGGAAAATCTGCGAGCAGTATCCGAAAAGCTCCAAAATGTTGAAATTGTTTGCGGTGATTATAGAGCATCCGCAGACTTTGTTGATGAAAACACTTTTGTTTACTTCGATCCGCCGTATCGTCCTATTACTGATACCGCAAGCTTTACGTCCTATACAGAAAACCTATTTAATGACGAAGAACAGATTGAGCTTGCAAAGTTCGTTGATGATATGCACAGAAAAGGCGCAAAGGTTGTAATCAGTAATTCTGATCCCAAAAACTCAAATACAGAAGATGATTTCTTTGATAATATTTACTCTGCTCTTAAAATAAAACGTGTTGAAGCAACACGAATGATTAACTGCAACAGTGAAGCGAGAGGTAAGATTAAAGAATTGCTCATTAGCAACTTTTGATGGAGGAAAAGAAAATGAGCTACGAGTACGATGTTGCATTGTCTTTTGCAGGAGAAGACAGAGAATTTGTAGAAGATTGCGCGGAAATTTTACGTTCGTTAAATATTAATGTTTTTTATGACAACTACGAAAAAGAGGTATTGCTTGGGAAAAATTTATACAGTTATTTAGCAGATGTCTACCAAAATAGAGCGCGCTTTGCCGCTGTTTTTGTTTCAGAATCATATAAGAAAGGAAGGTGGACAAATCACGAAATTGAGTATATAACTGCACGAAAATTTACACAATATGAAGAATATCTTTTGCCTGTAAAGCTTGATGAAACCGAATTGAACGAAATACCATTAACAACAGGTTATTTGCAGGGAAAGAGTCCAGTAGAAGTTGCGATTACAATTGCTAAGAAAATCAACAGCAAACTAGATGTAGACTTAATGCTTTCTGAATTAAAATACTATCTCCCTGATTACGAAATAGATATTATCGGCAGTGAAGTTTCTTTCAAGTGCGAGCAAGAAGATTTTTATGCTGAATATCCCATTGGCCTTATGATGGAATTATATCGCCAAGATTTAATTGAAAGAGCATTCGTACTACCGGCTATTGTACCGAATTAATAGGAGAAGTTATTTATGAACAGAAATTTTAGTACTTGGCTTTCTGGTTTTCGTGACAGCATTGCTGATTACGGCTATTACATTGATTTTAATAAAATCCATCGTAATGTCGATGATATTAAGGTTGAGCTTTATATTCTCAACTCACTTATTGGCTCTAAAAATATAAAAGAGAATTTCAAAGCGTTAATTAAAAAATATCCCGAAACACTGAAATGTATTCCGTTACTGCTTGCGGTTAGAGCAAATGAAATTTATTGCCAAGATGAAAACGGCGGTTATACGTATCAGTTTAACTTTTGTAAATATCCGCCCAATAGTCATGTTCACTATGAACGATACGCATATTTTATGGAGCATACAGGCCTTTTTGATTTGCTTGAAAATCACATCATCAATAACCTTGTGGACTATGCGACTGGCGTTGAAACCGGCCTCGATTCCAATGGTCGTAAAAATCGTGGCGGTCATTTGATGGAGGATTTGGTAGAAAGCTTCATAAAAAAGGCTGGCTTTGAAAAGAATGTAAACTATTTCAAAGAGATGTACATACACCAAATTACCGATAAATGGGAGATTGATCTCTCCGCTATTTCCAATCAAGGTAAGATGGAAAAACGTTTCGATTTCGTTGTCAAGACACCTACGATGATTTACGGAATTGAAACGAACTTCTATGGTAGCGGTGGCAGTAAGCTAAACGAAACCGCTCGCAGTTACAAAACGCTTGCATTGGAAACTGATACCATAGATGGGTTTACATTTGTTTGGTTTACCGATGGAAAAGGTTGGACAAGCGCAAAAAACAATCTCGAAGAAACTTTCGATGTTATGCAGCACATTTACAACATCAAAGACTTGGAAGATGGTGTAATGAACGAGGTTTTTAAATAATGGCAAAAAAAATCACAAAATGGGAGCCGGAAGATTTTGAGCTTGAAATGACCACGCATTGGTCATTTCCGAAGCGTGGCGATTGGGCTACTCACGATGCGAAATGGCGTGGAAATTGGTCTCCGTATATCCCTCGGAATATTATTCTTAGATACTCCCGTGAGGGAGATTTGCTGCTTGATCAGTTTGCAGGCGGTGGGACAACTCTTGTTGAGGCGAAGCTGCTTCGCAGGAATATTATCGGTGTTGATGTCAATGATGTAGCTCTTAACAGATGCAGAGAAAAGGTTGATTTTGAATATGAAGGTGCAGATGGAAAGGTATACATTCATAAAGGTGATGCCCGCCATCTGGATTTCATTCCGGATGGTAGCATCGACCTTATATGCACCCATCCGCCTTATGCTGACATTATTCAGTATAGCGAGGATATTGATGAAGACCTGTCACATCTGAATGTCAAAGATTTTCTTAAAGAAATGCACACGGTAGCCCAAGAGAGCTACCGTGTGCTGAAAAAAGACAAGTTCTGTGCCGTGTTGATGGGGGATACCCGTCAGAAAGGACACATGGTACCAATGTCTTTTGATGTAATGCGTATCTTTGAAGATGCTGGCTTTAAATTAAAAGAGCTTATCATCAAAGAGCAGCATAATTGTAAAGCTACAGGGTATTGGAAAACAAACAGCGTGAAGTATAATTTTTTACTGATCGCTCACGAGTATTTGTTCGTTTTCCATAAGTAAGGATCAGACTAATCCAGACTCAGACAGCCCTTCAAAAAGCATTCTGCGGCCAGAATAGTTCCAATATGCGCAATCTTGCTCCATAAATAACCATTTAATAGCTAAAAGAATGATTTGTATAGGATGTGCAGTACCTTCAAAGTCGAGGAAATACGCATTGATATGGGACAAATCAATATCGTCACATTCGTAAATAGAAACAATGGCATCTTTGACAGCATCGTATTCATCAGGACACGCATTTCTACAGCAGATCAAAGCCTCAAAAATATCATTATGACTTGGATTGCTGTATCTTCGATTCTTTTTGAAGTACATGCCCTGCACATTTACGGTGAAATCGAACCCCTTGTTAAGCTGCGTTGGACGCTTCAAAAAAATCCCATAATCGCCGTATGACTCAACATTGTACTGATAACGAGAGGCATCACCGCCTCGGCCAATTCCCGCTTCCTCGTTCAAGAAGCAAGAAATAAGAGCGTGCCTTTTTTGAGAACGATTACCGGACGGTAATCTATAATCGCAAATGTAGCTAGGCATATCTTAACCCTCCAAAAATAATTTGTATGTTTCAATTTCAAGCGCATCTGCAATTCGCTGAACATTTTCAAGAGATATGCTCCTACGATAGCACTCGATAGCACTGATATATGTTCTGTGAAGTCCACACTTCTCAGCGAAGGCTTCTTGGGAGATGCCCAATGCTTGGCGATAGTGTTTCACATTTGCTCCAAATACTTTTACAATGTCCATACTTGTAGACCTCCATGTTATATGGTGCAATAACGCATACAATAATTCTACAGACAATAAGTAACATTTGCTGAGGGCAGTGATTTCATGAAAAAAATCTATAAACAAAATCATATATTTTGACAAAGAGACAATTAGGAATATTTTACAGGAAAGAGATCACGGTGAACTGTCAAAAGTAACTGATGTATCCTCTACATTTCAAGTTCAAACCGCTATCGCTACAGAAGCATCAGCAAAATTGAAACTTGAAGTTCCTTTGGTCTCACGGATAGCTTTTCTATTTTCCGGTAAACTTGATTCATCTTACGTTATCAAGAGAGATAGCACAACAACAATATCATCAACAGAAATCTCCGAGTTTGAAAAATTAAAGCCACTTCTTGTGTCTATTCCGAATATCCAACTTTCTGATATTGAAAATTCTTCAACATCACTTAGGGTTGCGGGTGGGTATCTAAAAATCGTTAAAGGTGGTATTGATGGCTTAGATACAAAAGAATTCAAAACTGTGATGGATAGCTATGACGGATACGATACTTATAAGATTGACGAACAACGATATGTCCGCTTTAATAATTCGGCATTTGTAAGCAACTATAAGCGGAATGATCTGCTCACAACAACTATGACACTATATTGTATACCTGTGGGGCAGCTTGAAAAGATGCGTTTTGATTTTATCCAGGAGATAAGTAAAATGGAACGCTTAATATCAACCGCTGAAAAGCCACAAACTTTAGCTGATTTATATCCATCAGAAATTGAAATTGACAGTAAAACCGACACGGTAAATTCTCAGAAAAAATCTGAAAATGTAACACTTTACGACGTTTTATATGCCTGTATTACTGCGGAGGCATCAAATGGAGGATAAGCGAAAATATCATATAATTATCGGTTCCAAAGCATATTTTGATGCCTCCTTGCCGGATTTTACCGAAGATGATGAGGTGGATACCTTTCTGGAGCTTGTAAAGCTTTCGGATGCAGCAAAGCAAAGCCATTGCGCCTTTGATAAATACGCAAGCACGTTGATTGTCAAAAACAACCATTATCATGGAATTGTTGAGACAGCGCATGACAGATTAGGGCCTCTGATAGAAGACCTGACAACTGATGATGCAGAAATTTATATTCACAATCCGCCCCGTGTTCTTAAAGAATACTTACATCGCTTGACAAGGGCACACAGCCCTTTGTCGTGTGCGATGGATAAGTAAAAGTCAAATTTTCCACTCAACCGAAACGTGTTCGTCGGTTGCGCGGATCTGTGAGATCAGGCCGTCGGCAACCTGCCGCCTGTCCTCAAAGTCAATTT
>CAKTNS010000005.1 GCA_934589225.1 uncultured Oscillospiraceae bacterium
ACGCTTAAACAATTCCATTAATTGTCCAAGGTGTTATAGTTTGTCTTTACGTTATTCAATTTACAAGATGCAGCCGTCATCCAGCGGATGACCCTTTGATACTATCACAGAGCGTTTCATTTGTCAAGAACTTTTTACATCCTTTTTCAAATTTCGACTTTTGCGCGTCGCCGCTCCGGAAAGCTTGGGTATTCTATCACAGCGATTCAGTTTTGTCAATAGTTTTTTAAGAATTTTTTAAAGCCCGGCCTCCTTGTAAGGGGCCGGGCTCAAAAAGGCTATTTATCTTTACTTGACATCATCAATCAGGCCGTAGCCGCCATCATTTCTGCGGTAGACCACGGCAAAGCACCCGCCGTTGTCCGCATCCCGGAAAGCGAAGAAATCGTGGTTCAGCAGCTCCATTTGAAGCACTGCTTCCTCCCTGTTCATGGGGCACATATAGAAATGCTTTTCCTTTGTAATGGTAATCTTGCCCTCTTCCTGCTCCGGTACGAACGAGGTGGTCTCAACGGTACGGCTGAACGCATCCTGGCGAAGGCGACGGGCCAAGCGGGTCTTATTCTTACGGATCTGGCCTTCAATGGTTCCTACCGCCGCATCGATGGAAGCAAACATATCAGAAGTGCTCTCACTGGCACGGAACCAGGTACCTGCTCCATGCACCGTAAGCTCTGCCTTATTCTGATTTTTCTCTACAGAAAATACGATGAGTGCCTCCGCGTCATCCTCAAAGTACCGAGCCAGCTTCATGACCTTTTTCTCGGCATAATCATGGACGTTGTCAGGCAGCTTCACTTTCTTTTCACTGTACTGAAATTTCATAATCGGCAACTCCTTTCGTATAACCGGTCCTTCCGGTGTATACAAACTATACCACGATTTACCGATTTCGACAAGGGTCACTCCCCTGCTTTGTCATCTTCGTCCAGCAGCTCCGCCATGGTCAGATTGTAGATATTCTCCGCCTTTCGCTCAAAGAGCTTGCTCAAGCGCACAGCCTGACGCTGGTTGGGCGCCAGAAGCTCCAGGGTCATCAGATTGCCCACCTCATCATCCAAGGCCATAATGACAGAAAAATCGCCGTTTTCCCGGGGAATGACCTGGGTCTTTACAAAGCTGGACCGGCGCTGGGCACGGTTAAAGCGGGATACCGCATTCTCCGCTTTGCATTTGACGGTATAGGCCACGGAGTCCTCCGTAAGGGCACCGTCGGCACGGCCCTTATCGGTGATTTCATAGGTCTGGTCCTCCAGTTCCCGCAGGTGACCGCTTTCCACCATTTCCGGTACCGCCGTGCAGATGTCAAAATAGCTGAGGCATTCGTCCTGGAAGCACAGCTCATAGAGCTGCTGAATGGTAATCGGATAGCTCACCCGTGCCATAACAAACAGCACCAGGACCTTGACGTCCATCATATCATGAATAAATCCCAATCTCTGCATTTGCTTCACCTCTTGGTATCATTATACGAAATCTTTGCTAAAAATCAAGCACCTGTTGTACCTCTTCCGCATATTTTGGAGCAAAGGAGGAATCATCATGCCAAAAATTTGGGCTTCGGGCACCACCCCATCCCATAAAGCCGCCTGCAAACTGCTGAAAGCTGAGGGATTTCAGCTGACCGACGCGCCCTCCGGGGATGTGCAAGGGGTTTTTCTGGATGTTCCCAGCTTCCGTGGGTCGGATATTACCCCTGCGGCCCTTTCGGATCTCCTGCCAAAAGGGTGCGCCGTCATTGGCGGTGGGCTGTCTGCTCTGCAAGGGCAGGGGTATCCCCTCATTGATCTGTTGAAAAATCCGGACTTTACCGCTCAAAACGCAGATATCACCGCCCGCTGTACCATCCGTCTGGCAATTGATCAGTTGGATGTGACCCTTCGGGGACTGCCGGTGCTGATTTTGGGCTGGGGCAGGATCGGGAAGCTCTTGGCTAGGCTCTTGCGGGCTCTGGATGCCCAGGTTTGGGTCTACGCCCGGAAGGAAGCGGACCGGGCCATGCTCCGGGCGCTGGGGTATGACACCATCGTGACCCCGCCGGAGGATGCCAGACTTGACAGGTTCCGGGTGATTTTTAACACCGTTCCCGCCCCCTTGCTCTCCGCATCCAAAACCGATTCCCTGCCGGAGTGCCTTTTGCTGGACCTTGCCTCCGTACCCGGGCTTTCCGGAAGCCGGGTGGTTCCTGCCAGAGGATTGCCGGGGCTTCTGGCTCCCGAAAGTGCCGGGGAACTGATCGGCCGGACCGTCATTCGACTGTGGAAGGAGAAGCGCACATGAACATTGGATTTGCTTTTTGCGGCTCGTTTTGTACATATGCCCAGGTTTTCCCTGTTTTTGAAGCACTTTCCAAAAGCCATCGGGTGATTCCGATTTTTTCCGCCGCCTCCGCCGCAACGGACAGTCGGTTTGGCCTTGCCAAGGATTTTATGGCACGGGCCGCCTCCATTACCGGCGTGACACCCCTGACTACTCTGGAGGAAGTGGAACCCATCGGCCCAAAAGGGCTGCTGGACCTGCTGGTCATCGCCCCCTGCACCGGAAATACCCTGGCAAAGCTTGCCCACTCCGTTGCGGACGGCCCCGTTACCATGGCTGCCAAAAGCCAGCTTCGAAACGGGCGGCCCATCCTGCTTGCCGTATCCACCAACGACGCTCTGGCCGGTGCCGCGGAGAACATCGGCAGGCTTCTGCCCAGACGGCACTATTATTTTGTTCCTTTCCGTCAGGACAACTGGGTGAAAAAGCCCACCTCCATGGTTGCGGAATTTAGCTTGATCCCCGCCGCCGCGGAAGCCGCTCTGGAAGGGCGGCAGCTGCAGCCCCTGCTGCTGCCGGGAGAACCGGCATAACAGCGCACCCGGCTCTCGAAAAAGCCGGGTGCTGTTATTTCTATTGCAGATTTTCAATTTCTCGGAGCCAAGCCGCGCCGCTGGCATCACTGGGCATACGCCAGTCGCCCCGGGGGCTGAGGCAGACGGAGCCGACCTTCACGCCCTCCGGCAGGCAGCTGCGTTTGAACTGCTGGGTAAAGAACCGGCGATAGAAGGCTTTCATCCACTTTTGAATGGTCTGAGGCTCAAATTCCTCCTGGAAGGCCCGGCAGGCCAATGTATAGATCTTTGTCGGAGAGAAGCCGAAGCGCAGCATATAATAGAGGAAGAAATCATGAAGGGCATAGGGACCCACCAAATCCTCCGTGTATTGGCTGATTTTTCCGGAGGCATCCGGGGGCAGCAGCTCCGGGCTGATGGGGGTATCCAAAATGTCCTCCAGGACCTCCTTTGCCCGGGCGAAATGGTCGTTTTCCGCAATGGAGTCGATCATCCAGCGGATCAGGGTCTTGGGGATGGAGGCGTTGACGCCGTACATGCTCATGTGGTCTCCATTGTAGGTACACCAGCCCAGCGCCAACTCGCTGAGGTCCCCGGTGCCGATAACGATGCCCCCAACCACACTGGCATAATCCATTAAAATCTGGGTCCGCTCCCGGGCCTGGGCATTTTCATAGGTACCGTTCAGAATGCTCTTATCGTGGCCGATGTCCCGGAAGTGGCCGTCTACCGCCTGGCGGATATTGACTTCCTTTACGGAGATGCCCAATTTTTCCATCAATTCCAAGGAATTACGGTAGGTTCTGTCCGAGGTGCCGTAGCAGGGCATGGTAACGCCCCAGACATCCGTTGCGGGGCGACCCAGCTGGGTCATGGCCTCCACCGCCACCAGAAGGGCCAAGGTGGAATCCAGTCCCCCGGAGATGCCCACCACCGCCTTGCAGCCCAGGATTTCCAGCCGGCGGCGCAGTCCCGCCACCTGCATTTGGAAAATCTCCATACAGCGTTCGTGCCGGTCCTGATGGCCGGATGGTACAAAGGGCAGTTTATTGATGTGAATCAGGCTGCCGTCAGAGCGCAGGGGCTCCCGGCTTCCCGGAATCAGCTTCTGGGCCAGCATAGGCGCAAAGGCCGCCGCATTGTCGGAAAATGTCTTGTTTTTCCGGCGATCCGCCCGAATCTGCCCCAAATCGCAGTCCCGGATCAACAGGGTCTCTGACACCATGGCCTCCTGGGTCTGGCCCAGCAAAGTGCCATTTTGGGCGATCAGGCACTGGCCGGAGAAAATCAGGTCCTGGGTGCTCTCCCCTGTTCCCGCTGAGGCGTAGGCATAGATTGAGGCCGTAGCGGCAGACTGATGCTTGATGAGGTCCCGGCGGTAGGCCCGCTTTCCAATGGTCTCATTGGAGGCAGAGAGATTCACGATCACCTCCGCACCGCTGAGGGCCAGAATGGAGGAAGGAGGCACCGGTGTCCACAGGTCCTCGCAAATCTCCACACCCATTTTGGTCCCCTCCCCCAGCAGGAACAGGGATTTGGCGGAAATAGGAGTCTGGATACATCCACGGCTCGGCAGTTCCAGAACCGCCGTATCTGTACGAAGCCGGTTTCCGGAAGCAAACCAACGCTTTTCGTAAAATTCATTGTAGTTGGGCAGATAGGTTTTGGGCACCAGACCCAGCAGCACACCTGCGGACAGCACCGCCGCACAATTATAAAGTTCCCCGTTTAAGTGCAGCGGCAGGCCCACCACCGCCGTGACCCCGGGGCAGGACTCTGAACACTCCAAGAGCATTTCCAGGCCCCGCAAGGTTTCCGCATAAAGCGTCGACTGAAAAAACAAGTCCTGACAGGTGTAGCCCGTCAAGCTCAGCTCCGGAAATACCAAAATATCCGCCTTTTGCGCATCCGCGGTTTGGAGTATGGTACAGTGGTGTTCCGCATTTCGGATCGGGTCCGCCAAATGCACAGGAGGCACCGCACAGGCCACACGAATAAAATCCAGCATAATAGGACACTCCGTTCTCGTTTTGTTTATCCCTAGTTTATCATGGATGGCACCAAAAAACAACAAGGGCGGTCAATGGAAACCGCCCTTGTTTCATATTTTTTTGGTTGTGGAATGGGGCTGCGGCCCACAGGGTCTATGGATGCCCTTTAGATTCCTGCCAGCTTCCGCAATTCCTCAGCAATGTCGGTTTCTTCCCAGGTCTTTCCGGGGACACCGAAATGGCCCTTGGCGGCGGTGGAGGAATAGATGGGCTTGCGCAGGTCCAGCTTGCGGATGATTCCGGCGGGGGTCATATCGCAGACCTGACGCAGCAGCTCCGTCAGCCGCTCGTCAGAGACCTTACCGGTGCCGTAGCTGTCCACCCGGACAGACACCGGTTCCGCCACGCCGATGGCATAGGCCAGCTGCACCTGCACCTGCTGGGCCAACCCCGCCGCCACCAGGTTCTTGGCCATATACCGGGCCATATAGGCAGCGCTGCGGTCAACCTTGGTGGGGTCCTTGCCGGAGAAGGCACCGCCGCCGTGAGAGAAATAGCCGCCGTAGGTATCCACGATGATTTTCCGTCCCGTAAGGCCCGTATCGCCGTTGGGGCCGCCGATGACAAAGTTACCGGTGGGATTGATGAAAATATGGGGAACGTCCTCTTCCCGGAACCCATAGTCCCTTAAAACCGGGGCAATAACTTGTTCCCGCACATACTCCCGCAGCTGCTCCATGGGGAAGTCCGCACTGTGCATAATGGATACAACCACCGTATCCACCCCCACGACCTTTCCCCGGTCGTCAAACTCCACGGTGACCTGGGTCTTTCCGTCGGGCCGCAGCAGCTCATTTTCCTTTACACACTCCGTAAGCTTGTTGCACAGGGCCCGGCTCAGGGCCGCAGGCAGGGGCATGAGCTCCGGGGTCTGGCTGCAAGCACCGCCAAACATCATGCCCTGATCTCCGGCACCGCCTACCTCGTCGTTGGTGCCCAGGGCAATGTCTGCGGACTGGGTATGAATGCGGCACTGGATCTCCACGGTGTCCGCGTCAAAGCCGTCGCCGGGGTGGGTGTAGCCGATGGCACGAATGGCCTGGCGGGCCACGGCCTCGTAATCCACCTTTGCCTTGGTGGTGATCTCGCCGCAGATCAGGCAGAAATCCGTGGTGACCATGGTCTCACAGGCCACCCGGGAACCGGGGTCCTGGGCAAGGCACGCATCCAGAATGGCATCGGAGATGGAGTCCGCCACCTTGTCCGGGTGGCCGTTGGTAACGCATTCAGAGGTGAATAATCTTTTTTCCATGTTTTGTTTTCCTTTCTTTCCGGTTCTGTTTTGGATAAAGAAAAACCGCACACCGAAGACCCGATGTGCGAAAAAGCGTAAATCGAATCCTCATCTTTCGTCTGCCGCCGGATTTGGCACCTTGATAAACAGGTTGCCGGGTTTCATCGGGCCGTTCCCTCCACCACTCTTGATAAGGCTTTGTATGCAGTTTTCCAGTATTCTACAAAGGTTTTGAAAAAATGTCAAGAGGTTTTTTCCTGTCTGCGTCAAAGTTAACATTTCGGCCATAGACAAACGGTTCATTCCCTGTTAAAATAGGCGCAAACACCGAAGGAGTTGACCCTATTGAAAAACTGGCGAAGAAATTTTGAGCGGTTCTGCTACCGCAACCGGGGAAAAGGGATCCCCAACCTGATGCTGTATATCGTGCTGGGCAATGCCGTTGTCTACCTGATCAGCGCCATGGCCGGAAACTATACCCTGTACTATCTTTTGCGGTTTAACCGGACCGCCATCCTCCAGGGCCAGATTTGGCGGCTCATTACCTATCCTTTGACCCTGATGAACAGCAACATTCTCTTTATGCTGATCTCCCTGCTGTGCTATTATTCCCTGGGCAGCGCCATGGAGCGGCTGTGGGGCACGTTCAAATTCAACCTGTTTTATTTTTCCGGCGTTCTTCTGATGGACCTTTACGGAATGATTTTCGGGTGCAACGCAGACGTATATTATCTCAATATGAGCCTGTTCCTGGGATTTGCCACGCTGTATCCCCAGTCCGGATTTCTGCTGTTCTTCATCATTCCCGTGAAAGCCTGGGCATTTGCCCTGTTTGACCTGGCGGTCATCTTTATCGGACTGTTTCAAACGCCCTTTACCGCCTATAATCTCTTCCCCCTGGTGGCCCTGGGGAATTACTTCCTGTTCTTTGGAAAGGACGTATTGAACGTTGTGCCCCTTTCCTGGCAGAACAAGCTGCGAAAGCTGTTCCATAAGGCCCCCAAGCAGCCCAAGGTCATTCAGTTCCATGGAAGCCAGCAGCCGAAAAAAGCGGATAAACCTGCCTATACCCACAAATGCACCGTCTGCGGCCGGACCGATGTATCAGACCCGGAGCTGGAATTCCGGTACTGCTCCAAGTGCAACGGCTATTACTGCTATTGTGAGGATCACATCAACAACCACACGCACATCCAGTAAACAGTCAAAAAGCACGGGGATATTGCCGTCATCCGCATTGGATTCTTGGAAACGGCACAAACGCAACAAGGGGGGCAGCAATTTTTTGCCGCCCCCCTTGCTATATGATCATGATGTTCTGTTTGTCCACGGGGCGCATAGGATGTGCTATCCTACGATCGCTTAGGGGTGGTACTTATGGAATATCCAACAAATCAGATCATTTTGCGAGGAAGTCTTTTGGAAATGCCCCTGTTTTCCCATGAAAGCCAGGGGCAGAAATTTTACAAGCTCTTTTTGCGGGTCCCCCGGCTGTCCGGGACCGTGGATACCCTGCCGGTGATTTTAAGAGAGCGGCTGTATCGGGAGGCGGACCTCACTGGCGGCGAAAACATCACCGTTACCGGCAGCATCCGCTCTCACAATCTGCACACGCCCCAGGGGCGGCGGCTTCTGATTTTCCTCTTCGCGGACACGCTTTTGGCAGAAGACGGTCCGGCCCTGAATGAGGTCACCCTCTGCGGCAATCTTTGCCGGGAACCGAACTATCGGCGGACCCCTTTGGGCCGGGAAATCTGTGATGTTATGCTGGCGGTGCCCCGGCCCTCCGGGAAGGCGGACTATCTCCCCTGCATTCTCTGGGGCTCTCTGGCCCAGAAGGGGGCTTTGTGCCATGTGGGAGACCGGCTGGGGCTGGAGGGGCGGCTGCAAAGCAGGATCTATACCAAGCTCACCCCGGAAGGAGCCCAGGAGCGGACGGCTTACGAGATTTCCGCTTTGACAGCGGAAACGGAATAACTTCCCGGATTGCAAAAGTCCGCTTTCTGTGCTATTCTATCAGCGGTAAGATCAGATATAAAAGCAAGGATGGATGTTCATGGAAGAGAAAGTACAGGCTATTTTGGACATTCTGGAGGCCCGGTATCCGGAGTCCATGTGTGCCCTGCATTACAAGAAGGATTATGAGCTGATGATCGCCGTGCGGCTGTCTGCCCAGTGTACGGATGCCCGGGTCAATCTGGTGACCCCGGGGCTCTTTGCCGCCTACCCCACGCTGGAAGATATGGCGGCCGCCCCCATTGAGGAGGTGGAAAACCGTGTGCGCTCCTGCGGCTTTTACAAGCACAAGGCCCGGGACATTGTATTGGCCTGCCAGATGCTGCTGCGGGATTACGGCGGAAAGGTCCCCGGCACCATGGAGGAGCTTTTGAAGCTTCCGGGGGTGGGCCGGAAAACCGCCAATCTGCTGCTGGGTGATCTTTACCGTGTTCCCGGCAGCGTGGTGTGTGACACCCACTGCATCCGCATCTGCGGCAAGCTGGGGCTCAGCCATGGCAAAGACCCGGAAAAGGTGGAGCGGCAGCTGCGCGCCATTCTGCCGCCGGAAAAAAGCAACGATTTCTGTCATCGGCTGGTACTCTTTGGCCGGGAAATCTGCACCGCCCGGAATCCAAAATGCGGCCAGTGCCCTTTAAGCCCCTTCTGCACGGAGGCAAACGGCAGCGCCCAGTGATTCTCGCCCCCTTGTCCGCATAGACTGTGGACAAGGGGGTGCTTTTGTTTGTCCCGAAAAATACCGCTTTTTTACAGTGCCGTTTTATTGACCGCCGTTAACCTGGTACTGCGGATGGTCGGTACGGTCTTTGGAATCTACCTCTCCCGAAAAATCGGAGCCGAGGGCATTGGGCTTTTGCAGCTGACCATGTCTGTGGGAAACCTTGCCATGATTGCGGGCATCGGCGGCATCCGCACCGCCGCCATGTATCTGACCGCCGAGGAGCTGGGCTTCCGCCGCCCCCAGGGTTTAAGGCGGGTGCTCTCCGGGTGCATGGTCTACAGTCTGGTGTGCAGTCTTGTAGTCGGGGGGCTTTTATACTTGTTTGCGCCGACCGTCGCCCGGAATTGGGTGGGAAATACCGCCGCGGCAACGCCTCTGAGGCTCTTTGCCTTCTTTCTTCCTTCCGGCTGTTTGTGTGCCCTGATGACCGGATTTTTTACCGGGCAAAACCGCATCGGCACCCTGGCCGTGGTGGAAATCGGAGAACAGCTGGTGACCATGGCCGTTACCCTGGGGCTGCTGCGCTTCTGGGCGGGGACGGATGGAGGCCGGGCCTGCTGTGCCGTGATCCTGGGCAGCGCCCTGGGGACAAGCGGAACTTTGCTTGTCCTTGTCATTCTTTTCCTGCTTCAGCGCAATCCCACAGGGCCCAAATACCCCATAGCCAGGCGGGTCTTATCCGCCGCCGGGCCTTTGGCATTGGCCGACACCGCCAAATCCGGCATTTCAACCCTGGAAAATCTGATGGTTCCCAAGCGGCTGGCACTGGCCGTGCCAAATCCCTTGGCACTGTTCGGAGTCCTCACCGGCATGGTTTTTCCGGTGCTCCTATTTCCCGCCTGTATTCTTTTTGGACTGTGCGAGCTGCTGATCCCGGAGGTGGCCCGATGCCGGTGCAGCGGGCAGGAGGGGCGGATCCGGTATCTGATGCACAAGTCTCTGAAGCTCTCCCTGGTGTACGGTCTTTTCTTTGGGGGGCTGCTGTTTTTGCTGGCTCCAACGCTTTGTTCTCTGCTATACCACAATGATACCGCCGGGACCTTGCTGCGGCTGTTTGCCCCGCTGGTTCCCATGCTCTACTGCGATGCCATTACCGATGCCCTGACCAAGGGCCTGGGGCAGCAGCAGTGGGCCATGCGGTTTAATATTTTTACCAGCGCTTTGGATGTTGCCATGCTGTTCTTTCTATTGCCGGTCTACGGCGTCCGGGGGTATTTTATAAGCTTTCTCATCTCCCACGCCATCAACTTTTATCTGTCCATTCGGCATCTTCTGCACATCACCGGGGAAAAAATCTCCTGGTATGTGGTGGGAGTGAGCTTTTTGTGCGGTGCGGGAAGTCTGTATGCCGCCGGTTTGGTGCCGCCCCGGCCGGGGGTTCTTTGCTTTATGATCCTCTTCCCCGGCGGACTGTACCTGACGAACATCGTCGGAGATCAGGAACTGCGGTGGTTCCGGCATCTGATTCGGAGGAAACCAAAGAACGTATCAGCTGTCGGGCCTTGAAGCGGAGCCGCTTTGCCATGTGCCGATAAAACAGTAATTTGAGAAAACTATAAATCGACATCTGCCAAGCAGGATTGGACGACAAAACAGGCGGCACACAACGCTGGTTGGTGCTGCCTGTTTTTGTACAGCTAAGGGTCGAAAATCGCATATTTTCTGTTCCGTAAAGCAAGGATCACAAAATGCAGCGAATTGCTTACCATTCACCGGTAAATGCGAATATTTGAGGTCGTGCAAAATATCCCACAAAGCCATAAAGCTGCTAGGTGAAAATTCCGATGCGGAGGATGTTCAACATCACAAAAACCGTCAAATCAGTTTGCGCTTATAGGAAAGCTATGCTCTAACGTGATAAATTTCAAAAAATCTATTGAAAGTGTTTATAGTCCTGCGTTATAATATGTGTACACATTTTGTTGTAACGAAAGGAATGAGGCTGATGGCTGATACATATATCAAGTATAACGACCACTCAATAAGTTCTGCATTCAAAGATCATTACATTGTTCCTGATTATCAAAGAGAATATGTTTGGACTGATGAACAGGTTGAGCAGTTGATGGCAGATTTATTAGATGCCTATAACACTGATAATAAAAAAGCGTATTTTCTTGGCACTATAGTAACTTATGATTCCGGCAGCCAGTTTGAATTGATTGATGGGCAACAACGTCTTACCACATTTTTTGTTTTGTTATGTGCAATCAAAAAATTTTATGTGAAACGTGGTGAGCAAACCAGTGTTATTGAGAATTTAATTTATAGCCCAACCATGAATAGCGAAGGAGATGTGATTAACTTATATCATCTCCAACTCCAATATGAAGATGCTGGTAACTGTTTGGAGTTGATTGAAAAGGGGCAGGAACGACCGAACTATCTAACGCAATCTGGCGAAAGGCTCTTCGACGCTTTCAAAACGATACAAGATTTTTTGAGTGAGCGATTCCCCGATATAGCCAGCTTGAAAAAATTTGTAGTTTTTCTGTTGAATAAAACAAGTTTCATTCGCATCGAAACCTACGACATCTCAGATGCACTAAAAATTTTTGAGACAATTAACCAGCGTGGCAAGGGACTCGACCCTATGGATTTGCTTAAGAATATGGTCTTTCGTCAAGTTGATAGAAGCAAATTCAAAGAATTAAATATGAACTGGAAATCCATTACGCGCTCGCTTGAAAAAATAGATGAGAAACCACTTCGTTTCCTCCGCTATTTTATCATGGCTAATTATGATACTTCCAGTGAGAAAGATGGGATTCTTCGCGAAGATCAGATATATACTTGGCTGAGCAATAACAACGCCCAATGTCACTATGAAGAAGCTCCGTTCCAATTCGTTCAGAAAATGGCACAAAACGTTGAATTGTATGTTAAGTGCAGAATGCCCGACAATAAGTCCGAGGGAAATGTGCATTTAAAAAGCATTCCGCTGTTAGCGGGAAAATCTTATAAGCTGCATCTCATGTTGCTGCTTGCTGCGTCTAATATGAATCCGGATGCACTTGCCAGATTCAAGGCAATTCTTGAATCTGTAGTTTATTACACCGTCATTGATAAAATTGCTACTAATGTCACTGAGCGAACCTTTGCTTCATGGTGTAAAGACATTCGAAACATTGTCACAATTGAAGATTTGGATCGTTTTGTAAAAGACACTCTAGTCCCTACAGTGAACGATTGGAAACTGGATAACAAGTCAAATTTTCTTCGTCTTGGCTTGAACAGTATGCAGCAGTATCGAATAAAGTTTATTCTTGGCAAAATTACTGCGTATGTGGATGCACTGAGATTAGGAAAAACAACTGTAGATGATTTGACCTCTTATACGCAGACTGCGGTAGAAATTGAACATATTATGCCGCAGACCTGTGTGGATAAAGAATTATATGGCATGAACGATGAGGATTTTTCAGTTTATATCAACCGGCTTGGAAATCTCACTTTGCTTGAAAACAGCATCAACAAATCTATCCATAATGATGTTTATGCAAACAAATCCAAAGCATATAAGCAATCGAAATTTTATCTCACATCTTCTCTTTCTGAACTGGTGAATCAAGGGCACGATACCGCAATTAACCGAACCAATTCTCTGCTATTTGCTTGGTCTAATTGGAATAAGCGATCTATAGAAGAGCGCCAAGAAATGCTATATCGCTTGAGCGAAATGATTTGGGAAATGTCGTAAGCTGCGAAACATGGAAGATAATTTTAGGAGTGTTCATCATAATGATAGAAAAGCGAAAACCCGCAATCCGTCAACGACCGATACAGGTCAAATTTTTCGTAGATGAAAAAGAACTCAGCTTGATAAAGGCGAATATGGCGCAGCTTGGTATAGAGAATATGAGCGCTTACCTTCGCCAAGTGGCGATCGACGGATATGAGGAAAAACCGGATTTGCCTGAACACCAGGAAAACAAAAATCCCTGACTCGCTTTTCAAAATGGAGTGATGTTCAGCTCCGCAGGAGCGCAGCCGATTTCTCTGAAATCGTTCAGGGGTTTGGGGGATTTCCCCAACAAGATTGCTCGGGTGTATAAACACGAGCATTGCTTGCCAAAAAAGCGAAACGGACGGAAGTCAATGGCGGCGCAGCCGTTCATCTTGACCATTGACGGCGTTCGTCCGTTTTGCTACAAGATAAGGCTAATTGTGTCGAGGAGGATTACAATGCGTGCACCCTTTCAAATACTTGCAATACCATATCGGATTGTCGATGGAACTCCAATGTACTGCGTTTTTCACCGTGCTGATCACGACCAATGGCAGTTCATTGCCGGAGGCGGCGAGGACAACGAAACACCTTTGGCGGCAGCAAAAAGAGAAACCTTTGAGGAGGGTGGTGTACATTCTACTCAGTGGCTTGGATTGAAAAGTCTGTCGTATATTCCAGTTACGATCATATCAGAAATGCGTCGCAAACATTGGGACAGCAGCACCTATGTAATTCCTGAATATACTTTTGGCTTTGAATGTCAAGATGATGTACGGCTATCTCCTGAACATACCGACTGCATATGGTTGACCTACGACGAAGCAAATCAAAAACTCAAGTGGGACTCAAACCGTACAGCACTCTACGAACTGAATTGTCGTTTGAAAAAAGCGAATGAAAAGGAGGCTTGACGAAGTGAATCCGAAAGAAAAAATGAGATTATTGATCTGACTGGTGAAACCGGATGAGATTTCGACGATGATGATTCTGATAAAGGCGAAAAGGGCGGTGAAATGACCGAAACCCTTCCCCTTCCAAGAGTTTTGATTTTACTGTCTTACCAGCAGGGAGCCTTTGCCGGTTGCTTTTTGAAGTTGAGGCTGATATAATAAAGGAAATTATTGCAAGGAGCCTGATACCATGCGTCTTGAAGCCATTCAAGCCTGTCTGCACGGCAAGAACATTCCTTTTGAATACTGGGAAGAGGGAGACTGCGGCAGCATTTCCTTTCTCCATCGGGGGCTGAGCTACCACATCTGGGAGTATCCGGCCCCGGAACGGGGGGCGGAGAGCAATGTGCGCACCGCCGGACGGAGCGAGGATTACGAGGGAGACTACGAGGCTAAAATTATTGAGATCTTGCAGGATTTCTGATTGACTTTTTCTTCCTTTTCGAATAGAATGGAGGGCAAGATAAGAGGGAGTAAAGGGCGGGGCTCCCCCGCTGCAAAATCTCGTCATCACGGCGTTTTGCCCGGGGTTTTGCGTTATGCTTGAGACTTTTATCACAGTTTTATGCTGTGATGAAGGTCTTCTTTTTTTCTTCACGCAGCAGATTTCAAGGAGGAAAACTATGGAAATCGCAAGCGTATTCGGAAATCTCTTGAACCTCACGCCCCAGATGCTCATTATGTACGGTCTGGGCGGACTCCTCATCTATCTGGCCATTGCCAAGAAAATGGAGCCCAGCCTGCTGCTTCCCATGGGCTTTGGCACCATTCTGGTGAATCTCCCCCTGTCCGGGGCCATCACCCAAGGGGATGTGCCCGGGGCCCTCAGCGTGCTATTTCAGGCGGGGCTATCCAATGAGCTGTTTCCCCTGCTGCTGTTTATCGGCATCGGCGCCATGATCGACTTTGGGCCTCTGCTGGAAAAGCCCTGGCTGATGCTCTTTGGGGCGGCGGCCCAGTTTGGCATTTTTGCCACCCTGATTCTGGCAGGCTTCTTCTTTGACCTGAAGGACGCGGCCTCCATTGCCATTATCGGCGCGGCCGACGGCCCCACCGCCATCTTTGTGGCCAATGTGCTGGGGTCTAAGTATTTAGGGGCCATTCTGGTGGCCGCCTACAGCTATATGGCCCTGGTGCCCATGTTGCAGCCCCCGGTGATCCGGCTGGTCACCACCAAGAAAGAGCGCATGATCCGGATGCCCTATCAGAAAGGCAATGTTTCCAAGCGCACCCGCATTTTGTTCCCCATTCTGGTGACCATGCTCTCCGGTCTGGTGGCTCCTGCCAGTGCGGCCCTTGTGGGATTTTTGATGTTCGGCAATCTCCTGCGGGAGTGCGGCGTGCTGAATGCCCTGTCGGAAACCGCCCAGACCACCCTGGCAAACCTCATCACCATTGTTTTGGGCCTGACGGTTTCCAGCCAGATCACCGCCGATGCCTTTTTGCGTCCGGATACCCTGCTGATTCTGGCCCTGGGCGGCCTGGCCTTTATTGGGGATACCGTAGGCGGCGTGCTGTTTGCCAAGCTTGTAAACCTCTTCCTGCCCCAGGACAAGAAAATCAACCCCATGATCGGTGCCGCGGGCATTTCTGCCTTCCCCATGAGCGGCCGGGTGGTGAACCAGATGGGGCTCAAGGAAGACAATCAGAACTTCCTGCTGATGTATTCTATCAGCGTCAACGTCTCCGGCCAAATCGCCTCCGTTATTGCCGGCGGCCTGATCCTCACCCTGATGGGTGTTTAAGGAGGTGAAGACAATGCCCTATCCCAACGCTCTGGTTGAGACCCTGCCCATGCTCGTAAAAGGCATGTTCGGTATCTTTCTGGTAATCGGCACCATCGCCCTGATCACTTGGCTTTTTAATAAGCTTTTCCACTAACCCCCATGGAGGCCCCAGAAGTCAGTAGCTATTGATTCCTGGGGCCTCTTAAATTTTTTGCAAAGGCATGGGGTTCCCATATTGTTTTTTCCGTGCAAAAAAGCTATAATAGCCTCAGACACGATTGGAGGGATACTATGGCGAAGGACTACCAGGACTGGGACGCTTTGGGCCACAGCATCGAAGACATTATTGACCAGGCCATTAAATCTAAAAATTATCAGGAACTGAGCCGGACCATTACACATACCATTGACAAAGCCACTTCCGCCGGATCGGATGCGCTGTGGAAAGCGCTGGACCTTTCCGGCACCATGCGGGCCCGATCCACGACCCGGCAAACAACGGTAACGACCACCGCATCACCTTCCCCACAGCCCTCAAAGGCCCCGCTGCCCGCCCTTTACGGCAGCCCCAACGGGCAGACCGCGGCAGGCATTCTGAAAACCGTTTTCGGCGGCATCATGACCGTCGCCGGATTTACCCTTTCCCTGATCTCCGGCATTTTTTCCTTGGTGGGCATGGCCGGTTCCATTGTGGTCCCCTTGTGCTTTGGGGTGGGCTTTCTGGGCCTGGGCAGCTGGCTTTTGACCGGCGGCATCCGGGTGTTGGGAAGGGTCAGCCGCTATAAGGTTTACCTGAAAACCCTGGGCCAGAAAACCCACATGAGCCTGGAACGGCTGGCCAGAAGCGTGGGAAAGAACGAAAAATTTGTCCGCAAGGAGCTCTCCGGCATGATCAGCGAAGGGCTGTTCCTGGAAGGGCACTGGGACAAGGAGCAGAAAAACCTCATCACCAGTGACGAGACCTTCCGGAGCTTTGAACAAAGCCGCATGGAGCTGGAGGCCCGGCAGCGGGCGGAAGCGGCCAAGGCTGCGGTCACGGCTCCGGCAAATCCTGTTTCCCCCAAGGTCCAGGAGGTTCTGGACCGGGGCAATGCCTATTTGCAGGAAATTCGCCGGTGCAATGACGAAATACCCGGAGAAGAGATCTCCGCAAAAATTGATAGGATGGATGCCATCGTTCTTAGGATTTTCGAGCGGGCGGAGGCCCATCCGGAGATCATCCCGGACCTGAAAAAGCTCATGGACTATTATCTGCCCATGACCATCAAGCTTCTGAATGCCTATGCGGAAATGGACCGGCAGCCCATCCAGGGAGAGACCATCCAGGCCTCCAAGAAGGAGATCGACGCCACCTTGGACACCCTGAATCTGGCCTTTGAAAAACTGCTGGACTCCGTCTTCCAGGACACCGCCATGGACGTATCCAGCGATATCTCCGTACTGCACACCCTATTGGCCCAGGAAGGGCTCACGGGGGATGATTTTAAAAACAACGTAAAGGAGTAACCCCATGGAACACGAATTTGATAACCAGGACATGGTTCCCACTCTGACTCTGGAGCCGGAACTGGAGGAAGTACAGCTTGCCCCCAAGGAAGAAACCGCCCCCGTGGAGGCTCCCGTTCCCCAGCCGGTGCTGACCCCCCAGGAGCAGAAAATGGTAGCGGACTTTGCCGCAAAAATCGATTTGGAAAACACCAACCAGGTGCTTCAGTACGGTGCCGCCGCCCAGAAGAAAATGGCGGACTTCTCCGATGCCGCCCTGGAAAACGTCCGCACCCAGGATTTGGGAGAAATTGGCGATCTCATTGTGAATGTGGTGGGAGAGCTCAAGGGCTTTGACAAAGAAGAGCCCAAGGGCTTCCTGGGCTTCTTTAAAAAGCAAAGTGACAAGCTGGAGCTGATGAAGAGCCGCTATGACAAGGCCGAGGTCAACGTAGAGAAAATCAGCGATGCCTTGCAGCAGCACCAGGTGCGGCTGTTAAAGGACTCTGCGGTGCTGGATAAAATGTACGAGCAGAATCTGGCCTACTTTAAGGAATTGACCATGTATATCCTGGCCGGTAAGCAGAAGCTTCAGGAGGTACGGGAGGGCAAGCTGCGGGAGCTGGAGGCCACCGCCCAGCGGACAGGCCTTGCCGAGGATGCCCAGGCCGCCCGGGATCTGGCCGAAAAATGCAACCGGTTTGAAAAGAAAATCTACGACCTGGAGCTGACCCGGACCATCTCCATCCAGACCGCGCCCCAGATTCGCATGATCCAGAATAACGACACCGTCATGGTGGAGAAAATCCAGACCACTCTGGTAAATACCATTCCGCTGTGGAAAAACCAGATGGTCCTTGCTCTGGGCATCGCCCATTCCACGGAAGCGGCCCAGGCCCAGCGGCAGGTCAATGACGTGACCAACGCCCTGCTCAAGTCCAACGCCGAAAAGCTCCGCATTGCCTCCACGGAAACCGCCAAGGAGGCGGAACGGGGCATCGTAGACCTGGAGACCCTGAAACAGACCAACACCCAGCTGATCCAGACCCTGGACGAGGTCATGAAAATCCAGTCCGACGGACGGGCCCAGCGGCAGGCCGCCGAGGCAGAAATGGCAAAAATGGAGCAGGAGCTGAAAAACAAGCTGCTACAAATTCGAAACGGAAAGTAAAGAAAACGCAAAAGGCCCGGGTGGTTCCAACTGACCACCCGGGCTTTTCCATTCTTTTATTATTTTTCGTCTGTCGTCAGGAGGAGCTTTTGCAGCAGCATCAGATCCATCAGATCAATTTTTCCGTCGGCGTTCAGGTCCGCGTTGCCGGTTTCCACCGGGATGTTCTGGCCCGCCAGATAGCGGCGCAGACGTAACAGGTCTGCGGAGGTGATGCGTCCGTCTCCATTAATATCACCAGGAATCCCCACAGTAACCTGAACGGAACCGGCACCGGTGCCCACCGCCACAAGCTCCGCCTGGGCATTGACACCGGAGCCTTCTGTCAGCGTCACCGGGATCTCCCCCTGGGGGGCATCCTGGGCAATGGTAAACTCCAAAGTCAGGATCACACCGTTCTTGTCCGTTTCGTCAGGCTGGAGCCACAGGGCCTTTTCGCCCTCGCCAATGCCCACCGTCCAGTCTCCCAGGGCAAAGGTCTCGGAGGTACAGTCAAAATCCTCCAGGGTCAGGCGGCTTTTGTCGTAGTCGATTTGGAAGTTCAGGCCGCACAGGCCGGGATTGTCCGTCAGGGTGATTTCCAGCCGGACCCGCTGCCCCGGCTGGGCGCTGGCCTGGGCCACCGTCAGCATGGGTACCTGGGCCCGGGTCTTGCCGGAGGCCTCGGTTTCCGTTTTGTCTGTGGTTTCTGCCGGGGCGGTGGTTTCTTCCTCCGGTTCGGTTTCCGCCTGGGGCTCCCGGGTCTCGCTCTGGGGCTGCGTTTCTTCTACAGGCTCCAGGGCTACAAAGTCGATGTTCTGTTCCTTGGCAAAGGTTTCCGCCGCTGTTCCGGCAAAGCCCATGATCTGCCCGGCCCCCTCCAGGGCATCCGGATCGATTTTTTCAATGGTCTGGGGGAACGTCACGGAGGCCAGCTTCCGGCACAGGGTAAAGGCCCCGGCATCTACCGCCGTGATGCCCTCTTCCAGGACCACGTCGGTAATATCTCCCCGCATCTCGTCCCAGGGGTAGTAGCGTTCCCCTTCCAGCAGCGTCACCGCGCCGGTGCCTGTAACCGTCATCACGCCGCCGCTGAGCTGCCAGGTGCCGCCGGACCAGCTGCCCGCCCCATCCCGGAGCTTGCGGCTGTCGATCTGGTGGAACTTGCCGCCGCAGGCGGTTATGTAGTCCTGGGCCCCCGTACCGGCGGTGCAGTTGATAATCGTCGCCTGTTCAAAGGCGTAATCCCCCACCCAGGCAACACTTCCAGGAACGAACACACTGGTCAGGCCCGTGCAGCCGGAAAAGGCCTTTTCTCCAATGCCCACAAGGCCCTCCGGCAAGGTCACCCAGTTGAGGGCGGCGCAATTTTCAAAAGCGCTGTCATGGATATAGCGAAGCCCCTTCGGAAGGGTCACGGAGGTCAGGGCCGTGCAGTCCTTCAAGGCCTCCGCCTGGATAGCGGTAATGCCGTCATCCACCCGCAGGCTCTGAATTTCTTCCTTCCGGTCCTCCCAGGGGAAGGGCCGGCTAAAATCCATTTCTCCCTGGCCGGTGATGCACAGCACCCCTTCTTCCAGGCTCCACCCCTGTTCCGGCTCCTCCGCCGCTGCCCCTGCCGCCAGCAGGAACATGACGGAAATGCACAAAACAGCCGACAGTATCGCTTTCAAACTTCTCATGGTTCTCCCCCCGATCGTTTCTTTACGGGTTTTCCTTCTCCTGTGCCTCAGAGGCTTCTTCCGGCGCCTGGGCAGCATTCACATAGGCCATCAATTCTTCGCCGGTAATGGTTTCCTTTACCAGCAGATACTCCGAGATTTCGTCCAGCAGGCTTCGGTTCTCTCTCAGAATCCGGGTGGCATCGGCAAAGGCGCCGTCCAGGAGCTTCTGAACCTCCTTGTCCACCTGGGCCGCCGTATCCTGGGAGCAATCCATATAGGCCTGGCCGTCCAGATAGCTGTTCTGCACGGTGGCGGTGGTCATCAGCCCCAGTTCCTTGCTCATGCCGTACTGGGAGACCATGTTTCTCGCAAGAGACGTTGCCCGCTGCAAATCGTTGGCGGCTCCCGTGGTCTGGGCACCGAAGACCAGCTGCTCCGCCGCCCGGCCGCCTACCAGGCTCTTGAGCTCCACCTCCAGCTCCTGTCGGGTGGACAGGAACTTTTCTTCCTCGGGAAGATACATGGTATAGCCCAGCGCGCCGGAGGTATGGGGCACGATGGTGATTTTGGAAACAGGCTGGGCATGCTTTTCCAGGGCGGAAACCAGGGCATGGCCCACTTCGTGGTAGGCTACCAGCCGCTTTTCCGTCTCCGTCAGCACGGTGTTCTTCTTTTCGGTTCCGGCGATGACCGTTTCAAAGGACACCAGCAAATCCTCCTGGTTCACGGCCTTCCGGCCCATGCGCACGGCCCGCAGGGCCGCCTCGTTCACCAGGTTCGCCAGGTCCGCGCCTACCGCGCCGGCCGTGGCCTGGGCGATCTTCTTCAGGTCCACGTCTTCCGCCAGCTTGATTTTCCGGGTATGGACCTTCAACGTGTCCAGCCGTCCCTGATAGTTGGGCCGGTCAACAATGATCCGCCGGTCAAAACGACCCGGGCGCAGCAGGGCCTTGTCCAGAATCTCCGGCCGGTTGGTGGCTGCCAGGCACACAATACCCTTGGAGGGTTCAAAGCCGTCGATCTCGCTTAGCAGCTGATTCAGGGTCTGCTCCTGCTCGGAATTGTTGCCGTAGCGATTATCCCGGGCCCGGCCCACCGCGTCGATCTCGTCAATGAAGATGATGCAGGGGGCAACCTTGGCGGCCTGCTGGAACAGGTCTCTGACCCGGCTGGCACCCATGCCTACAAACATTTCCACAAAGTCAGAGCCGGAAATGGAGAAGAAGGGCACGTCCGCCTCTCCCGCCACAGCCTTGGCAAGCAGGGTCTTACCGGTACCGGGAGAGCCTACCAGCAATGCGCCCTTGGGCAGTCTGGCACCGATCTCCGCATACTTCTGGGGATTGTGGAGGAAATCAATGATTTCTTTCAGAGACTCCTTGGCCTCGTCCTGACCGGCCACATCCTTAAAGGTCACGCCGGTCTGCTTTTCCATGTAAACCTTGGCCTTGCTCTTGCCAAAGCCCCCCATCATGCCGTCGCCGCCCATGCGCTTGGTCAGAGTCCGCATAAACAGGAACAAAATGGCAAAGGTGATGCCGTAATACAGGATCATCAGGATCATGGAATTGTCTTCCTGCACCTGCCAATCCGGCACGACCCCTTCTTCCACCATGGCATTGTACATGGACAGCCAGTCACCGCTGGGCATGCCGGTGTAGCAGGCCCGCTGCTGAGAGGCGGGCTTGGCGGCCTCTTCCTTGGTCAGGTAGTAGATCCGGGCCCCACGGCGCTGGACCTCCGCCAGTTCATGATTCATCATGGCCGAATAAAAATCCGCATAGGTGGTTTCCGTATACTGGCTGTCAGACACCATGTTATAGATCCAGCCAAACAGCAGCACCAGGGCCAGGGCAATGATCAGAGGTGTCCAGAAATTTTTCTTGGGATTGTTCCCACCGGGCTTTTTTTCATTGGGCCCGTCTTTTTGTTCGTAGCTCATATATCTAAGGCCTCCTCAGGCTTATTCACAGGGTATCATATCACATTTTTGCACCGCTGGCAATGAATGATTCCCGGTTTGCGGTAAATTTTCTGTGAATGCCCGGAATCTCCCGGGATTTCTGAAAAATAAGAGTTGTGAAACGGAAGAAAATCTGATATAATACGGAATAATTGTGTATAACTCAAAATAGACGAATACTGGAGATGATCCTAATGAACGATAAAAGAAACGACCGTTTCCGCCGCCCCCGGGAGGCACAGCGCCCCCAGGAGGCACCCCAGGAGGAGACCGAGGGCCAGCTGGAGGGCCGCAACGCCATTCAGGAGGCCCTGAAAAGCGGACGGACCATTGACAAGCTCTTTATTGCCTCCGGCGATACGGACAAGGGCTTGCAGCGTCTGGCCGCCCAGGCCAAGGAGGCCGGGGCCGTGGTGGTGCCGGTAGACCGCCGGAAGCTGGATGCCATGTCCTTTACCCGGTCCCACCAGGGTGTGATCGCCCTGGCCGCCGCCCACGAATACTATTCTATTGACGATATTCTGGAAGAAGCCGCCGCCCGGGGCCAAGCCCCCCTCATCGTCATCTGTGACGAGCTGTCTGACCCCCACAACTTAGGTGCCATCCTCCGGTCCGCCGAGTGCGCCGGTGCCCACGGGGTCATTATTCCCAAGCGCCGCAGCGTGGGCCTTACCGCCACCGTTGCCAAGGCCTCTGCCGGAGCCATGGAATACATGAAGGTGGCCCGGGTCACCAATATCAACAGCGCCATGCAGGAGCTCAAAGACAAGGGCGTTTGGATCTTCGGCACCGCCGCCGAGGGGGCCATCCCCATGTACAAAGCGGATTTGAAGGGGCCCACCGCCATTGTCATCGGCAATGAGGGCGTGGGCATGAGCCCCCTGGTTCGCAAAAACTGCGATGTGACAGTCTCCATCCCCATGGCAGGAAACATCAGCTCCCTGAACGCCTCTGCCGCCGCTTCTATTTTGCTGTACGAGGCGGTGCGCCAGCGCCTGGGATGATTCCGGAGGTAGCATATGGATAACCAAGAAAACCTGGAAGAGCTCCAGGAGTTTGACCTGGAGGCCATTTTGAGCGAGTTCCACGACGACCCGGAAGGGGCAGCCGAAGAACCTGCCGAGGGCTCCGTCTCCCCCACGCTTCCGTCTTTGGACGAAGAAGCGGCGTCAGAGCTTCAAGAGGCTGCAGAGGTCCTGGAGGCGGCGGATACCGCCTTTGAAGAAGACCTCTCCGAGCTGCTGGGAGACCTGGGGGATTTGGAAGAGGAAGAGACAGCCCCGGGGGCCAATCTGGAAGATACCCAGATTTTTGAAGTAACCCCGACTCCCACAGCCGAGCATCCGGAAGAGGCCGCCTCTGCCAGTCAGGACACCCTGCGCCTCGGTGAGGACCTGCCCCGGCAGCAGGAAGAGCCTAAAAGTGAACCCATTCCCATCCGCACAGGTCTGCGGGAATTGCGGAAAAAAATCATCGCCGGACCTGAAAAACGGTACTATGAGCTGGCAGACCAGGGCGTGTTCTCTTTGCAGGTGGCCATCGTGCTGAATTTGCTGCTGGTGGTGTTCTGCATCGGCTCCAGCGCCATGTTCACCGCCGGGGTGATCCCGGAAAACCGTCTGCGGTTTGTGATTTTCACCCAGGTGCTTTCCATGCTCCTGTCCGCGCTGCTGGGCTGCTACCAGCTGATGGACGGCCTGGGCGAGCTGTTCCACGGCAGATTCACCATCAATACCCTGCTCTTTTTCACCCTGATCGCCTGCTGCGTGGATGCGGTCTTCTGCTTCCAGGAGCTGCGCATTCCCTGCTGTTCCGGCTTTGCCCTGCAAATGACCTTTGCCCTCTTGGCCCGGTATCACCGCCGGACTACGGAAACCTACCAGATGGATACCCTGCGGAAGGCCAACCATTTAAATGCCACCGTGAAGGAAGCCAACTATTTAGACGGCAAGCCCGCTTTGCTGCGGACTCCGGGGGATGTAGATGCCTTTACGGAGAACTACCAGAAGCCCTCCGGCCCGGAAAAGCTCCAGGGGCTTTACTGCCTTGTGAGCCTCCTTGCCTGCCTGGGCCTGGGCGCATTGGCAGGAACCAAGTATTCTGTGAGCCTGGGCGTTCAGGTGCTGTCCGTTTCCCTGATGGCTGCGGTGCCCGCCAGCTTCTTTGTGGCCCTGACCCGGCCCGCCTGCATTCTGGAGCACCGGCTGCATATGGTAGGTAGTGTGATCTGCGGCTGGCAGGGTGTTACCAAGCTCCGGGGCAAGGCCTGCTTCCCCCTGACGGATGAGGACCTGTTCCCCATGGGCTCTACCAAGCTCAACGGCGTGAAATTCTACGGTAATCGGGAGCCGGAGCAGATTCTGTCTTACGCCTCTTCCCTGATTTCCGCCGCCGGCGGCGGACTGGTGCCCCTGTTCCAGAACATGCTGAAAAACCGGGGCGGCAGCGAATACCCAGTATCCGAATTCCGGGATTACGGGATCGGCGGCGTCGGCGGTGTGATCCGTGGGGAAACCGTGCTGCTGGGCAATCTGGAATTCCTGCAAAGCATGGATGTATATATTCCCCAGGGTACCACCGTTTCCCAGGCCGTGTATATGTCCATTGAAGGAGAGCTCAGCGCGGTCATCGCCATTTCCTATGCCAAAATGCGCTCCTCCTCCGCAGGCCTCACCTCTCTGGGCGGCTATCGGAAGGTCCAGCCCGTGATGCTCACCGAGGACTTTATGCTCACCGGCGAGTTCCTGCACAACAAATTCTCCATCAATACCAGAAGATTCCTCTTCCCGGACCGGGACACCAAGAGGGCCCTTGCAGGCCGTCAGCCCGACCCGGAGGCCATGCCTCTGGCCCTGTCCACCCGGGACGAGCTGGTAGGTGCCGTTTATCCCATTACCGGTGCCAATGCCCTGTTTGCCGCCTGTCGGCTGGGCATGCTCATCCACATTCTGGGGGGCATTGTGGGCATGCTCATTATGTTCGCCCTGGCCTTCCAGGGAAGCACCGAGCTGCTGACCCCCACAAACATTCTGCTGTATCAGCTGATCTGGATGGTTCCCGGAATGCTGGTCACCGAATGGGCCAGAACCGTATAACCTTCTATATTTTTAAAGCCCCGGACCGCATAAGGCAGTCCGGGGCTTTCATACTGTTTTGATTTATTGCGCGGTAATGGGGACTTCTTCCCGGGGAATGGCTTTTCCCAGGGCGTAGTAGGTGGCAAACAGCACAAACAGCGTTACGTTGTGACCGATCATGCAGCCCCAGGCTGCCACCAGGCCCAGGCCCAGAATCCTGGTGCAGATGAAGGTTCCAAAAATCCGGATGCACCACATGCCCAGGATGTTAAACACGAAGGGCGGGACGGTGCGGCCGATGCCCTGCATAATGCCCTCCAGCACAATGGGCACCCCGTAGAAGGGCTCGGAAATGGCCACCATCCGCAGTACCGTAGTGCCCAGGGCTTTGACCTGGGGATCTTTGGTAAAAATAGACATGAGCTGGGGGGCGAAAATCAGCAGCAAGCCTCCCGTTACCACCATGAGCCCCACCTCCAGCGGGAGGATGGTGCCTGCCAGGGATTTGAGCTTTTTGTGGTCCCGGGCTCCCAGGGCGTTCCCCGCCAGAGTGGCCGCGGCGGTCTGCATGCCCCAGCCGGGGACATAGAACAGAGACTCCACCGTATTGGCAATGGTGTGGGCGGCGGTGGAGGTGTCACCCAGGGCGTTGATCATGGCCGCAAAGGCCACATAGCCCAGGGAGGTGCCGAAGCGCTGGAGCATATTGGGAAAGGCCACACGCCAGCAGGGCTTCAAAATCTCCCCATCCGGCAGGAACCGCTGCCCCCTGGGAGAAAGCTCCGGGTGCTTCCACAGCCGGATGGTCATGGCAACGCCGCCGTAGATATAGGCCACCGCACTGGCCACCGCCGCGCCGTTGATGCCCCAGCCCGCGCCCCACATAGGAATGGAAAGGCCGAAGAAACGCACCTGACGGCTGGTGTAGATCAGCAGGTAGTTTAAGACAATATTGATCAGGTTCATGTTCAGACTCACCCGCATGGGGGTACGGGTGTCCCCTACGGAGCGCAGTACCGTCGCAAAAATAATACTGGCCGCCCGGAAAAGCATGGGAGAATACAAAATGAGAAAATACTGGGAGGCCTGGTCCCGGATGGACACATCCACCTGCATCCAGCGGGTGATTTTTCCGCTGAGCCCTGTGGTCACGGCGGTAAACAACAACCCCACCAGCAATGTCACAGTCACCGCCTGGGCCGAAGCTCTCTTGGCCCGCTGCTGGTCCCCTGCCCCGTAGCACTGGGAAATCATGGCCAGGAAGCCCACACCCACAGCGGAGACCGTACTGCCTACCAGCCAGGAGACCGTGGCGGTGGCCCCGACGGCGGCGGTGGCCTGGGTCCCCAGGGTCCCCACCATGGCCGTATCAATATACTGCACGGCCGTCTGCATCAGCTCTTCCAGCATGGTGGGCCATGCCAGGGTGAAAATCAGGGCCAGCATCTTTCTATCCAATCTTCTGTTCATCTTTCTATCCTTCCTGGGCGTTGTGCCTGAACCTGTATTATACACAGAAGGCACCGGTTCCGTCAAGGTGCAAAAAACGGCCCGGGCCCTTTTGGGGGCTCGGGTCGTCTGTATAAATGGCTTAGTGGGCCCGGGTCTGGATTTCTTCCAGAACCTTGTTGATGAAGTCCTGCAGCAGCATGGTCTGGGTCTCATCGGTATCCCGGTTCCGGACGGAAATGGTGCCCTCTTCGGCCTCCTTGGCGCCCAGAATCAGCATATAGGGCGCCCGGTCGATCTGGCGGGCCTCCCGGATCTTATAGCCGATCTTCTCGCTGCGCTCGTCCAGCTGGGTGCGGATGTTGGCATCCTCCAGAGCCTGGTTGACCTGACGGGCATAGTCCATGGTCTTTTCGGAAACCGGCAGGACCTTGACCTGCAGGGGGGCCAGCCATACGGGGAACTTGCCCTTGGTCTCCTCGATCATATAGGCCATGAAGCGGTCCAGAGAGCCCAGAATGGCCCGGTGCAGCACCACAGGGGTCTGCTCAACGCCATTGGAATCCACATACTTAAGGTCAAACTTGGCAGGCAGACAGAAGTCCAGCTGGCAGGTAGACAGAGTGTACTCCACACCTACGGCGGGCTTTACATTAACGTCCAGCTTGGGGCCATAGAAGGCGGCCTCACCGATCTCCTCGGTGAAGTGGATGCCCAGTTCCGTCAGCACCTCCCGCAGAGCAGACTCGGCCTTCTCCCACATGGCATCATCCGGATGGTACTTGACCTTGTCGGCAGGGTCCCGCAGGGACAGGACGCAGCGGTAGTCGGTAATGCCAAAGTCCTGGTAGACATCGGAAATGAGCTTGACCACCCGGGCCACCTCGTCCTTGATCTGGTCAGGGGTCACAAACAGATGGGCATCGTTCTGGCAGAAATGACGGCCACGCTCAATGCCCTTCAGGGTGCCGGAGGACTCGTAGCGGAAATCGTGGGCAATTTCGCCGATGCGGATGGGCAGCTCCCGGTAGGAGTGGGGCCGGTTGGCGTAGATCATCATGTGATGGGGGCAGTTCATGGGACGCAGGACAAAGCTCTCGCCGTCCACTTCCATGGCGGGGAACATATTGTCTTTATAGTGGGCCCAGTGGCCGGAGGTCTGGTACAGGGCCACGGTGCCCACGCAGGGGGTCATGACGTGCTGATAGCCCAGCTTCCGTTCCTTTTCCTTGATATAGTTTTCCAGCTCCTGCCAAACCGTGTAGCCTCTGGGCAGGAACATAGGCAGGCCCCGGCCTACCAACTCATCGGTCATAAACAGGCCCATTTCCTTGCCGATCTTCCGGTGGTCTCTGGCCTTGGCCTCCTCCTGCTGCTTGAGATACTCGTCCAGTTCCTCCTGGGATGCGAAAGCAACACCGTTGATCCGGGTCAGCATCTTGTTATTGGAATCATTCTTCCAGTAAGCGCCGGACTGCTGGGTGATCTTGAAGGCCTTCAGGCCCTTGGTGTAGGTCATGTGGGGGCCCACACACATATCGATATAGTCCCCCTGCTGGTAGAAGCTGATGATGGCATCCTCGGGCAGGTCCCCGATGTGCTCTTCTTTATACTTGGCGTGACGCTCCTGCATGAGCTTGATGGCCTCGCTTCTGGGCAGGATAAAGGGCTTGATGGGCAGGTTGGCCTTGACGATCTTCTTCATCTCTTTTTCGATGGCCAGCAGGTCCTCGTCCGTCAGCTTCTTGTCGCCAAAGTCCACGTCATAGTAGAAGCCCTTTTCCGTAGCGGGGCCGTAGGCAAAGTCCGCATCGGGGTAAAGGTGCTGGATGGCCTGGGCCATGATGTGGGCAGCGGTGTGCCGCAGAACGTGCTGTACCTCTTCGGCAGGGCATTCGGCCACGGTTCCGTCATTGTAAATGATTTTCATAGCGATTCTCCTTTTTGAGTGTAGGGACGCAAAAAAGCACCCCTGGATTTCCAAGGGTGCCTTGAAAGCACGGTTCCACCTTGATTTTTCACTCATCACCCACTATCGCAGGGTTCTCCTCGGCCCGCTTGCGCCAATGGCTTTCTCACGGGCAGCTCCGGAGTGGTATCACCCAAGGCACCGGGACACGCTTGCAGCAAACGCATGTCTCTCTGAAACCGGGTCTCATTGGGGTCAGTCTCCCTCAACGCTGTTAGTTGCAGTATAGCACCTTTTATTTCAAAGTGCAAGTGTCATTTTCGGCTTTTTCGGAAATTTCGTCCTCCCGCTCCATTTCGGCCAGAAGCTTCCGGTCGCTTTTGGAGGAAAGGTCCAATTGTTCATACATATCCGGCCGTCTCTCCCGGGTCCGGCGGAGGGACTGCTTCCGCCGCCACTGGTCCACCTTCTGGTGGTTGCCGGAAAGCAAAATCTCCGGCACCGGCCGCCCATGCCACACCGCCGGCCGACTGTACTGGGGGTACTCCAGGAGCCCTGAAAAATGGCTTTCATCTTCAAAGCACTCCGGGTCTGCCAGCACCCCGGGGACCATGCGGCACACCGCATCGGTGACGGCCATGGCGGCGATTTCTCCGCCGGTGAGCACAAAGTCCCCCAGGGAAATTTCCTCGTCCACGCACTCGTCAATAAAGCGCTGGTCAATGCCCTCGTAGTGGCCGCAGACCAATACCAGATTGTCCATTTTGCTCAGCCGAATGGCATCCGCCTGCCGGAAGGTATGGCCGCAGGGAGAAAGATACACCGTGTGGACAGGGCCTCCTGCCTGGTCGCACACCGCCTCCCAGCAGCGATAAAGGGGGTCTGCCTGCATAATGGCCCCCCGGCCCCCGCCGTAGGGGTAGTCATCCACCTGGTTCTGCTTGTTGGCGGTGTAATCCCGGATCTGGTGGGCTTCGATCCGAATGAAGCCCCGCTCCTGGGCCCGGCCCAGAATGCTCTCGGAGAGCACATCCCCCAGGGTATCCGGAAACAGGGTCAGAATATCAATCCGCATCGGTTTCCATGCCCTCCAAAAGCCTGACGTCCATCCGGTTTCCGGGAAGGTCCGTGGAAAGGATAAATTCCTTTACGGCGGGGATCATATAGTCCCTTTGTCCCTTCACCACATAGACCTGATTTCCCGGGTAATCCAGCACCTCCTGGAGGGTGCCGATCAGGGTACCGTCGGCAAAAACCTCCATACCGATGAGCTCCCCGGCAAAGACCAGGTCCTCTGCCACATCCTCCCGGTAGATTTCCACGGTCTTTCCCCGCAGTGCCTGGGCTGCCTCCATGGTGTCCACGCCCTGGAGCTTTATAAGATTGCAGGTGGTCTGGACCCGGCAGGAGGAAATGGCGTATTCCTTCCCGCCGATGCGGCATCTTGAAAAGTCACACATATCTTCGGGGGAATCCAGCCAGGTCAGCATTTTGATCTCCCCCCGGACACCGTGGGTATTGACGATTTCACCTGCTTCAATAAACGGAAGTCTCATTGCGTTCTCCTTTATTCCATAAAAACGAAAATGCGTGACGAAATCGCCACGCATAGCCGTTTAATCCACAATTTCAACAGTGACCTTTTCGCCGGTGCGCTGGGCCACGGTTTTAATAATGGTGCGGATCTCCTTGGCGATCCGTCCCTGGCGGCCAATGACCTTACCCATGTCGCCTTCGGCCACATGGAGCTCCAGCACCTTGCCCTCCTCATCGGAGGACTCGGTAACGGTAACAGCGTCGGGATTGTCCACCAGGCTCTTTGCCATATACAGCAAAAGTTCCTTCATTGTGCCACTCCTTCAAAGGGGCTTACAGAACGCCAGCGTTCTTCAGCAGGCTCCGAACGGTATCGGTGGGCTGAGCGCCGTTCTTGATCCAGTTCTGTGCCTTCTCGGCGTCCACAGTAACGGTAGCGGGAGAGGTCAGGGGATTGTAGGTACCGATTTCCTCGATGCAGCGGCCGTCACGGGGAGAACGGGAATCAGCAACAACGATCCGGTAGTAAGGAGCCTTCTTGGCACCCATTCTTCTCAGTCTGATCTTAACCATGAAAGTTTCACCTCCAGAAAAAGTCTAAGTGATATATCGCAAAGCAAATTGCTTACAGCGAACAAAGGTTACATGCCCGGGAAGCGCATTCCGCCGAATCCGCCCATTCTTCTGAGCTTCTTGGCGGCACCGGGGCCGGAAAATTGCTTCATGAGCTTGCGCATCTGCTCAAAGGATTTGAGGAGTTTGTTCACATCCTCCACCCGAAGGCCGCAGCCGGCGGCAATGCGCTTTTTCCGGCTGGCACCGATGATGGAGGGGTTTTCCCGCTCCTTGGGGGTCATGGAAAGGATGATGGCCTCGGTATGGGCCATGGCCTTGGGGTCCAGCTTAATGTCCTTCAGGTTGGCCCCGCCGGGCATCTGGGCAAGCAACTCTTCCATGGATCCCATGGATTTGAGCTGCACCATCTGGTCGTAGAAGTCCTGGAGGGTGAAGCGGTTGGTCCGCATCTTCTCCTCCATCTTGGCGGCCTGCTTGGCATCATAAGCCTTCTCGGCCTTTTCAATCAGGGAGAGCACATCCCCCATGCCCAGGATCCGGCTTGCCATCCGGTCCGGGTGGAAGACTTCAATGTCCTCCAGCTTTTCGCCTATACCGGCGAACTTAATGGGCTTGCCGGTAACGGCCTTGACAGACAGGGCCGCGCCGCCTCTGGCGTCGCCGTCCAGCTTGGAGAGCATCACGGAGTCAATGTCCAGCCATTCGTTAAAGGTCTGGGCGGCGTTCACCGCGTCCTGACCGGTCATGGCGTCCACCACCAGCATGATCTCATTGGGCTTTACCGTGGCTTTGATATTTTTCAGCTCCTCCATGAGGGCTTCGTCCACATGGAGCCGACCGGCGGTATCCAAAAATACCATGTCGTATCCCCGCTGCCGGGCGTAGAGCACCGCCTCTTTGGCAGTGATCACCGGGTCCTGGGTGCCTTTTTCAAACACCGGGATGCCCAGCTTTTCGCCGCAGACCTTCAGCTGCTGAATAGCCGCGGGACGGTAAACGTCACAGGCCACCAGCAAGGGGTTTCTGCCCTGGCGCTTCATAAGCCCCGCCAGCTTGCTGCCGTTGGTGGTCTTACCGGCGCCCTGCAGGCCCACCAGCATTACCACCGTGGGGCCGTTGGGATTGATGTTCAGGTGCTTGGTTTCCGCACCCATGAGCTTGCACAGCTCTTCGTTGACGATCTTCACGATCATCTGGGCCGGAGTCAGGGACTCCAGCACGTCCGCGCCAACACAGCGCTCTGTAACGGATTTGGTGAAATCCTTTACGACCTTATAGCTAACGTCCGCTTCCAGCAGCGCCATACGGATCTCCCGCATGGCCTCCTTCACATCCGCTTCTTTCAGACGGCCCTTGCCACGAAGCTTTTTGAAGGTGGAAGAAATTTTTTCGGTCAAGCCTTCAAATGCCATTTTTTACTCCTCAAGCTCCTCTGCCGCGGCCAGGATCTGCCCAGCCAGCCGGGTCACCTCCGGGCTGTTTTCATTCTGCAAGGCCCGGGCCGCTTCCGCGATTCGTCGGGCGGCTTCTTTTACAGCCGCGTCCCGCCGGAGGAAGCCGGTCTTATCCTCGATATTCCGGAGCAGTGTCTCCGCCCGATTCAGGTTGTCGTAAACCCCCTGACGGCTGACGCCCAACTCCTGGGCGATCTCTCCAAGAGACATATCCTGATTATAGCGCATATCCAGGCAATCCCGCTGCCGCTGGGTGAGCAGTTCACCGTAGTAGTCAAACAGCAGTGTCATTTCCAAGCTTTCCATAGCCAGGACCTCCCCTGTCAAGGCTTTCTCCTTGACAGCTTCAGTATCATACACGATAAAGAGCCCTTTGTCAAGTATTTTTCCTTGACAGTTCAAAAATTATTCTGCCGCTGGAAAAAATCAGGTCAGCAAGCCCAAAAGTGCCGAAACAATGATGACCTTCGGCACGCTCCACTTCCCCTTTGTGAGCAGGAAGACCGCCGCAAGGCCTATCCCGACGTTTTGCCAGGAAAGTGCCCCATTTACAAAGTAGTTGGTCCGGCTCAAAGAGATCATCACCGCCAGGATAATGCCCAGGGCCGCAGGTCGGACCCCTACCATGACGTTTTGCAGGGTCCGGCTGTTTTTGAACTTTTCAAAAAACATTGCCGCCAGAGCGCAAATGGTCAAGGTGGGCATCAAAATGCCTAATACGCAGACAATGGCACCCAGAGGCCCGATCACCCGGAGCCCCGCAAACGTGGCGCAGTTCAGCCCCAGGGGGCCGGGGGTCATTTCCGCAATGGCCACAATATCCGAGACCTCCGCAGCCGTCATCCAGCCGTGGCTCACCATCTCATCGTTGATCAATGGCACCATGGACATGCCGCCGAAGGAGGTATAGCCGATCTGGCAAAAGCTCCAGAACAGCTCTAAAATCGTTTTCATGCCTCTGCCTCCTTCCATTTGCCCATGATAAACCCGGCCGCGGCCCCGAGAAGGACCACCAGCACGCAGTTGACATCAAAAAAGGCGTTGAGCATGCAGCACACCAGACAGATGTAGTAGCACGTCCTATTGGTAAAAGCGCTGCTGCGCAGCTTCAATGCCGCCACCAGGATAATGGGCACCACCGCCGCCCGGACGCCCTGGAGCATTTTTGCCACCCAGACGTTATCCTTGAACATGCCGTAGCCGTAGGTCAGAACGGATAAAATCAGCATGGGCGGCAGCACCATGCCCACCAGCGAAACAATGCCCCCCAGGGTTCCCGCCTGCCGGTGGCCGAAGAGATAGGCCACGTTGCCGATCATGGTCCCGGGCAGGCTTCTGCCCACGCTGACAATATCCAATAGCTCCTGGTCCGTCAGCTCCTGCTTCCCTTCCACATAGTCCTTCTGCATCTGGGCAATAATGCTCCAGCCGCCGCCGAAGGTAAACCAGCTGATGTGGAAAAAATAGCAAAAGCACTCCCATATTTTCTTCCATTTCTCTTTGTTCATTCTTGTCTCCTTTGGGTCTTAATTCCATATTTCCCCGGGCCCTGTCCTTATTCGTTATTTACATAGTATACAGGGTCTCTTCTCTTTTGAAAAGCCCCATCTATTAAAAAACTGCCTTCCAAAAAAATCGGAAGGCAGTTTTTCACAAAGGCCGGGCCTTCCCAGCAAAACCCGGGTCTTGGTTTCCGGAAAGAGCCCGCCACGAACGGGCCCTTTCCGGATAATAGAGGATTTACAGAGGCATGATGCCAATCACAATGGCGAAGAGCATGCACAGGATGGAGAACACCCACACATAGAAGAAGGAAGCCTTCAGGTGGTCCTTGATGTCCACATCCGCAAGGCCCACACCCAGCAGGGTGGCAGGAACCATGGGGCTGATGAAGGTGGCGCAGTTCCGGCAGACAACCATGGCCACGGCAATGGGCAGGGCCTCGACGCCGAAGCTCTGGCCGATGGCAATGATGACGGGCAGCATGCCGAAGAAGTAGGAGTCGGTATCGAAAGCCAGAGCCAGAGGCACGGACAGAACACCGATGACCAGGGGCAGGTGCTGGCCGATGGCGGCAGGCAGCAAGGACTCAATGATACCGGCCAGGCAGCGGACAACGCTGGGCAGGTCTACTTCCATGACCTTCACACCGGCGGCAACCAGCTTGCCGTCCTTCATGATGAAGGAGGTGGTGAGCACGCCCATGAGCACGGCAGCACCCATCAGGGTGGAGCACATCATGAGAGCGGGGCCGGCATGGAGGTTGATGATCTTCTTGTGCATCTTGGCGGTGGCACCGTAGTTCACAAACAGAGCCACGGAAACACCCAGCATGAAGGGCACATAGGAGGGGAACACATCCCAAATCAGCATAGCGATAACGGCAACGGTCAGGGCCAGGTTGAAGCCGAACAGCTTGGGACGGGCCAGCTCCTGCTCCTCAACGGACTTGCTCTCCGCCAGATCCAGGGTGGCACCTGCGGGCAGGCCTGCGCCGCGCTTCTTCTCCTGGAAGCCGGTGAGGACTGCATGGGCCAGGGCCAGAACGATGCCGAAAATCTGAATGGGAATGATGGTATTCCACAGCTGACCGGCCTCGATGCCCAGAACGGTGGCAGCACGCATGGTGGGTCCGGCCCAGGGCATCAGGTTCAGCACACCCATGGCCAGCACGGCGATACGCAGCATGCTGGTGGGACGCATGTTCATCTTCTTGTAGATGGGCAGCATGGCGGGAACCACGATGCAGAAGGTGGAAGCGCCGCCGCCGTCCAGGTGGCCGATCAGGGCAATGACGCAGGTCATGACGCACACGCCTACAACATTGTTGCCGATGAGCTTCATGAGCTTGCCGATGATCACGTCAAACATGCCCGCATCGGTCATAATGCCGAAGTACAGCACGGAGAACACGAACAGGGCGGCGGTGGGGGCGGTGGAGTTGAAGCCGGCCTTGATCATAGCCGCCAGGTTGTCAAAGCTGATCCGGCCTCCCAGAACCAGGATCAGGCCAAGGATGGAGGGGAATACAATGAAAGCAATGGCGGGCTGGGTCTTGCTCTTAAACAGGGTCGCCACAATGGCAACGATGGTTACGAGGCCCAACAGGCCAACGATGGTATCACTCATTCTCGAATTTCCTTTCTATTTTAACGATTTCCGTTTGCTGGGAATCTTTTGGAAGCTTCCCTTCGGAAGCCTCCCCTACAAAAAGGGGGCGTTTTTTGCCCCCTGAATGTGCATTACAGGGTGACAGGCTTGATTTTGCGGACAACGTCCAGAATGGTGCCGTCACGGGCTTCCAGCACGGCCACCACCTTGTCCTCCCACTGCAAGTTATCGGGGGTGCCCACCAGGGAGTAGGCCTTGTCCTTGAGGCTTTCAATGGAAACATGGGGGATGCCCGCCTGGTCCAGGCACTCGATCAGGTCCTGCCGCAGGGGGTTCACCGCAATGCCGTAATCCGTTACCAGAACGTCTACGCAGTCGCCGGGGGTGGTAACGGTGACCACCTTCTCGCAGACCGTTGCCATCCGGCCACGGGTCAGAGGAGTCACGATGATGCAGACCTTGGAGCCGGCGGCGGTATCGGGATGTCCGCCGGGAGCGCCACGAAGCACACCGTCAGAGCCGGTCAGCACGTTGACATTGAAGCCGGTATCGATTTCCAGAGCAGCCAGCACCACAAAGTCCAGCTTGTTGACGAAAGCGCCCTTGTTGGCGGGGTTGGCGTACTGGGAAGCGGACATTTCAAAGTGGTTGGGGGTCTGGTTGATGGAGTTTACCGCATCCAGGTCAAAGTCCTGAACGTCGATGACCTTGCCGACCTTGCCCTTTTTCAGCAGCTCCACCATGGGGCCGCAGATGCCGCCGATGGCCCAGCCCATTTTGATGTTCCGCTCGTCCATATACTTTTCCAGGAACAGGTTGGCAGCCAGAGAGGGGCCGCCTACTCCGGTCTGGAAGGAGAAGCCGTCCTTAAAATAAGGTGTGGAAGCGATGACCTTGGCCACATTTTCCGCCATCATCAGATCCCGGGGGTTCTGGCTGATGCGGGCCGCGGCAGAGGCGATCTTCTTGGGATTGCCGATGGAATCCACAACGACCACCGCGTCAACGTCAATGGCCTCTACAGAGGCGGGCATATTGGGGAAATCCACCAGGCAGTCCGTGACCACTACCACGTGGTCGGCATACTTGGCGTCGGTCATGGCGTAGCCCATGGAGCCGCAGTTGGATTTGCCGCCGATGCCCCGGCAGTTGCCCACACAGTCCGAGGTGGGAGCCGCCACGAAGGCAATATCGATATGGACCTCTCCGGCCTCAATGGCCCGGGGACGACCGCCGTGGGAGCGGATAATGGCGGGGGTCTTCAGCTTACCGGCGGAGACCACTTCGCCCATACGGCCACGGATGCCGGAGGTCTGAAGGCCGATGACCTTGCCCTGCTCCACATAATCCGCAATGGGATCGTGGGCACCGCCCAGGGAGGTGGCGGCAATGGTCAGATCCTTCAGGCCCAGCTCTTCAATAGCCGCCTTCATGACCATGTTGGCTACAAAGTCACCGTCCCGCAGATGGTGATGGAAGGAGAAGGTCATGCCGTCCTTGGCACCGCAGGCCTTCAGGGCCTCTACAATGGTTTCCACGATTTTGGATTCCTGGGGCTTTTCGTAACGACGGGTGGTGGGGGCGGCTTTGTGGAAATACTTGCCGTCCATATAGTTTTTCCCCTGGTAAACCTCTTTGCCGTTTACCAGCAGCTGCTCCGGAATCTCTCTGCCTACCGCGTTGATCATACCAAATCCCCCTCATACATACCGCAGGCCTTCGCCAGCCGCAGGGTGCGCTCCGCGCCGGGAATGAAGGCAATATCGATCATCTTGCCGTTGACGGTAAACACGCCGACACCGGCAGCGGACTGCTCTTTGTAGGCTCTCACAACAGCCTCTGCCTGGCTGACTTCCTTTTCCGTAGGAGCAAAGACCTCATGCACCAGGCGGATCTGCTTGGGGTTGATGAGGCTCTTGCCGTCAAAGCCCATGGCCTTGTTCTGCAGGACCTCGGCCTTGAAGCCCTCGTTGTCGTCCAGGTCCGTAAACACGGTGTCGAAGCACTGGATGCCCGCGGCACGGGCGGCCAGCAGCATCTGTCCCCGGGCGGCCAGCATATCCACGCCGTCAGGGCTGAACTTGGTCTGCATGCACTTGCGGAAGTCGCCACCGGAAATGGCCACACCGAACATCCGGTCAGAGGCGGAGCAAATCTCATAGGCATTCAGAATGCCCTTGGGGCTTTCCAAAGCGGCCATCAGCAGGGTTCTGCCCACTTCCACGCCGAATTCCTTTTCCGCCGCTTCCACAGCGGCCTCCACAGTGTGGACATCCTTGGCGCTTTCGCACTTGGCGATGCGGATGCCGTCGGCACCGCCGGCCACACAGACCCGAATGTCCTCCTGCCAGTGGGGGGTGTCCAGACCGTTGATCCGGACAATGACCTCGGTAGCGCCGTAGTCAATGGTGGTCAGGGCGTGGTACAGAGAGAACCGAGCGGCATCCTTCTGGTTTTCCGCCACGGCATCCTCCAGGTCCAGCATAATGGAGTCGCAGCCGTAAATGTAAGCGTCCTTGATAAGGCCGGGCTTCTGGGCGTTCATGAACATCATGGTCCGGCGCAGGCGGAACCGTTCAGGCTTGGGTCTTCTGATCATCGCACGGCACCTCCCCAGGGAATATTCTCGGCGGATGCGCCGCAGGAGCGGAACACCGCACACTCTACCCGGGCTTTCAGGGTGCAATCTAATGCTCCCTTGTCCACCACCGTTACCCGGGCGTTTTGCACATCCAAACGCTCCAGCGTGGACAGAACCGTGGCCTTGATCTGACGGCCATACTGATTCATCACGCTGCTGGAAAGCTCCAGGCTGATGCCCTCACCGGGTTCCACGGTGACCATGGCATCGCTGGATTCCAAAGTTCCCGCCACGGCGGATTTCAGAATTTCCATGTTGATCCTCCCTAATATTATTCTTGTTTCTTCGTGGCATTAGAATAGCATAGCCACAAATTGTTTTCAAATACTTAAATTTTTATCACGTTATAATTTCCGGCGAATACCGGAACACTAGTGCTTGACATCCATAAAATTTTCTTTATAATGAACATTGTCAATGTCCAATAGGATTCGTGAAAATGCTGTAAAATAGTGGTGAAATTTGTATGAATATGAAGCAGGCCCTATATTTTAAAACCATTGCCAAATACGGAACCATTACCGCCGCCGCAAAACAGCTTTATATCAGCCAGCCCTCCCTGAGCCAGACCCTGCGGCAGATCGAGGACGAGGTGGGCACTCCGCTTTTTGACCGCAGCACCTCCCCCTTCCACCTGACCTATGCCGGAGAGCGCTACCTCAGCGCCATTGAGGCCATGCTGGAAATTGAGGCAAGGCTTAAATCGGAAATCGACTCCATCCGCCACGACGACGGGGGCCGTCTGCGGCTGGGCATCACCGTCACCAGAGCCACCCAGGTCCTTCCGGATGTTATTCCCATTTTCTCCAAGGCCTATCCCAACGTGACCCTGGAGCTCACGGAGACCCCCTCTGCCAACCTGGAAGGACTGCTGCAAAAGGGGCAGGTGGACCTGGCCCTGGCGGCATTGGAAGCCAATGAGGCAAACATCGCCTATGAGCTCATCGAAAAGGAGTCCATCGGCATTCTGGCGGGAAAGGACTGCGGCCTGACCCAGCGCATCCCATCCGGCACCCCCATAAGCCTGGACGAGGCGGTCAAGGAGTCCTTCGTCTCCCTGGACAGCTCCCATTCCTCCCGGATCATCCAGGACCGGCTGTTCCGGCGCTACAACATCCACCCAAAAATACTTTTGGAAACCACCTCCTTGGAAGTAGCCCGGCGGGTGGCCCTTAAAAGCGGCTCCTGCATGATTTTGCCGGATGTCTACGCCGATGACTTTGTATTCAATTCCGGTGGGGCCTTCTATCCCCTCAAGGACTACGAAAACCACCGGCATTTCTACGCCTGCTACCGCAACGACGAAAACACCAAAAAATACGTCCGGGACTTTGTATCCATTACCACCTCGGTCCTGGCCAATCGGTCCATGAAAAGATAAAAAATCGCCCCTGCACCATTTCAGCGCAGGGGCTTTGACTTTAATGATGGTTTTTAGCCGACGGTTTCCACCTTGATGGTGTTGGTGTTGCCGGTCTTGCCGTTGATGGGGCCGCCGGTGAGGACCACGCAGTCGCCGGGCTGCAAATTGAGGTACTTCTTGGCGTTTAGCATACCGTGGTAGAACATCACGTCCATGGAGCCGTATTCCTCTGCCAGCACCGGGGTGATGCCCCAGCTCAGGTTCAGCTTTCTCCAGGCCTTTTCGTCTACGGTCATACCCACAATGTCCGTGGGGCAGCGGAAGCGGCTGACCATCCGGGCGGTCTTGCCGGATACGGAGCAGACCACAATGGCCTTGGCGTTTACATCAATGGCCATGGCGCAGGTGGCGTGGGAAATGGCATCCAGGTTGTTCTGAATGCGGAAATCGTACTTAAAGAACCGCTCTTTATAGCTGGTGTGCTGCTCGGTATACTCCGCAATCTGGGCCATGGTAGCTACAGCCTCCACGGGGTATTTACCGGCGGCGGACTCTCCGGAGAGCATGATGGCGGAGGTCCCGTCATAGACGGCGTTGGCCACGTCGGAGATCTCGGCTCTGGTGGGCCGGGGATTCTGGATCATGGATTCCAGCATTTCCGTGGCGGTAATGACCCGCTTGCCCAGCTGGCGGCACTTGTGGATCAGGCGCTTCTGAATGGCGGGCAGCTCCACGAAGGGGACCTCCACGCCCAGGTCGCCTCTGGCCACCATAATGCCCTCGGCCACCTGGCAGATCTCCTCTACATTGTCCACACCGGCCTGGTTCTCGATTTTGGCGATGATCTCAATATGCTCGCCGCCGTTGGCGTCCAGGAAGGCACGCATATCTGCCACATTCTCTTTGGTGGAGACGAAGGACGCGGCAATGAAATCCACATCGTTCTGAATGCCGAAGAGCAAATCCTCTTTGTCCGCCTCGCTGAGGAAGGGACCGGTCATGACCTTATTGGGGAAAGACATGCTCTTGCGGTTGGAAAGCTCGCCGCCTACCAGGCACTTGCAGATGGCATTGCTGCCCTGGAGCTTTTCCACCTCAAAGACCACCAGGCCGTTATTTACCAGCACCCGGTCCCCTACGGACAGGTCCTTTACAAGGCCCTTATAGTTGACGGAAACCCGGGTCTCGTCTCCCTCCACATCGTCTACCGTAAAGGTAAAGGTGTCACCGGCGGATACCCGGACCTTGCCGTCCTTAAAGGTACGGATGCGGTACTCGGGGCCCTTGGTATCCAGCATGATGGCCAGAGGCACATGGAGCTCCTGGCGGACCTGCTTGATGAGGTTCACCTTATTCTGCTGCTCCTCATGGGTGCCGTGGGAAAAATTCAAACGGGCAACGTTCATACCGGCCAGGCACATTTTTTTCAGGGTCTCCAGATTCTGAGAGGCCGGACCAATGGTGCAGATGATCTTTGTTTTCCGCATAAAGCATCTCTCGCTTTCTTCATTAATGATGATTACTGTTTCGGGGGTATTATAGCACAATCGGTTTCTTGATGCAATCGTCCTGTATTAAAAATATTATCCCGATGGAAACCGAAATTTTAGCAGGTTTTCTCAAGACGTAAATATCGATTTTTTCATATCGGTTTCAGGACACTGGATTTTCCCCCTTCTTTATGCTATACTGACAAAAAAGAATCTTTCAGGAGGACCCCCATGCCCATTCGCATTCCCAATGATCTGCCTGCCGCGGAGATCCTGCATCAGGAGAACATCTTTGTCATGCCCCAGAACCGGGCCGTTACCCAGGATATCCGGCCTTTGGAAATACTATTGCTCAACCTGATGCCCACCAAAATCACCACCGAGACCCAGCTCAGCAGGCTCTTGGGCAACACCCCCTTGCAGGTACACTTAGAGCTGATGCACACCACCTCCCACACCGCCAAAAACACCTCCCAGGAGCATCTGCTTTCCTTCTACAAAACCTTTGACGAGATCAAGGACCGGAAATTTGACGGCATGGTCATCACCGGGGCCCCGGTGGAGCAGCTGCCCTTTGAAGAGGTGGACTATTGGCCGGAGCTTTGCCGCATTATGGAGTGGAGCAAAACCAACGTCCACTCCACCTTCCACATCTGCTGGGGGGCCCAGGCAGGGCTATACTACCACTACGGCATTCCCAAGCACCCCCTGCCCCAGAAGCTCTTTGGGGTCTTCCCCCATTATGCGGATTACAAGCGGTCTATTTTGCTCCGGGGTTTTGACGATGAATTCTATGCCCCCCACTCCCGGCACACCACGGTGCTGCGGGAGGACTTAGAGCGGTGCCCGGCTCTGCGGATTCTGGCCTCCTCCCCGGAGGCGGGGGTCTACGCCGCCATGACCAAGGGCGGTCACCAGATTTTCGTCACAGGCCACGGGGAATATGACCCGGACACCCTGGCCCAGGAATATCTGCGGGACAAAAATCAGGGGCTGCCCATTCAGGTGCCTGCCCACTACTATCCCAACGACGACGACACCCAGCCCCCCATGGTCCGGTGGCGGGGCCACGCCAATTTGCTGTTTTCCAATTGGCTCAACTACTTCGTCTACCAGACCACCCCCTATGACATTATGTCCATCGGAGACCAAGGGAAACTCTGAATAAATCGTCTGCGGCTGAGCGACGAATCTTTTGCTCCCAGGCTGCGGTTTGAAAAATGGGAAATACATACAGTATTCCCTCATTTTCCAAACCTTGCCTGGAATCAAAATCTTTCGCCGTCAGCTCTTGCCGATTTAATCAGAGATTCCCAAACTTGAAAGGAGCATACTTTATGGAACATCCTCTTTTGGAAGTCTGCGCGGATTCCCTCGCCTCCTGCCTTGCGGCCCGGGAGGGACAGGCAGACCGCATTGAGCTTTGCGCCAATCTGGTGATCGGCGGCACCACCCCTTCGGAATTTCTCTTCCGGCAGGTGCAGCAGGCCGTTTCCCTGCCTGTCAACGTGCTGATCCGGCCCCGGTTCGGTGATTTTCTGTACACCCAGGACGAATTGGAACAAATGGAGGCCCAGGTCCGTCGGTTCCGGGAGCTGGGGGCCAACGGCGTGGTCATCGGCGCGCTGACCCCGGAGGGAGATTTGGACAGGCCAATGCTGGAGCGGCTGCGGACCGCCGCGGGGGAGCTGGAAGTGACCCTGCACCGTGCCTTTGACATGGCCCGGGACCTGCCCGCCGCACTGGAGACCGCCGTCAGCCTGGGCTTTACCACCATCCTCACCTCCGGCGGCGAAGCCTCCGCTTCCCAAGGAGCCGAAACTCTGGAAGCGCTGAACCGGCAGTCCGGCGGCCGCATCCGCTTACTGGCCGGTGCCGGTGTAAAGGCCGGAAACATCGCCTCCATTCATGAGGCCACCGGCATCACCGCCTTCCACAGCTCCTGCCGCACCTCCAGCGTAAACAGCGGCATGGTATACAGAAACCCCAGAGTCAACATGGGACTTCCGGGGCTTTCGGAGTATGAGATTTACCGGTCGGATTCCCAGGAGGTCCGCCGGTGCGCGGACATCGTCCACTCCCTGTAAGAAAAAACCAAGGGCGTACCCATCAAACAGGTACGCCCTTAAAATTTTACTTTTTCAGGACCTTATCCAGGGTTTTTCCCAGGATGCCGCCCAGAATGCCGCAGGTCAGTGCCTCCACCAGGCCCTGAACGCCTACCAGCAGCACCACGAACATAAAGGGGTTCGCAGCGCCTTTCTTTACCACCAGCGCCTGAACAAAATCGCTGGAATAAAAAACAAGCACAATATAGCCCATGAAAAACAGGGTGTTCAGCAGCGGTGCGCTGACGGCACCTACAAAGTAGCTCCAAATGCCCTTGCCGTCGGCCTTCTTGCAGAGCTTATACACATAGCCGCAGCACAGGCCCATGAGCATCCGCATGCCGACGCAGAGGATCACCGTGTGAACAGGGCTCAACGCAAAGAACGCCCCCGTCATGGCGGAGCGGCCGGAAATGGCATCCGTCAGGCTGAGCACGCCGAATACCGCGCCCAGGATCATGGCCTCTACAGGGCCGCAGAGCATGGCACCGATGGCGATGGGCAGGGTCAGGAAGCTCATGTTGAGGGGTCCTACCGTAATGGCACCCAAGCCCACGGCCCGCATGGCCAGTTCCACAGCGACCAGAAGGGCCACTCTCGTCAGTCTTTCTACCTTCGTACTTGTGGTTTTCATATTCAATTCCTCCTGCTGTCGTTCCGTCCTTTGCCGGATACAACGCATTATTCTTGTTTTGGCCTCATCGGTGCTGTTCCGCTGCCATTCCCCGGAGGGGATACAGCGCGGGTCCTGCCGGTTCAGCCGCAAACAGTGCCATTATAGCAAGTTCCCAGCAAAAAGCAACCCTTATTTTTCCAGGGAAGCTCTGATTAAATCGGCAAGAGCTGGCAGCAAGAGATTTTGTTTTCAGGCAAGGTTCTAAAAGTGGGGGAATACTTTCTGTATTTCCCACTTTTAGAACCGCAGCATGGAAGCAAATGATCTGCTGTCCAGCCGCAGACGATTTATTCAGAGTTTCCCTAAGTTGCGCTGATAGAGGTAGGCAAGGCCCTTGAGGATCATATCCGGGTCATAGCTGTGGGGATGCCGCACCAGACGGTCAATGTAGGGCGCGCCGCCGCCGGTGATGACCAGGGTCACCGGGGCTCCCAGCTCCTCCTCAATGGAGCGCACCACCCCGTCAACCAGTGCCGCCGCACCGTAAACCGCCCCGCTGCGCATACAAGAGGCGGTGTCGATGCCGATGACCCGCTCCGGGGCCTCCAGCTCCAGCTTCGGCAGCTGGGCCGTGTGGGCTCCCAGGGCTTTGAGACCGGTTTCCATGCCCGCGGCGATAACACCGCCGCAGAACACGGCACCCTCTTTGACCACATTGAAGGTGGTAGCCGTGCCCAGGTCCACTGTCACCAGCGGCAGGGAGTAATGGGCTGCCGCCCAGGCCGCATCCGCCAGGCGGTCACGGCCCACTTTATGGGGCTCGGGAACCTCCAGGGAAAGCCCCAAGTCGCTTTCACAGGTCACAATCAACGGCTCCAGCCCGAATACAGACAGCATGGACTCCCGAACGGTATCCAAAACTTTTGGCACCACGCTGGAGATCACGATGCCGGTAAAGCTTTCCCGCTCCCGGCCCAGGGCCCGGAGCTTCTTGATAAGCGCCACCGTATAATCCGCCGGATCCCAGTTCTGATCTGTGTCCAGCTTGGTGGTGAAGATCACACGGTATTCCCCCCGGGGGCTGATGGTCACGCCGCCGAAGGATACAGTGGTATTGCCAATGTCAACTACCAGAATCATATTGATTTCCCCTATTATGGAAGGCTCGCCCCGGCACGCCGTGGGCGGCTGGGGATATTATAACGGGGTTTTGGTTCCTTGGCAATACCCAGTTGAAAATTCCGGGTCAATTTGATATACTGGAAGCGAAGAATGAAACAAAGAAGGGATACCATGGAAAATCTACAGGGAAAATGCGTGATTTTAGGTGTCACCGGAGGGATCGCCGCCTACAAAATGGCCTCCGTTGCCTCCGGACTGCGAAAAGCCGGGGCGGAGGTCCATGTGATCATGACGGAAAACGCCACCAAGTTTATTACCCCCTTGACCTTTGAGACTCTGACCAACCACCGCTGCGTGGTGGATACCTTTGCCCGGGACTTTCAATACGACGTTGCCCATATTTCCCTTGCAAAGGCGGCAGACCTGATCCTCATAGCCCCCGCCACCGCCAACGTCATCGCCAAGCTGGCAAACGGCATTGCCGACGATATGCTGACCACCACGGTGCTGGCGACCCGGTGCAAAAAGCTGGTGGCCCCCGCCATGAATACCGCCATGCTGGAAAATCCCATTACCCAGGACAATCTCCAAAAGCTCCGCCATTACGGCTTCGGCATCATCGAACCCGCCGTGGGAATGCTGGCCTGCAAGGATGTGGGCAGCGGCAAGCTGCCGGAACCGGAAACCCTGCTTGACTGCATCGCCATGGAGCTGGCCCGGGAGAAGGACCTGGCGGGGCTCCGGCTGACCGTCACCGCCGGGCCCACCCAGGAGGCCCTGGACCCGGTAAGGTATCTGACCAACCACTCCACCGGCCGCATGGGCTACGCCATTGCCCGGGAAGCCATGCTCCGGGGGGCCCAGGTCACCCTGATTTCCGGCCCCACGGCCCTAAAGCCCGTGCCCGGTGTAAAGACCCTGCCGGTGGTCTCCGCCAAGGAGATGTTTGAGGCGGTGAAGCAGACGCTGCCGGAAACGGATATTCTCATCAAGGCCGCCGCCGTGGCGGATTACCGCCCGGCAAGCATTGCCGAGGACAAGGTGAAAAAAACCGATGGGGCCATGTCCATTCCCTTAGAGCGCACCGACGACATTCTGGGCTGGGTCGCCCAAAACCGGCACCCGGGGCTGTTTGTCTGCGGCTTTTCCATGGAGACCCGGGACATGGTGGCCAATTCCCAGCGAAAACTTCAAAAGAAGCACCTGGATATGATCGTTGCCAACAACCTGAAGGTTGCGGGCGCGGGATTTGGGGTGGATACCAACGTGGTCACCATCCTGACCCCTGACGGAATACAGGAGCTGCCCCTCATGGGCAAGGACCAGGTCGCCGCAAGGCTGCTGGATGAAATTCTAAGGAGGCGGAAATGAATTCTCACAAACAGAGGACCCAGGCCCTGACCTCCGGCTCCATTCCGGGGTCCATCCTGCGGTTTGCCCTGCCCTTATTTCTGGGGCAGACCTTGCAGCAGTTTTACAACATGGCCGATGCCTGGGTTATCGGCAACTTTGCAGAGAACAGCGCCTTCGCCGCGGTGAGCAGCGGTGGCAACCTGACCTTCCTGATTATCGGCTTTTTCAGCGGCATCGGTGTCGGCGGCGGCGTGGTCATTTCCCGGTACTTTGGTGCCCGGGATAAAACCAGCACCCAGCGGGCCATTCACGCGGACTTCCTCTTTGGCCTCATCGCCTCCCTGGTTGCCACCGTTGCGGGCCTGACCCTGGTGCCCTGGCTGCTGACCCTGATGAACACCCCGGCGGATGTGCTTCCCTACTCCCTGCAATACTTCCGGGTGTATTTCGGGGGCGTTACCACCATCATCCTCTACAACATCTGCATGTCCATTATGCAGGCCCAGGGGGACAGCCTCCGGCCTCTATACTACCTCTTTATCTCCTCCGTTGCCAACGTGGTCCTGGACCTGCTGTTCGTTGCCGTGTTCCACTGGGGCGTAACCGGTGCGGCCATTGCCACGGTCATTGCCCAGGGGCTTAGCGTGGTTCTGTGCCTGGTCCGGATGTGCCGGGAGCCGGAGGAACATCTGCGGCTGGACTTCCGGAAGCTCTATTGGGACAAGGAAATGATGCGGCGGATCATCCAGCAGGGCCTGCCTACCGGCGTACAGAACGCGGTGATCAGCCTGGGCAATGTGGTCATTCAGTCCAACATCAATTCCTTCGGTGCCAACGCCATGAGCGGGCAAGGGGCCTATTCCAAAATTGAGGGCTTCGCCTTCCTGTCCGTGACCTCCATGAGCATGACCCTGCCCACCTTTGTAAGCCAGAATCTGGGAGCCGGAAACGTGCCCCGGGCCAAAAAGGGTGCCCTCTTCGGGACCCTCACCACCATGGTGGCGGCGGAAATCACCGGTGTGCTCATGTACATCTTCATCCCCCAGCTTCTCCGGCTCTTCATCAGCGACCCGGAGGCCATTGCCTACGGCATCATCCACGCAAGAGTGGACACCCTTTTCTACTGTCTGCTGGCCCTGGCCCACTGTGCGGCAGGCGTTCTCCGGGGCTGCGGAAAATCCACGGTGCCCATGGTGGTCATGCTCAGCTGCTGGTGTGTGCTGCGGAGTATTTACGTCACCGTGATTCTCCGCTTTATCCACGAATTCCGCATGATCTCCTGGGCCTACCCCATTACCTGGGGCGTTTCCTGCATCCTCTTTGTGTTCTATCTGTACCGCCTGAATTGGGAACGGGACGCAAAAATCTGATCCATGCGCACCATAAATAGGCCGTACCGCCAAATGCAGCGGTACGGCCTTGTTTTATGGAATATCCTCTGTGTAGCGGCAGGCGGGGTAGGCGGTGCAGCCGTAAAAGCTGCCAAACCTTCCCCGGCGTTTTGCCATGGGGGCCCCGCAGCGGGGGCAGCACTTTTGAGGAAGCCCTTCCGGCTCCCTTGCCAGCAGCTCAAAGACCTGCTGGTTCATTTTGCAGTCGTTCAGGGCCCGGTGAGCCCCAAAGGTGGAGAGGCTGTAGTGCTCCGCCAGAGCTGTCAAGCGGTAGCTGGATAGCCCCGCCAGACGGCAGCGGGCAAAGCGCAGGGTATCCACATAGTCGTTTCCCGGCACCATGCCGAACCGGGTCCGGCAATCCCGGGCCAGGAATTTCAGGTCAAACCGTTCAATGTTGTGGCCAACCAGCACATCGTCCCCGAAAAACCTCAAAAATTCCGGCAAAATCTCCTCCATGGTCGGGGCATCTTTTACCATGTCATCGGTAATGTTGTTCACCTGGCTGGCCCCGTAGGGAATGGGCCGACCGGGGTTTACCAATGTAGAAAAGCTGTCCACAATGTTTCCCTGCCGGACTTTTACAGCGGAAATTTCAATCACATCATCACTGTTGCAGGAAATTCCCGTGGTTTCCAAATCAAACAGTACATAATCCGGCACATAACAGTTCAGGCTTTTCCCCTGGGTATAAGCAAGCATTCTTTTCTCCCGTTCTCTTTTTCTCAGTTCTGTTTCGGTTCTTCAAAGGTCTCTGCCACTTTTTGAAGCAGCTCCCGGATGGGCAGGTGCTGGGGGCAGATCTGCTCGCATTGGCCGCAGCCGACACAGTCCGAGGCCTTCCCCGCCTCCCGGGTGTGGACCTCATAGTAAAATGTCCCGTCCCAGTTTTGAAGGGTCCGGCTTCTGTTCATCACCGCAAACAGGTCCGGAATGTGGATGTGCTGGGGGCAGCCCTTTTCACAATACCGGCAGGCCGTACAGCTGATCTGATCCATTTTCCGGAACACCTGGCAGACCTGGTGAATGGCCTGCTGCTCTTTTTCATTCAGCGGCTTCAAGTCCATCATATACTCCGTATTGTCCCGGACCTGCTCCAAAGAGCTCATACCGGAGAGGACCATCTTTACATTTTCAAACCCCGCCGCAAAGCGGATAGCGTAGCTGGCGTAGCTGCCCCCATGCAGGTCATCCAGAATTCTGGCCGCTTCCTCCGGCAGCTGGGTCAGGCGCCCGCCCTTCACCGGCTCCATGACCAGCACCGGCTTTCCGAAGCGTTGGCAGACCTCATAGCAGGCCCGGCTCTGAATGGCCGCATCCTCATAATCCAGGTAATTGAATTGCAGCTGCACCACCTCGATTTGGGGATACTCCGTCAGAATCTCTTCCAGGAATGCCGCCGTATCGTGGAAGGAAATGCCCACATGCTTTACAAGGCCCTCCTCTTTCAGCTGGAAGGCCGTCTCATAGGCCCGGCATTTCCGGTAATGGTCATAGTTCTCCCGGCACTGGGAGTGCATCAGGTAAATGTCAAAGTATTCCACACCGCAGTCCCGGAGCTGCTGAAGGGCCAAGGGACGAATGTCCTCCTGGGTCTGAAAGCAGTTGCCGGACAGCTTGTCGGTAAGGATGTAGCGGTCTCTGGGATAGCGGCTGGTCAGGCACTGCCGGAGATAACCTTCTGCCTTGCCCTCCAGATAGGGCCGGGCCACATCGAAGTAGCGAAAGCCCCGGGCTAAAAACAGGTCCACCATTTCCTTGGTCTGCTCCAAATCCACCTGTCCGTCCTTCTGGGGCAGGCGCATAAAGCCGAAGCCCAGTTTCTGATGTTTGGGTTCCATCATTGTCTCCCCTTTCAGTCTTTCTTTCGTGCCAGCTCCAAAATGCCGCTCATTTTGGAGCAGATTTCCCCGTAATTCTCCCGTCTGTGGGGCTTTAAGCACCGGGAGCAATCCTTAATGCCCTTGACCGTGTAGGTGAAGCTGCCGCCGCACTTGTCCCCCAGGGCGTACAGGGGGCAGTAGCAAAACAGGCAGCTGAAGGTTTCCGGGTCTGCTGCCTGGTGGCAGGGATAGTATTCACATTCCCGGTTCTGAAAAAAATCATAATGGCTCATGGCTTTCCTTCCTCTCTTTCATGATCCAGGGGGCGCTTTCCGGCGGCTCCTTGGTAAATTCCATGGGCTCCCCGGTTGTGGGGTGGGAGAAGCCCAGACGGTAGGACCACAGGGCAATTTCGCAGGGGTCATTCCGCTCCGAATACTTCCGCTCTCCGTACAGGGGCATCCCCCGAGAGGCAAACTGGACCCGGATCTGATGGGTCCTTCCGGTGTGCAGCCGCACCAGCACCTTGGCCCGATCCGCCTCCGCAGCCAGGACCTTGTAATCCAGCACCGCCTCCTGAATGCCCTTTCCCGGCTCCGGGGCGACGAAGGTCATTTTCCGGGCTTTATCCCGGCCCAACAGGTCCCGGAAGGTGCCCTCTGGCGCCGAAGGCCCTCCATGGACCACGGCGAAATATTCCTTTTGGAAGGTGCCCTCCCGAATCTGGCGGGACAGCTCCGAGGCGGCGGCCGGATTTCTTGCCAGCACCATCAGGCCGCTGACCACCCGGTCCAGCCGGTGAACCGTCCGCACATCCGCCTTGGGGTCTCCCAGCTCCTGCCGCACAAGCTCCGGCAGGCCGCCGGGCTCATCGGTAGAGAGCACCCGGGGCGGCTTTACACAGACCAGGATGTCCCGGTCCTTATATAGAATTTCCATAACTTCACCTCATCGACTCGTTTCTATTTTATCAAAGCAATCCCCGGATTGCAAGGACTTTTCCCGGGTCAACCGGCCCAGCTCCGGACTTAAGGCCAGAAGGGCCGCCAGATTGGGAAGGGCCATAAGGCCGTTGAAAATTTCCGCCAGAAGCCACAAGGTCTTCGTCCGCAGCACCGCCCCCAGGACCACACCGGCCATTTGCAGCCACACAAATCCCTTCCAGAAGCCGGGGCCGAACAAAAACTGGCCGCACCGGGCTCCGTAAAGCCCCCAGCCTAAGACCGTGGCAAAAGCGAAAATCCCCAGATACACCGTCAGCAGCCCCACCGCCCAGCCGCCGCAGGACTTTTGGAACACCTGGGCCGCCAGTGCCGCCCCCCGGTCTTCCCCATAGGGGACGGAAACGCCGCTGGTAAGCACCGCCAGCGCCGTCAGGGTGCAGATCACCAGGGTGTCTACAAACACCTCGATGAGCCCCAGCATCCCCAGCTCCACGGGGCTTCCCTCCTCCGCCCCGGCGTAGGCCATGGAGGCGGTACCCATACCCGCCTCGTTGGTAAAAATCCCCCGGGCGCAGCCGGTGCGGAGGCTGGCAAAAAGGGCCCCAATGCAGCCGCCGGTAACCGCCCCGGGGTTCCAGGCCCCCAGGAAAATGGCCCGAAGGGCCCCGGGGATGGCCCCCCGGCAGCGAAGAAGCACCACCAGGCACAGTCCCACATACCCCGCCGCTGCCCAAGGGACCAGTTTTTCCACCACTTTCCCGATGCCCCCGGCACCTCCGGAGAGTACCCTTCCAATGCCCGCCGCCAGAATGAGCCCCAAAAACAGGTCCACCCAAAGGCTTTCCTTCCCGCCCCAGAAAACCCGCAGGCTGTTGAAGGCCCCCACCACCGCATTGATCTGGGTGGCGTTTCCCACCCCAAAGGCGGCGATCAAGCCAAAGGCGCAGTACATTACCGCCAGAAAGCGGAACTTAGAAGACAGGCCCCCCTCGATCATATACATGGGGCCGCCCCATCTCTCCCCTGCCCGGGTCACGGCATAGCGGCGGGCCAGAGTCACCTCCGCGAATTTGGTGCCCATGCCCAGAAGGCCGCATACCCACATCCAGAAAATTGCCCCGGGCCCCCCCAGGCAGATGGCACCGGCCACCCCCACAATATTTCCCGTGCCCACCGTTGCAGCCAGAGCCGTGCAAAGGGCCTGAAAGGCTGTGACCCCCTCTCCCCGGCGGCTGGTTTTCAGCAGAGCGAAGGCCTTGGGCAGCAGCCGCAGCTGGGGAAATCCGGCGCAAACCGTCAGATATGCCCCGGCCCCCACCAGCAGCCAAAGTATCGGCCCACCCCATAGGGCCTCGTAAACACGTTGCAGGAATAACAGCATGTACCCTCCCCGGAAAGCTCCGAATGCTTTTCAAAACCGATTTTTCAAAAGAAAAGCAGCCGCTATTTTTCCTTAGCAGCTGCTTTTGTAATGTATTTGGCTTATTCCCAGGTGGCCCAGATTTCCGGGCAGTAGCCCACGGTTGCCTTGTTTCCGTTGCGGACCACCGGGGTCTTCATCAGCAGGGGATCTTCAAAGACCTTGTCCTCTTTTGTCCGGGCGTCGGACATGTACTTCATATTGGTGACCTCCTGGGATTTATTCTCCCAGTCGATGAGGTTGTCAATGCCCCCCAGGGCTCTCACCACGCTGTCAAACTCTCTGCCGGACATGCCATAGCGCTTTAAGTCAATGGACTGAAAAGAGATCCGGCGCTCTTTAAAATACCGCTCCGCCTTTTTGGTGTCGAAGCATTTGCTTTTTCCGAAAATCTGGATGTTCAATAAGTTACCTCCATGAGACAAAGGCCCTGGGGCGGGGCCAGAAAACCGGCCTGCTCCCGCTTCTGGCCAAAGAGCCGGTCCAGGTCCTCTTCCCGCTGGCCTCTGCCAACCTCCACCAGGGTGCCCACCAGAATCCGCACCATATTCTGCAAAAAGCCGTTTCCCGTAACGCTGATTTGCAGCTCTTGCCCCTGACGGGTCAGGCTGATGCTGTCAATGCGGCGGACGGTGGATTTTTTCATTTTGCTGTTCCCGCAAAAGCAGGAAAAATCATGGGTCCCCACAAGGTATTGGGCGGCCCGGTCCATGGCATCGATGTCCAGCTCCTCGGGCATAGCCCACAGGTATCTGCGTTCAAAAACGCAGGGGGCATCGCTGTTCCAGATGCGGTAGCGATAGGTTTTTCCCGTGGCGTTGAGCCGGGCGTGAAACCTGGGGGATGCCTCCTGGCAGGAATATATGCCGATGTCCTCCGGCAGATACCTGCGAAGTTCAAGCAGGATCTCTTCCCGGGGCATGGGGCTTTCGCAGTGAAAATTGGCGATTTGATGGGCCGCATGGACCCCGGCATCGGTGCGGCCGCTGCCGCTGACGGTAATGGGCTCCTGCAAAATACGGCTCAGCGCCGTTTCCAGTTTTCCCTGAATGGTTCCTTCCACCCCGGGCAGCCGCTGCCAGCCCCGGTAACGGGTACCGTCATAGCAAATATCCAGGCGCAGATTACGCATAGTCCTCCAGTTCCTCCCTGGCTTCCCGCTCGCTGTCCGCGGAAAACAGGAATCTTCCTCTTTCATCATAAACCTGAACATGTCCGTGGACATAGCGCATGGAATACATAGCCGTCACCGCTCCTTTGTTTTGGTACGGTCAGTATCTCATACATTGAGTCCAATAAAACGGACATTTACTTCTTTTCTACCTGCCGGTCCATCCAGTTGGAGGTGAATTCGTAGATTTCCTGCCGATTGATCTCGTTCAAAATCTCATGGCGGCCCAGGGGGAAGATCCGCTTTTCCACATCTTTCATGCCGGCCTTCCTAAATTCCTCCACTGCCCGCAGAACGCCCTTACCGTAGGCACCTACCGGGTCGTCACCGCCGGCAATGAAAAGCACCGGCAGGTCCTTCTTCATTTTTGCCAGATTTTCCTTCCGCTCAATAAACTGGATGCCGGTGAGCAAATCCCGCAGCAGGCCTGTGGTGGCCATGAAGCCGCAGCTGGGGTGGGCGATGTAAGCGTCCACTTCCTTGGCGTCTCTCGTCAGCCAGTCATACTCCGTTCTGGGGTGCTCCACCCGCTTGTTGTAGCCGCCGAAGACCATGTTTTGCAGGGTTTCACTGGGGTTCTTCTCTCCCACCTTTTTGCAGGCCATGGCGCAGATGCCGATGGCCGCCGGAAGCATGGCCCGGGGCTGCCAGCCGGTGCCGCAGATCACCGCGGCGGTAATGCCGCTGTCCGGGTAAACCTGCAAAATGGTCCGGGCCATGAAGGAGCCCATGGAGTGGCCGAAGAGAATATAGGGGATGCCCGGATACTCCTCCTTGGTTTTCCGCAGCAGGCTATAGCTGTCGCTGACCGCCGTAAACCAGCCGCCTTCAAAATAGCCCTGGGTGCCCTGCTCTCCCACGGACTGGCCGTGGCCCATATGGTCCTCCGCCACCACCACATAGCCCAGGCTGTTGAGGTAACTGGCAAAGTCATCATACCGCTCAATATATTCCGCAATGCCGTGGACGATCTGCACCACCGCCTTGGCTTCCCCCTCCGGGGTCCACCGGCAGCAGTGAAGATTCCCGATGCCATTGGAGGGGATGGTAAACTCCATGCGCATAGGCTTACTCCTTTACCTGGTAGCCCGCGTCGGTAATGGCTTTTTCATAGGCTTCCCGCCCGGCGCTGCCATGAACGGTCACGGTCTTTTCCTGCAAATTGACCTCCGCGCCAGTGGTTTCCGCCACGGCCAGACAGGCCTTTTCCACCCGGGCCGCACAGTGCTTGCACATCATACCTTCTACATGAATAACAATTTCCATTGCTGTTTCCTCCTGACTCCGGCTGACCGGATATCCAATTTTTGCCGCGGGCAGGGCCACAAAAAAGGATTGACACCTTTCCCGCCGTATGGTACTATTCTACCATATGTTTGAAAGAAAACAAGAGGACTTTCCGTCCTTCTGAAGGGTTACAATGTAAATTCTATGTAAATTCTGTGAGAAAGGATTCCGTATGAACATTAAAATCACCTCTGACAGCACCTGTGATCTGCCCGCTTCCGTACTGGAGCAATACCATATTGACCTGGTTCCTCTGATCGTTATGAAAGAGGACGAGGAATTCTTAGACAACGTGACCATTACCCCCGGGGATATTTTTGCCCATGTGGAGAACGGCGGGGCCCTTTGCTCCACCGCCGCCAGAAGTGTGGCCGTATATCAGGAGCTGTTTGCCAAGTTTGCGGGAGACTATGACGGGGTGCTGCACATCAGCCTGGGCTCCGGCTTTTCTTCCAGCTTCCAGAACGCCTGCCTGGCCGCCCAGAGCTTTTCCAATGTACGGGTCCTGGACTCCCAGAGCCTCAGCAGCGGCCATGGCCTCATGGTTTTGAAGGCCGCCAAGCTCGCCCGGGAGGGTATGGCGCTGGAGCGTATTCTTGAAGAGCTGGAAGCCTACCGCTCCAAAATCGACATCAGCTTTGTGCTGGACCGGCTGGACTATATGGCCAAGGGCGGCCGCTGCTCCACCGCCACCGCCCTGGGAGCAAACCTGCTGAACCTGAAGCCCTGCATCGAGCTGCGGGAGGGTAAAATGAGCGTGGGCAAAAAATACCGGGGCCACTTTGACAAGTGCCTGACCCACTATATCCAGGACAAGCTGGGCTCCCAGGAGGAAATTGACCACAGCGTCCTTCTTCTGACCCACACCCAGGTGGATGACCAGATCATCGCCGCCGTTCGGGAGGCCATTGCGCAATTTGCGCCCTTTGAGACGGTTTACGAAGCGGAAGCCGGGTGTACCGTTTCCTGCCACTGCGGACCCAATACCCTGGGCATCATCTTCGCCCGGGTCTGATCGTTTTTTCTGCCACCGGAGCTGCTTCCGGTGGCCTTTTTGGGGAGAATGCCATGAACGAACATCTTTTATTGGACCTTGCCACGGATCTTGCCTATGAGATCGCCCTCAGCGGTGGAGAGACCTACCGGGTGGAGGAAACCGTCAAGCACATTCTCCGGGCCTACGGACTGGCACCGGAGGTGGCGGCCCTGCCCAATTACCTGATCGTCAGCGTGCTCTCCGAAACCGGGGAGCCCATTACCCGGATGCGGATGATCGGTGCCCACGGCAACAACTTTGACGCGGTGGAGCGGCTGAACGCTTTGAGCCGGACCATCTGCACCACTCGGCCCAAACCGGAGAAGGCCCTGGAAATGCTGGAAAAAACCAAAGCGTCCGTCCAGTATTATTCCCTGCCCATGCGCTTGCTGGGCCATTTTCTGGGGGCTGCCGGTTTTGGACTGCTCTTCGGGTGCAGCGCCGGTGATGCGGCGCTGGCCGGGCTCTGCGGCATTCTTGTGGCTTTTGCCACCCGGTTTACAAGCCTTGTCAACGCCAACCCTATTTTCAGCACCCTGGCCTCCTCCTTTCTCCTGTCCCTGGCGGCCTACGGCATGAACGTCCTGGGATGGGTGGGCAATGCCGATACGGTGATCATCGGCGGCATGATGATTCTGGTGCCGGGGCTGGTATTTACCAACGCCCTGCGGGATATGATTTACGGGGACATCAACTCCGGTATCAACAAATGTGTCCAGGTGCTGCTGATCGCGGGCTCCATGGCCTTGGGCTCCGCCGGGGCCCGAAACCTCATCACCCGACTGGTGGGTCTGCCTTCCGTGACCCCCTCCATGGACTATGGGCTTTTCATGCTGTGCATTGCCTCCTTCTTAGGCTGCGTGGGATTTTCCATTCTGTTCAATATCCACGGCCCCGGCATGTTCCTGTGCGCCCTGGGGGGCATTGCCTCCTATGCAACCTTTTATTTATCCCACAAGTGGGGGCTTTCCCCGGACAGTGCCATTTTCCTGGGCACCATGTTCTCGGCGCTGTACTCGGAAATCATGGCCCGGATTCGAAAATACCCCACCATTTGCTATCTGGTGGTGTCCATTATCCCCCTGATTCCCGGAGCCAGTCTCTACTACACCATGGTCTACGCCACCGACCGCGCCATGGACCACTTTATGACCCAGGGGCTTCTCACCGCCCAGACCACCGGCATCATGGCAGCCAGCATCATTCTGGTATCCAGCCTGGTCAAAATCTACTACGGCCAAAAGGCCGCCCGCCTCAAGAAAAATGCCTCCCCAAAATAAGGGGAGGCATTCTTTTATAATTTGCTAAGGACGGAACCCAGGCTGTCGTGGAAGACCAGGTTTGCCCGGTCATCATAAGGGGTGGGGTCCCGGTTGATGAGAACCAGACGGTTTCCGGCATAATACCGCAGGAAGCCCGCCGCAGGGTAGACGGTCAGGCTGGTACCTGCCACCAGCAGCAGATCCGCCTGGCAGATGGCCTCCAGGGCCCCCTCTACCACCTTTTGGTTCAGGCCCTCTTCATAGAGCACCACATCGGGCTTGACGATGCCGCCGCAGTCACAGCGGGGAATGCCCGGGGCGTTTTTTACAAATTCCGCCGGATAAAATTTCCCGCACCGGGTACAGTAGTTGCGCAGAATGGAGCCATGAAGCTCATAGACCCGCTTGGAACCGGCCTTTTGGTGGAGTCCATCGATATTCTGGGTCACCACCGCCCGAAGGCGGCCCTCCTGCTCCCACTTTGCCAAAGTATAGTGGGTAATGTTTGGTTCTACCTCCAGAGGCATCATTTTCTCCCGGTAGAACTTAAAAAAATATTCCGGGTTTTGAAGATAAAAGCTGTGGCTGATGATGGTTTCCGGGGGATAATCGAACTTCTGACTGTAAAGACCGTCTTTGCTCCTAAAATCCTTGACGCCGCTTTCCGTGCTGACCCCCGCCCCTGTAAAGGCCACAATATTGGAGCTTTCCTCCACCCAGGCGCGAAGGGTTTCCAGTTGATCCATAAGACCACCTCCTGTTATTTTTATACTATCGCTTCTTTCCCCCGGTGTCAACTGTAGAATTAGAGCGGCCCAAAAATCCGGGCCGCTCCATGTTATTTCGTTGCTTCCTTCGTATAATACTGGGCCTGGGCGTTCCAGAGGGCGTAGTATTTTCCCGCCTTGTCTGCCACCAGGGCCTCATGGCTTCCCTGCTGGATCACCTTTCCATCCTGGAACACGGCGATCTCATCGCAGAACTTGCAGGAGGAGAGCCGGTGGGAAATGTAAATGGCGGTTTTATCCCCGGTGATTTTATCAAATTTGCTGTAGATCTCCGCCTCGGTAATGGGGTCCAGGGCAGCGGTTGGTTCGTCCAGAATGATGAACGGGGCATCTTTATACAATGCCCGGGCAATGGCGATTTTCTGGGCTTCCCCGCCGGAAATCTCCACACCATCGTCGGACAAATCCTTATAAAGCACCGTATCCAGCCCCTGAGGAAGGCTTTCCAGGCGGTCCCCGAATCCGGCATCCACCAGTGCCTTTTGGGCTTTCTCCCGGTCATAGTCCATGCTGCCCGCCACATTGCTGCCCAAACTCTGGCAAAGCAGCTGGAAGTCCTGGAACACCACGGAGAAAATGGCCATGTAATCATCGTAGCGGTACTTCCGGATGTCAATGCCGTTTAGGAGGATTTGTCCCTCCTGGGGGTCATAAAGACGGCACAGAAGCTTAATAAAGGTGGTCTTGCCGCTGCCGTTTTCCCCTACGATTGCCAGACGTTTTCCAACTTTGAACTTCATATTCACATGGCGCAAGGCCCAGATTTGAGAGCCGGGGTAGCGAAAGGACACATCCTGAAACTCCACATCATAGGCCCGGTCTGACCGCTTTTCGGTGGTCAGGCTGCCCTGATACATTTCGTTGGGAATATCCAGATAGGCAAAGGTCTTTTCCAGGTACTGCGTATTGGCTTTCAGCAGGCCCGCAATGTCCGACAGGGCAAACACATTGGCCACCATGGCCGTAGCGGCCCCGATGTACTGGGTGCAGCTGCCCACATCAAAGGCCCCGCCCAGGGCTTTCAGGCAGGTGAACAGATAGATGATGCCGGTGGTCAGTGCCGTCACACTGGCACCCAGGGCGGCGTATAGTCCCATTTTTCTGGCTGCTTTACCCATAATTCCCAAGGTTCCAAAAGCCGAATTTTCTTTCCAGTAGGCTCCGATCAGCCGCTGCTGGTCATTCATGCGAATGTCCATACTGCGCTTCTTCTCCCCGCCGAGAAATCCAAAATGACTGAACAGCCGGTTTCCAAAGGTGGCTTCCTCCGAATGCTCCACCCAACACAGCTTGACTTTGGAACCCAGATGACCGGCCAGAATGCTGACGGCCAGGATTCCGGCTGCCAAAACCACAATAAACACCGGATGATTGAGTACCGTCAGCCAGCCTCCGCTTTCCGGCACAGGAACGGTAAAGAGGCGCACCGTCAGGGCCGTGCCGCTGAGGAGACCAATGACACCGGTGAGAACCTCGGCGTAAATATCAGGAACCCGTTCCAGGCCGAAGCCCGCCCAATTCTCGGTCTCCTTGATCTGATCCCGAAGATCCCGATTTTCCTGCTTGTCCAGGTCCCCATAGTCCATGTCAAAGGCTTTTCGGATAAAAAGGATCTCCTTTCGCCCTACCAGGTCGCTAAGAAGCGTGTTATAGCGTCTGTCAAGCAATGCTTTCCCCATGGCCGCCGCTGCCGTACACAAAACCCCTGCCAGTACCCAACGCCAGAGCACTTCTTCCCGGCGAAGGACCGCCAGTTCCCGGAGAATTCTTGCGGAAAAGAACACCGTCACATAGGGGGTAATGGCATTAAAAATGCAGTACAATGTCAGTACCGGGAAAAACCGAGGCGAGACCCGGTGCAAAACCCGGATGGCCCGCAGATTCAGGGCGGCGTTTTTTTGAAAATTTTCTGCTTTTTTCATCCTTAAAACTCCTTCCCTTCCTGGTAATACCGGCTTTGAACTTCAAAAAGTTGAGCATAAGCCCCGCCCAAGGCCAGCAGACTTTCGTGGGTACCCTCCTCCCGGATGTCCCCATCGGCAAGGAAAATGATGCGGTCACAAAACCTGGTAGAGGCCAGACGGTGGGAAATAAAGACAGAGGTTTTCCCGGCGGTCATGGCACCGTATTTCTCATAAATGTCATTTTCCGCCAGAGGGTCCAGGGCCGCCGTCGGTTCGTCCAGCAGCAGAATGGGACCGCCCTTGTATAAGGCCCGGGCCAGCATCAGCCGCTGGGTCTGGCCGCCGGAGAACAGCGCCCCGTCTAAATACACATCCCGGCCCATGTGGGTCTGCAAGCCCTGGGGAAGCTTCTCAATAAATGCGGTAAGACCCGCCTTTTGAACGCAATCCGCAATGCGCGCAGGGTCAATGCCGTCTCTGCTTTGGGCGATTTGCTCCGCCACGGTCACATCCAGCAAAGAAAACTCCTGGAAAACCGCGCTGAACAGGGCATAATACTGTTTCCGGTTCAAGGCCCGGACGTCCTGGCCGTTCAGCAGCACTGCTCCTTTCGTGGGGTCTAACAGGCCGCACAGCAGCTTTACCAGAGTGGTTTTACCGGCACCGTTCAGGCCCACAATGGCTAGCTTCTCCCCGGGGTGAACCGTCAGGGTCAAATTGTGAATGGTGTCTTTCTCCGCCCCGGGATAGCGGTAGGAGACGTTCTGAAGCCGCAGTTCATACGCTACCGCCTTGGGAACATCCGCCCCATCGGCTAAGTGAAAGGGTTCCGGGTAGTCCAGGAATTCCCGGACACAGGAAATATCCAGACTCTCCTTGTGCAGGGTACTCAGCTCTTTGAGAATGCCCATCACCCATTGGGTAAAGGTGGATACCGCCGTAAAGTACAGCAAGAATTCTGGCACGGAAAGGCCCTCCCCCAGGGCCATGTGAATGAGATACACATAGGCGATGCCGTTGCGGGCCATGGTCAGCAGGACCTCTGTCAGGTCTGCCAGCACCTCTGCCCGCTCGCAACGGAGGCTGAAATCCAGGTACAAATCATGAATCTGGTCCAGCAGCTCTTTCAGCCAGTTTTGCAGGCCAAAAATACGAATATCCTTGGCAAGTTCCAGAGATTCCGCCTTGTTGCGGATGTACCGCTTCTTCTGGAAGTAGGTTTCTTCCTCCTCCCGGTGCTGATAACGCCAGTTATTGGCGTGTCTGGAAACAAGGTAGCCCAAAACACAGGTAAAAATAACCACCAGCAGCAGGACCGGGTCTATCCGGGACAGAATGGTCAGATATACCAGAAAGCCTCCGATGTTTTTTAGCAGCATGGTCAGGGTCTGCCAGATATGCTCGGTGGCCTCGTTGTTTCCCTGGCAGCTCTGGTATGCCTTGGACCGCAGCTTTGTAAAGGCTTCGCTGAGCGTATTGGGATAGGAGGTTTCATTGCACTTGGCCGCCACCTTTCCGATGATGGCGGAGCGGACATCTACCCTGGCAAAAAGGGTGTTTTCCTTGATGTACGCCATGGCCCCCCGGATCAGGAACAGGGCGGCGGTAAAGCCCCCGATGGTCCCAAGCAATTGGGGGACGGACACCCGCCGCTCCACCTGGGCCAGCACCTGCGGCGCAATATACAGCTGCACCACATTCAGAAGCACTTCTAAAGTAGCCGTCAGCAGGCAGAACAGCAGTGTACGTTTTCTGCTGCCCCAGGCGGTTTTGATCATCCAGCCCACATTTTGAGGGACACTGTATTTAGGTTCCTTGTTTTCATTCATGTTTCCTCACCTCGCAAGCATACTCTATCACAAAAATTCGTCCCCGGAGCATTCTGGGGACGAACGGTTCTTTTTGGGGGATGAATTGCAAAACCCTTACACCTGGGGCAGGAGAATTTCTGTAGTAAAGGCACCGTCCTCGCTGCCCCGGCTGATGTAGCCCTCCAGCCGCTCCACAATGGCATCGATGCGTACCAGGCCAAAGCCGTGGCCCGCCCCTTTGGTGCTGCGGAAAAGGGTGCCCTCTTTGGGGAGCTTCTTTCCTGCGGTAAAATTGGTAAAGGAGATGTAGAGCTGGGTGTTTTTCATGTCCATATACACCCGGATGCGCCGCTTCTCCTCCGGCAGCTTCATGCTGGCCTCAATGGCATTGTCAAAGAGGTTGCCGATGATGCAACACAAATCGATTTCCGAGGATTTTAGCTTCACGGGGATATGGGCATCCGCCACCACCTCAATGCCCTTGGACTTGGCAAGAGAAATCTTGGAGTTTAAAATGGCATCGGTCATGGGGTTGCCGGTTTTGATCACCGTATCCACGGTGGTCAGGTCCTGGTCCAGCAAATCTAAATAATGGCAGATGGCCTGCCAGTCTTCCTGGGCGGCATAGGCTTTCATGGTCTGGATGTGGTTGCGGTAGTCGTGCCGCCAGCCTCGGATCTGGCGGTACATATTGTCCACTTCCCGGTAATGGGTCTCGATCAGCTCCTGCTGATAAGAGGCGATCTGCCGCTCAATTCTCTTGTTGAATAGTCCCATATTTTTACCCCATTTGAATGATAGCCCGGTTCACGCCCTCATAGGCCCCCCGGGGCAGGGGCAGAGCGGTGCCGTCATTGAGTTTGATTTCTGTTTTGGTGACCCGGCTGATTCGTGTCAGGTTGACGATGGCGGAGCGCCCCACACGGTAAAACCGGTCATCCAGCTGTTTTTCCAGCTCCCCCAGGGTCATTTTCACGGTCACATCCCGTCGGCCATGGATGGTCACATAGTTCCCGGATACATCCGCGTAGCGAATTTCATAAATGGGAATACGCTCCATTTCGCCGCCTATGGCGAAGGTCAATACCTTTTCGTTCTTGGAAAGCTTTGCAGCCGCCCGGTCCAGCACGGACCGGAGCTTTTCTTCCTTCACGGGCTTTACCAGATAGTGCAGGGCCGCCACCTCGTAGCCCTCGGAAATGTAATCGGAGTAGCCAGTGATGAAAACGATCTGCACGGTATCGTTGTCCCCACGGAGCTTCTTGGCCATGGTCACGCCGTCCATGGCTCCCATTTCAATATCCAGAAGGAGGATGTCATAGTCCCGTTCCTGGGCATAGTGAAAGAGGAAGCTTTCGGCAGAGGGAAACAGGTCCGTGTGGATTTCATGACCGGAAACAGCAGCCCAGCCCTTTACCATATTCAAAACATACTGCCGGTCCTCGTCCGCATCGTCACAGATGGCGATTTTATACTTCATGTTCGGCTCTCTCCCGCCTATATCAAAATCAGAAACACTATAGCATAAAAACACCGTTTTTTCCAGAGGGTCTTCCAAAAAGAAACAGGCAATCGGATTTTTATTCAAAAAAATCCCGCAGGAAAAATCCTGCGGGATGATAGGGCTGCAAGTTAGGCCTTGCCGTCGGAACCCAGAACGTGAACGATCTTGTGGGCCACCATGTCCTTCACAGCCTGACGGGCGGGCTTCAGGTACTGGCGGGGATCGAAGTGATCGGGATGCTCCGCAAAGTACTTCCGGATGTTGCCGGTCATGGCCAGACGGATGTCGGAGTCGATGTTGATCTTGCAGACAGCCAGCTTAGCGGCCTCACGCAGCTGATCCTCGGGGATGCCGATGGCGTCGGGCATGTTGCCGCCGTAGGTATTGACCATCTTCACGAATTCCTGGGGAACGGAAGAGGAGCCGTGCAGAACGATGGGGAAGCCGGGCAGACGCTTGATGCACTCCTCCAGAACGTCGAAACGCAGGGGAGGGGGAACCAGAACGCCGTCAGCATTCCGGGTGCACTGGGAAGCCTTGAACTTGTAAGCGCCGTGGCTGGTGCCGATGGCGATGGCCAGGGAGTCACAGCCGGTACGGGAAACAAACTCTTCCACTTCCTCGGGATGGGTGTAGCTTTCCTTGCCGTGCTCCACGGCAACTTCGTCTTCCACGCCGGCCAGGGTGCCCAGCTCAGCCTCGACCACAACACCGTGGTCATGGGCGTACTCGACGACCTGCTTGGTCAGGGCGATGTTCTCCTCAAAGGACTTGGAGGAAGCATCGATCATAACGGAGGTGAAGCCACCGTCGATGCAGTTCTTGCACAGCTCAAAGCTGTCGCCATGGTCCAGGTGCAGGGCGATGGGAATTTCGGGGTTTTCAATGACAGCGGCCTCTACCAGCTTCACAAGGTACGTGTGGTTGGCATAGGCACGGGCGCCCTTGGAAACCTGCAGGATGACGGGAGACTTCAGCTCGCCGGCAGCCTCAGTGATGCCCTGAACGATCTCCATGTTGTTGACGTTGAAAGCGCCGATGGCGTAACCGCCGTCATAAGCCTTCTTAAACATTTCGGTTGTTGTTACAAGAGCCATTGGAATCATTCCTTTCATATATAGAGGGCCGGAGCCCTCCGGTGTTCCGTGAACATTATACCACATTCTCAAAAGATTTCAATAATAATATTTGCCAAACCAATCCTTTCATGCTATAATGTGGAACGTATGGGTTTTTAAGGACTCATTTATGGCATATTCCACAAAATTTTTTCAAATTCCTATCTGGAGGTAACGCAAATGTCTGAAAAGAATCTGGTAGGTTCCCTGATCATCGGTCAGTCCGGCGGTCCTTCTTCCGTCATCAACTGCTCCGCCTACGGTGTTATTAAGACCGGTCTGGAGAACCCCAACATCACCAAGGTTTACGGCGCTTTCCACGGCATCAAGGGCGTTCTGAACGACCAGCTGATGATCATGGACGAGGAGGACCCCAAGGAGCTGGCCAACATGATGCACACTCCTTCCTCTGCCCTGGGCTCCTGCCGGTATAAGATCGCCGATCCCGACGTAGACGATACCGACTACAAGCGCATCCTGGAGATTTTCAAGAAGTACAACGTCCGCTACTTCTTCTACAACGGCGGCAACGACTCCATGGATACCTGCAACAAGATTTCCAAGTACATGGCCAAGGTTGGCTATGAGTGCCGGGTCATGGGCGTGCCCAAGACCATCGACAACGACCTGGCCGGTACCGACCACTGCCCCGGCTTTGCTTCCGCCGCCAAGTACATCGCCACCTCCTTCATGGAAGTTTCCCGTGACAGCAAGGTATACGACACCGGCATGGTGACCATCGTGGAGTGCATGGGCCGTCACGCCGGCTGGCTGACCGCCGCTGCCGCCCTGGCCGGCATCAAGAACGACGGTCCTGACCTGGTTTACCTGCCTGAGGTGGACTTCGATATGGACAAGTTCCTGGCCGATGTGAAGCGCATCTACGCTGAGAAGAAGAACTGCCTGGTTGCCGTTTCCGAGGGCATCCACTACGCCGACGGCACCTTCGTTTCCGAGGCCAAGACCTCCGGCACCGACGGCTTCGGCCACGCCCAGCTGGGCGGTCTGGCTGCCAGACTGGCTGACGTTGTAAAGGCCGCTACCGGCGCCAAGGTCCGTCCCATCGAGCTGAGCCTGCTGCAGCGCTGCGCCGCCCACTGTGCCTCCGGCACCGACATGGCCGAGTCCTTCATGTCCGGCAAGGTGGCTGTAGAGTCCGCCGTTTCCGGCATCACCGACAAGATGGTGGGCTTCGAGTGCACCCGGGGCGCTAACGGCTACCACTGCGAGCCCAAGCTCTTCGACCTGAGTTTGGTTGCCAACACCGAGAAGAAGGTTCCCCTGGAGTGGATCAACGCCGAAGGCAACGGTGTGAACCAGGGCTTCATTGACTACTGCCTGCCCCTCATCCAGGGCGAGACCGACATGGTCAAGGAAGACGGCCTGCCCCGCTTTGTACACCTGAAGAGAGTTTTCGCCAAGTAAGAATTTCGGCGCGCCGCAAATACGGCGCGCCGATTTTTCATACAAAATGCAGTGAAATATCCAATGAAGCAAAGTTTCATAAAATGAACAAACGTGCAATAGTCCTGTTTTTTTCACTAAGAAAAAACACCCGAAAAAACCGGGTGTTTTCTGTTATTCTGCTCGGAAGGATGTAAGGGTCTGCATGATTTTATCCGTCAGGAAGTCTGCCAGAATCTCCGGATTCTGGATCATACCGCCCATAAACCAGTAGCGTACCAGTTCCAAAACGCCGCAAACGCAGAAGATACTGCGATTATTATAGTCGTTTTGTGTCACTTGGCCGTGATAACGGGGATAATGCTCCAGAGCCAAGTCAATAGACTGGTCCCGGATCTTATCAAAGATGTCTTCCCGGAATCCGGCGGAGGAAAGAGCCAGGAACATTTCCCGGTTTTCCCGCAGATAATTGAGCTGTTCCAGGATCTTCTTCCGGCACTGAGCCCCATCCTCTACAGGATCGCTCCACAAAACCCCTTTCAGGATCTTGTTTTCCATCTCGTTTTTCAACTGCGTGGTGTTTTTGTAGTTCCGATAGAAGGTTGAGCGATTGATCCCTGCCTTTTCACATATCTGTGCAGGTGTAATGTCACTAAAGCCCTTCTCCTGGAGCAGCTCGACAAGAGCTGCCGATAATTTTTGTTTTGTTTTCCGAACGCGTGCATCCTCTGCCATATGACCGCTCCCCATTCATTTAATCTTGCCGTATTATAGCATTATATTTCAAAAAAATCAACTATCTAACATAATTTTTTTATTTTACTTTGTGTTCATACTTTCGTATAATATGCAACTTTTCATCATAGATCACCTATTTGGCGGTTTTTCAAAAAAGTATTGCATCTTTATCAAAAAATGCTATAATTATCATATCCTGCCTATGCAAAAAAGGGAGTTTTTTGAATGGATGTTTCTTTTTCTTCAGGGAGGCAGCCCAGAGAGCTGCGAACCTATGATTTTCTGGACCAACTGTCCATTCCCTATACCCGCATCGACCATCCGGCGGCCATGACCATGGAAGCCTGCCGGGAGGTGGATCGGGCCCTGGGGGTACATATGTGCAAAAATCTATTTTTATGCAATCGGCAGCAAACGGTTTTCTATCTGCTGCTGATGCCCGGCGACAAAAAGTTCAAAACGAAGATGCTCTCCGCACAACTGGGCTGCTCCCGGCTCTCCTTTGCAGACGAGGGCCACATGGAGGCCCTGCTGGACATTCACCCGGGCTCCGTCAGCGTGATGGGGCTGATGAACGACAAGGAAAACCGGGTCCGGCTGCTGATCGACCGGGACCTGACCCGGGATGCCTTCCTGGGCTGTCACCCCTGCGTCAATACCTCCAGCCTGCGGCTGTCTATGTCGGACCTGCTTCAGAAATTTCTCCCGGCTGTGGGCCACGAATACCGCCTGGTGGACCTGCCGGAGGACGACGCCTAAGAAAACTCCAAATAAATCCCCTGCCCTCCTACCGGGACTGTCGGCGGGAGCGGCATACAAAGAATAAAAGGAGGCCTTCTCTATGGAAACCTACGCACTGACAAACTGCATCCTGCTGGACGGCACCCAAACCATGCAGCCCCAAAAGGGCATGGCCATTTTGGTACGGGAGGGCAGGATCGAAAACATCGTCCCCCAAGCTGCCGTTCCAAAAGGCTATCCTCTGCGGGACCTGGACGGACAGTATGTGCTGCCGGGGCTTATCAATCTCCACGTCCATCTGGCGGGAAGCGGTAAGCCCAAAAAGAAGCAGACAGACCCGGTGAAAGCCGTGAAGCTTGTGACCGCCAACGCTCTTACCCGGAAGGTGGGCATGTCCATGGTAGAGGGCTTTGCCAAGGAGCAGCTGCTCTCCGGTGTCACCACCATCCGCACTGTCGGCGGCATCCTGGACTTTGATGCCCGGCTGCGGGATGAGATCAACGCCGGGCGCAAAACCGGCCCCCGGATTCTGGCGGGGAACATGGCCATTTCCGTACCGGGGGGCCACATGGCAGGGTCTCTGGCCTATACCGTCACCACCCCGGCCCAGGCCCGGGAATGCGTTGACAAGATTTCCGCCACCAAACCAGACCTCATCAAGCTCATGGTCACCGGAGGCGTGCTGGACGCGGTAAAGAAGGGAGAGCCCGGGGTTCTCAAAATGGACCCGGCCATGATCCGGGCCGCCTGTGACCGGGCCCACCAGCTGGGGCTTCAGGTGGCTGCCCATGTGGAAAGCCCCCAGGGTGTTCGGGCCGCCCTGGAAAACGGCGTGGACACCATTGAGCACGGTGCCATGCCCGATGCGGAAACCATCGACCTGTTCAAAAAAACCGGAACAAGCCTTGTAACCACCATCTCCCCTACCCTGTCCTTTGCCCTCTTTGACCAGTCCGTCAGCCACGCCACGGATCTGCAAAAGTACAACGGCAAAGTCGTGATGGATGGCATTGTGGGCTGCGCCAAGGCCTGTCTGGAAGCCGGTGTTCCCGTAGGTCTGGGCACAGACACCGCCTGTCCCTATGTGACCCAATACGACACCTGGCGGGAGCTTGGCTACCTGCACAGGTTTTGCGGGGTCTCCAACACCCAGGCCCTGCACATGGCCACCCTGGGCAACGCCAGAATTGCCGGTATTGACAAAGAAACCGGTTCCATTGAAGCCGGAAAGTCCGCGGACCTGCTGGTATGCCGGGACAACCCTCTGAACAATCTGTCCGCCCTGCGGCAGCTTTCCCAGGTAATCTTCCACGGAAAACGTTACACACCCAAGGTCTCCCCCATCCCCCAGGTGGAACAGGAATTGGACAATTATCTTTGATGTGAAATAAGGAGATCTCTTTTTGCTTCTTCGGTCATAGGAGGTACTGTTTATGAAAAAAAACTATACCATCGTTCTTTGCTTGGTGATCGTCGTCTGTTTGGGAATCGGTATTTACTGTAATTTTAACAGAGAACAGCGGGGACTGGACTACGAGATCTCATTTATTGAAAGGCTGAACGCCTTTGTATTCTCCCCGCTTTCGTGGGTATGTACAGGGATGCTGATCGGGACCATTTTGAACATCGGAAAACGGATACCGGCAGCATTCCGGCGTTCCATGAAAATCCTCGCAATACTTTTTGTGCTGATATATGCTTGCGCGGCGATCGTATACGCTTTACCGATCAGTGCGGGAAGCATCTATATTCTAACCGCCTGGTGCATTGCGCACCCCTCCGCTTTCATCCTGCCCGGGCTTTTGTACGGTCTTTCATAGATGCCAGATACTTTGACAGTACAACTATAAAGATTCTACCCCAAGGTTGAAAATATCTAAGGCCGCTGCCCACAACAAGGCAGCGGCCTGATGTTTTTTAATGTAGGGGACGATGCGGGCATGATCCCCTACTTCAATTACAATATATTTGCTATATTCTACCCGATTTGCTCCACGATCCACACGGTTCCGACGACCTCGGAATCCGAGTTTCGAATCTGGATCGTAGCCTGTCCGAAGTTGTTGATGGGAATGTCATAGAAGACATTTCCGGTACTCTTGTCCAGCAGTCCCCAGATGTCCAGCTCCTCGCAGTAGGTCTTCAGATAATCGTCCACGAGACCCTTGTCCGTAATGGTAAAGGGCAGCTGCAGGCGGTAGCCGGACAGGGACTTGGACAGGGTGCCGTCCTGGAACAGCATACCGGGAACGCTGTCCGATACCACGGGATGGAAAATCTGTTTGTCGCCCTCCGGCTCAGGAGCGGCGGTCAGGGACAGGGGCAGCTCTTCCGACAGCGAATCCTCCTGCCCAAAGGGCCGCACCGAAACCTTGCAGGTGCCGGTCAGTGTTTCCGGTCCCCGGAGGGTGTGTTCGCTTTCCAGAATAATCGTAATTTCATTGGTGCCGCAGTTCTTGGTGAACAGTCCCTGGCCGTTGGTGTCCCAGTCGGCAAATTCCATGCGGGCGTTTACATGAAGTAAGGTTTTTCCCAGTTCGTTTGCGTATTCCTGTAGGGTTTTTCTGCCGCTGAGACCGATCACGCCAACGCTGTCCGAGGCTGTGGCATCTTCGGGGATCAGTAGATATTCTTCACCGGCCCGGACGGTGATACCAAGCATGATCTTTTCGCCGGTATACAGGCTTTCCGTCAGGGCGCAGCTCCAACCGGCGTCCGATTCCGCTACGGCGGTCTCCGGGGTGATATAGGCCGCCTCTCCCGGGGATACCTGCTTGAGTGTTCCCGTCATCGCTTCCCGGATGCCCATGAAGTTGGCTGCATAGGCCGTGAACGCCGTAGCGATCACCAGGCAGGCCGCCAATATCAGCACCCACAGCCGCCGATGGCCGGGGCGGGCCTCATCGTTTCCCTTGCCCTCGGGCAGGGGGATAAATTTTTCCTGCCGTTCCTCCCAGGCAGAGAGGAAACGGTCGTCGATGCCGTTCATAGCCTTGTTGAATTCCGAAATGTTCATACCACAATACCCTCCTGTTCCAAACGCTTGCGCAGGGAATACCGCATTTTTTGCAGGCGATATTGAATTTGCCGCACAGAATTCCCATAGGTTTCGGCGATTTGCTCCAATGGCACGGCGTAAAAATACCGGGCTACGAAAATACCCTGCTCCTCCCGGGGAAGGCTTCCCAGAAATGCGTTGATGTTTCTGGTGATCTCCCGCTGCTCCATGCGTTGGGCGGGATCCTGCCGCCCGTCCGGCAGGCAGTCCTCGATTTCGGACAGCAGAATGTCTGTTTCCGCGGACCGCTTGGCGGCGGTCAGGTAGCTGTAGCGTGTGAAGGACTGATTCCGGACAATGCGGCTGAGAAAGTGCCGCAGCACCCGAGGCCGGGTAGGCGGGATGGTATTCCAGGCGGCGAGATAGGTATCGTTCACCGCCTCCTCTGCGTCTTCGTGCCGGTGAAGAATATTTTCGGCAATGGTATCGAGGTATGCACCGTATTTTTTGTCGGTCTCCCGGATTGCCTGCTCCGACCTGGCAAAATACAGCGCCACAATGGCATTGTCTTCCATAGCTTGCTCCTTGTTTGCTTTTTGTGTAAGGGCCTTACACCTATATAGTAGGCAAAGAAGGGGCTGGAAACAAAAAAAGATTTGTCAGGGGATTCTCCCGGCATACTGGCACGTCCGCGGATTTTCCGGCCTCAATAGACGGGCCCTGCCCCCAGGTATTCTTCCAGGCAAAGGCCGCTGTCTTTCATGTCCATGGACACTTCTTTTCCTACATAGCGGAAGTGCCAGGGTTCGTTGATAATGCCGGTGTATTCCCACTTGCCCTCGGGGTAGCGGAGAATGAAGCCATACTCCCAGCAGTGCTGGGCCAGCCACTCGTTGGCTTCCTTGCCCACCAAATCGCAGGAGAGCCCTAACTGGTGTTCGCTGGTTCCGGGGAGGGCCACGGTTTCCAGGGCTTTCTTATAGGCTTCCTCATAGCTCATGCCGGTGTCGACGTATTCCTCGGTGCGGGTCTCCAGAATGTCCGTCTGCTCTTTGGTGCTGCGGTAGGAGCTGTTGAAGATGCACTTGATGCCGGTTCCCCGGCAGTCTGCCAGCATTTGCCGCAGCGGCTCCAGGGCAATACGCTGAATGCGGTGGTAATCCTCTACCACCACCACATCGGTCTTGTAGTATTTGGGAATGGGGTTGTTTTTGTTCACCAGAATCACATGGATGCCCTTGGGGGTGAAGTAGTACACATCCCCCTCCAATTCCAGCCGTCCCACCGCCGCGCTGCCGTCTTCTTGCAGGTAGTAGCGGTACTCCCCTTCCTCATGCCAACCGGTCTGAACGATGCCCTCTTCCGAGAGGAAATAGCGTTTTCCCTCTACCTCGGTCCAGCCGGAGGCCATAAGGCCCCGGTCGTCATAGTAATGGCGGCCGTCTTCCTCGTCCTGCCAGCCGGTGACCATGGAGCCGTCCTCCCGGAACAGCCGGAGGCCTTCCTCCATCTGCTGCTTGCCGGTCCGGAGGATGCCGTCGTCGCCCAAATAATAGGTTTTCTCCTCCAGGGTCAGCCACTGGGTGGCCATTGCGCCGTCGGGACCAAAATAATAGGTATGGCTCTCGATGTCCTGCCAGCCGGTGACCATGGGGCCCTGGGCCCCAAAATAATAGGTCTTTCCGTCAACGGTCTTCCAGCCGGTACACATGGCCCCGGTTTTGGGGTCAAAATAGTAGGTCTCCCCGTCGATGGGCACAAAGCCCAGCCGCAAAACGCCGTCGGTGCCAAAATAGCATGTTCCGTTTTCCAGCAGCTGCCAGCCGGTGCTGAGGCGGCAGTCGTCGTCAAAATGGTAGGTCCGGTCCTCCAGGGTCAGCCAGCCGGTGATTTTCTTGCCGTGGAAATCCGTATAGGAGTAGACCCCGTCCTCCAGAACCCAGCCGCTGCGGTCCACATTGTTGTCATACCACAGCCATCCCGCCGTTCCCAGCAATGCCAGCCCCAGAAGGATCAGCAGGGCTGACAGCAGATTTTTTGTCGTTTTTTTCATTTGTCAACCCATCAGGCCTTTGGCATCGCCGGAAATGGCTTTCTCGATCTCGTTGGCCTGTTCCTCGTTTTCCGCGGTGACGGAGATGTAAACCTTCAGCTTTGGCTCCGTACCGGAGGGCCGGACCACCAGGGAGCAGTTGTCCTCCAGCATAAATTTCAGCACGTCGGATTTGGGCAGTCCCTCCAGCCCCTGACTGTAGTCCAGCAAGCTTTCCACCTTTTTTCCGCCGAAGGGCAGGAGGTTTCCGCGGAAAGAGGCCATGATCCGCTGCATTTTCGCAAATCCGGCGCTGCCCTCAAACTCATAGCTGTGAAGGGTATTGAGGCAGTAGCCATAGGTTTTGTACAACTCTTCCAGCTTTTCTAGCAGGCTCATGCCCCGGCTTGCGTAATAGCTGAACATCTCGCAAATCATGTAAGCGCCGTTGACACCATCCTTATCCCGGACATAGGTGCCGGAGAGGTAGCCGTAGCTCTCTTCAAAGCCGAATACATAGCTGTCGGCCCGGCCCTGTTTTTCCAGAGCGCCAATTTGCTCGCCGATGAACTTAAAGCCCGTCAGCACATTCCGGGTCTCCAGGCCGTAGTGCTCCGCAATGCGCTGGGCCAAGTCCATGGTCACGATGGTTTTCACCAGGACCGGGTCCTTGGGCATTTTCCCGTGGCGGGTCCGCTGGGCGCAGATATAGTCCAGCAGCAGCAGGCCCACCTGATTGCCGGTCAGGAGCTGATAGTCTCCCATGGCATCCTTCACCGCAATGCCCACCCGGTCACAATCCGGGTCTGTGGCAAGAAGCAAGTCCGCATTGTGTTTCTTTGCGTATTCCATGCCCAGGGCCATGGCCTCCCGGATTTCCGGGTTGGGATAGGGGCAGGTGGGGAAATGGCCGTCAGGCTGAGCCTGCTCTTCTACCACGGTAATATTGGTGTAGCCCATTTCCTCCAAAGTCCTGGTCACAGGCTTCAAGCCGCTGCCGTTGAGGGGGGTATAGACAATGGCCACATTCCGGTCCACCCGGTCTCCAAAGAGTACCGACTCCCCTTTTACCGCCTCTACAAAGGCGGTATAAACCTGGGGGGCAATATACTCTATGGTGCCGGAGCGCAGTGCCGCCTCAAAATCCTCCCGGGACACATCTTCAAAAACATCCAGCTTTTCGATTTCCTCCAGAATCTCCCCGGCGGCGGCGGTGGTGATCTGGCAGCCGTCAGGGCCGTAGACCTTGTAGCCGTTGTATTTGGCCGGGTTGTGGGAGGCGGTGATCATCACACCGGCGGAGGTCTTTAGATACCGGGTTGCAAAGGACACCGTAGGCACCGGCATCAGCTGGGGCCAGAGGAACACCTTGACATCGTTCGCCCCGAAGACCTCCGCCGCCACCCGGGCAAAGAGGTCACTTTTGATACGGCTGTCATAGCCGATGGCAACGGAAGGGGCGGCGCTGTGCTTTTTCAGGTAATTTGCCAGTCCCTGGGTGGCCTTGGCCACGGTATAAATATTCATCCGGTTGGTACCGGCACCGATCACGCCCCGGAGGCCCCCGGTGCCGAAGGCCAGATTTCTATAAAAAGCATCTTCCATCCGGCTTTCATCCATGGCCCGTAGCTCTGGAAGAAGGTCCGCATCTCCTGTAGCCTTTGACCGCCAGCGTCTGTATTCCTCTTGTATATTCATAAGTGATTTCCTTTCCTTTATCCCCGAATGTCCAGGAACTGGGCCTGGCCGTGAAGGGTCAGGCACTTTGAGGAGGCCGGTACGAAGACGCAGTCCCCCTTGTAAAAGAGCAGGGTCTCCTGCCCGAAGCGAATGCTGCCGCAGCCCGCCACACACAGCAGCACCCGGAAGGCCAGGGCATCGGCCTGATAGGTGACCTGCTGGCGGCGCTCCGTATTCAGGAGCATCCTGTATACCTCAAAATATTTGCAGCGGCACAGCAGCTCCGAGGCCACCCCAGGGCGGTAGCGCAGCACCCGCATGGGCTGCCTGGGGGCAGCGCTGCTGTGAAGGTTGGCAACGGCCAGGGCCTTTTCCAGATGCAGGGGGCGTTTCTTCCCCTGCTTGTCCACCCGATCATAGTCATAAAGTCTATACGTAAGATTGGAGCTCTCCTGAATTTCCGCCACCAGGGCCCCGGCTCCCAGGGCGTGAATGGTGCCGGGCTCCAGGAAGAATACATCGTCTTTTTGTATGGGCACCTGCTGCAAAAGCCCCAGGAGGGTCCCCTGCCGGGCTGCCCGAAGGATGGTCTCCGGAGTGGCATCCTGCTTGAGGCCGTAAACCAGCTTGGTTTGCTTCCCGGCATCCAGCACATACCACATTTCCGTTTTTCCCAGCTGACCCCCCTCGTGGGCCTGGGCATACCGGTCATCCGGGTGGACCTGGACGGACAGATCCTGCTTGGCATCAATGAACTTGACCAGAATGGGAAGGGACGACGCGCCTTTGTGCCGCAGGCCCAGGTATTCCGGGTGTTCCTCCAGAACCTTTTCCAGAGTCTTTCCCGCCTGGGGACCGGAGGCCACGGTGCTGGGGCCGTCCGGGTGGGTGGAGCACTCCCAGGTCTCGGCCAGTGGGGTCAGGGGCAGGTCCTTTTCAAAGGCATCTTTCAGCCGTCTGCCTCCCCAGAGGTAATCCTTTCCCGCGGGTTTCAGTAAAAAAGGGCTGTGAACCATAGTCAATCGTCCAATTCAAATTTCTGTTTGTCGCTGACGCTGATTTCCTGGCCCAGCTGGACCTCGATGAGCTTCAGCTCCGTTTCCGCAAACACCGTATGACGGCAGCCCGCCGCCATGGTGATCACGTCTCCCGCCTGGACCTCCTGGGACATGCCGTCCACCAGGGTACGGCCCTTTCCGGAAATCACGGTCCAGACCTCGTCCCGGCGGCTGTGACTGTGGTAGTTCATGCTGTGGCCCGGGTTCAGGGTCACCTTGATGGTCATGGAGCTGTCGTCCACATCGATGACCCGGAAGGAGCCCCAGCTCTTATCCGCAAACATGACCCGCTGGTCCAGGGTATTGACATAGGGCTTGATGTAGCTGGACTGCTCTTTATCGGATACCAGAATGCCGTTGGGGCTGGCGGAGACCACCACGTCCTTCAGGCCCATGCAGAGGATGGGCACATCCAATTCGTTGATCACATGGACATTCCGGCAGTTTTCGTTAAACAGGGCCTCGCCTACGGCACTGCTGTCCATGGCCTCGGTCAGGGTATTCCAGGTGCCCAGGTCCTTCCAGGTGCCGGAAAAGCGCATGACCTCGATTTTCGGCTCGTGCTCTACCACCGCATAGTCAAAGCTGATTTTTTTCAGGGTATCGTATTTCTGGAACAGGTCTTCATAGTCTACAAAATCAAGCAACTTATGGGCCCGGTTCAGCACATAGCCCAGCCGGAAGGCAAACACGCCGCCGTTCCACAAGGCCCCCTGGGAAATATAGGACCGGGCCACCTCCTGGGTGGGCTTTTCTTTAAACATGGAGACCTTGCTGACGGCTTCCTTCCCCTGGGGGATGATATAGCCGTATTTTTCGCTGGGATAGGTGGGCTCAATGCCCATGAGCACCAGGTTGGAATCGCTGACCGCCGCCCGGTCGTTCAGGGCTTTCAGGGCCTCAAAATAGTCGTTGTCCACATAGGGGTCCACGGGGCAGACCACCACCGGGGCATCCTCGGAAATCCCCCGGACATCCCGGAGATAGGCGGCGGACAGGGCGATGGCCGGAAAGGTATCCCGGCGGCAGGGCTCCACGCTGATGCCCACATCCTCCCCCAGCTGATTGTGAATGGCGGAAACCTGGGATTTGGCGGTGGCAATGGTCACGGAGGCCTCCGGGTCTACCTCCCGAATCTGCCGGTAGACCCGCTGGACCATGGATTCCAGGCTGCCATCGGCCCGGTGGAAGATTTTGATAAACTGCTTGGAACGGACATCATTGGAAAGGGGCCACAGCCGCTGGCCGGAGCCGCCGGATAGCAAAACAAGGTTCATATGAATCGCTCCTTTGTATTGGAAAAAGGCCGGGCCCTGAAAAAAGCTCGGCCTGTTTATTTATCGCTCCGCCCGCATGGGGTTGTGGAGAAAATCCTCGTAGGAACGGCGCAGACCGTCCTCCAGCTCGGTCTTGTAGGTCCAGCCCAGGGCCGTGGCCTTGGACACATCCAGAAGCTTTCTGGGGGTGCCGTTGGGCTTGGAGGGGTCCCAGAGGATCTGGCCCTGGTAGCCCACCACCTTGGAAACCAATTCCGTCAGCTCCTTGATGGTCAGCTCCTTGCCGGTGCCCGCATTGACGGTCTCATTGCCGGAATAGTTGTTCATCAGGAAGACGCAGAGGTTCGCCAAATCGTCTACATACAAAAACTCCCGCAGAGGGCTGCCGTCACCCCAGCAGGTGACCGTGGGCAGCCCTGCCTCCTTGGCCTCATGGAACCGGCGAATCAGGGCGGGAACCACATGGCTGTGGGTGGGATGGTAGTTGTCATTGGGGCCGTAAAGGTTCGTAGGCATAACGGAAATATAGTCCGTGCCGTACTGCCGGTTCAGGAACTCACAGTATTTAAGACCGGAAATCTTCGCCAAAGCGTAGGCCTCATTGGTTTTTTCCAGCTCGGAGGTCAGAAGGCAGTCCTCCTTCATGGGCTGGGGGGCCATCCGGGGGTAAATGCAGGAGGAGCCCAGAAATTCCAGCTTTTTACAGCCGTTGCGCCAGGCAGCGTGGATGACGTTCATTTCCAGAATCATATTGTCGTACATAAAGTCCGCCAAGGCGTTCTGGTTGGCGACGATGCCGCCGACCTTGGCCGCAGCCAGAAACACGTATTCCGGCTTTTCCTGGGCAAAGAAGGCCTCCACCTGGTCCTGACGGGTCAGGTCCAGCTCTTTGTGAGTCCGGGTGACCAGGTTGGTATAGCCCTGGCGGTTCAGCTCCCGGACAATGGCGGAGCCCACCATGCCCCGGTGACCGGCAACATAGATTTTTGCATTCTTTTCCATCATTTCGCCGCCTCCAGCATGGCTTTTTCTCTCTTGGCAAGGGCACGGTCATGCTCTGCCATGATTCTGACCAGCTCGGGGTAGCTGGTCTTCTGGGGGTCCCAGCCCAGGACCGTTTTGGCCTTGGTGGGGTCGCCCCAGAGGTTATCTACGTCCGTGGGCCGGAACCAGGCCTTGTTCACGGATACAAGCAATTTGCCGGTGGCGGCGTCATAGCCCTTTTCGTCAACGCCGGTGCCTTCCCAGCGGACGGTCATGCCGTTGGCGGCAAAGGCCTTTTCGGTGAAATCCCGGACGGTATGCTGCTCGCCGGTGGCGATGACAAAGTCATCAGGCTGCTCCTGCTGCAAAATCAGCCACATGCACTCTACATAGTCCTTGGCGTAGCCCCAGTCCCGGAGGGAGTCCATATTGCCCAGCTCCAGGTGGTCCTGAATGCCCTCGGCAATACGGCCCGCAGCCAGGGTGATCTTCCGGGTGACAAAGTTCTCGCCCCGGCGCTCGGATTCGTGGTTAAACAGGATGCCGTTGACGGCAAACATGCCATAGGCCTCCCGGTATTCCTTGATCATCCAGAAGCCGTACTGCTTGGCCACGGCGTAGGGGGAATAGGGATGGAAGGGCGTGGTCTCCCGCTGGGGAACCTCCTCCACCTTACCGAAAAGCTCCGAGGTGGAAGCCTGATAGATGCGGCTCTTCTTGGTCAGGCCGCAGATGCGCACCGCTTCCAGAATCCGCAGGACCCCCAAAGCGTCAACGTCTCCGGAATACTCCGGCACATCAAAGGACACCTGCACATGGCTCTGGGCCGCCAGATTGTAAATTTCATCGGGCTGCACCAGGGAGATGATCCGGATCAGGCTGGTGGAATCCGTCAGGTCTCCGTCGTGGAGGGTGATCTTGCTTAGAAGATGGTCAATGCGGCCGGTATTGGAAATGGATGCCCGGCGGACGATGCCGTGGACCTCATAGCCCTTTTCCAGCAGGAATTCGGCAAGGTAAGAGCCATCCTGGCCGGTAATGCCGGTGATCAGTGCTTTTTTCATATCAGAAACCTCTTTCGGTGTTTTTGTGGATATTATATCACAGCTTGGGGCTTTTGTCGCCCCTAATTTTTCTGTTTTCCAAAGGGCATCGGACCGGCATTGATGTTTCCCTAGGGCATTCCATCAGGGAACAGAAGGTCTTCCGCATTCTGGGCCAGCTTTAAAAATTCCGCCTCGGCGCCGTGCTTTTTTGCCGCCATTCTTGCGGCCTCCAGGTTGGGGTAGCGGGTGAGCATATTGTGGCAGTCGGAGCCGATGAGATGGATTTTCCCCTTTTTCAGGTTTTTGACTGCGGAGCGTACCGTTTTGGGGTCCAGAAAATATCCCGCGTTTACCTGAACCAGCATGTCCCGCTCCAGCACCCGGTCTATAAGGTGCTTGTCCCGGAGGTGCTTCATAAACCGGTCCACATGGGCAATCACCGGCTTGCAGCCCAGATTCTCCCCCAGGCTGACGATCTCATCCAGCATGGCATCGGACCAGGGTGCCATAGGGGGCTCCACCAGAATGGTGCTGCCGCAGCCGATGGTCAGCCTTTCCACCCCATCGGCCTGGCTGATGCCGGGAAAATACAGCACCTCCGCCCCCAACACGATGAGCGGGAAGGCCTCCGGCTGCAGCGTCATGGTATCCCGGAGCCGCAGAAAGGCTTGATTGCGGCGGGTCACAAAGCTTTTGGGGTCCTCCTCGTCGGCATAGAAATGGCTGGTAGACACCATGACCCGCACGCCCTGCCGGTAGCTTTCCCGCAGCAAGGCCAGACTTTCCGCCGTGCGGGAAGCGCCGTCATCCATGTGCGGGAGGATATGACTGTGGTAATCGATCATCGGCATACTCCTAAAGGGTCAAGTGTTTATAATCGGCAAAGGACCGGCACAAGGCCGGTCCTCTCTGTTTTTGACCAAGCCTGCAGCAAACAAGCCCATTTTTTGAAAAGCCCCAAGGGCCATGGGCCGCCTTTGTTTCAGGCAGCGGTTTTTTACGCCTGGTAAGCGTATTTCTGGCTATACTGATAGCGCTTGCTGGCACCCTCCACACAGCCGTTGAGCACAAAGCCCAGAATGTTGGCCTTGGCGTAACGCAGCTGCTCCATGCAGTCGTCCAGGGCATACCGGGGGCAATGGTTTTCACGAATGACCACCAGCAGTCCCTCGGTGATTTTAGAAACGACCACCGCGTCAACGACGGGGCCCACAGGGGGCAGGTCCAGAATCACATAGTCGTAAGCAGAGGACACGACCTCCATCAGCTTCTGAAAGCGGGTGGAGTTCAGCAGTTCAGAGGGGTGATCCGGGATCTCTCCACCGGCGATAATGTCAAAACGGGTGTTGTCCGTGGTGCTTTTGTAGGTCACCACCGAGTCATTCAGATTGATTTTGCCCAGCAGCACATCACTAAGGCCCGGGGCCAGCTTGGCACCCACGTTATCATGGATGGCAGGACGGCGCATATCGCAGTCCACCAGCAGAACGGTGTTGCCCAGCTCTGCCAGGGTATAGGCCAGATTGATGGTGACGGTGCTCTTGCCTTCTGAGGCCTGGGCACTGGTGATGCCCAGAATCCGGCCGCCCTTTTCCTTCTTCTCCGGCAGACCGATCAGCACATTGGAGCGGAGCCGCTTAAAGGCCTCCCGGCCGGAGTAGGACATATATTCACAGATTTTTGCGGTCTTTCTGGGGTCCTTCTTGGAACCGTTTACCTGATCACGCACGTTTTCTTGGGGCATTCTTCGCTCCCTCCTTCTTTTTCTTATCCGACTGCTCGTAATAATTGGAATAGTATCCGTTCTTCTTATCGGACACACGCATATCCGGGATCATGGCCAGAACCATGATGTCCGGGTAAATGGCCCGCAGCTCGTCTACGGACTGGATCATGGCCTTGGAGCGGTCATCCAGCAGGAACCGCAGGACCACCACCGCAATGCTGAGGAAGGCACCGGCCAGAACGCCGATGGCGGTATTCTTGACCATGCTGGGGCCGGAACGGTGGGAGGGAATGATGGCGTAGTCCACGATGCGCACGGAGCTGCCGTCTACAATTTCCGCGATCCGGTCCGGCAGAAGCCGGGCGATGGTATTGGCAATGAGCTCTGCCTCCGCCGGGTCTGTGCTGGTAACGGTGACTTCAAAGGCACCGGTGGAGTTGATGCCCTTGGCCTCCACCATTTTTGTAAGCTCCTCAGGGGTATAGCTGAGGTTGGCCTCCTTGATCACATCCTCCATGGTGGTTCTGGAATTCAGAATGTAAATATACACCGAAACCAGAGAATTAGAGGCGGAGAGCTCTGCATTGGAGATGGAGAAGCTGGTAGAGCCCAGGCTGAAGGAGCTGTTGTTGACGTACAAAGATGCTTTTGCCTGATACTGGGGGGACACCATAAAGGCGGTGTAGGCAAAGGCCGCGGAGCCCACCAAAGCGGCGATCAGAGCGATGATCAGAATGTTCTTCCAAATCACCTTCGCCAGTTCCAGCAGGTCAATGGTATCTTCTTCCATGTGATTCATAAGTTACCTCTTTCCCTTTCTTCCGGCTTATTTTGCGTTCAGAATGTTCTCAAAGTACTTGGGATTGTTTTTCAGAATATCCTGGGTGGTCTTGTTCAGGCCCAGCTCCTGCCGCACCTCGTCAAAATAGCCCAGGGATTCCATGCGGTCATAGACAAGCTTACCAATCAGCTTGTAGGCCGTGCCGCTGAGGTCCGCGCCGTTTGCATTGCTGCGGAAGCTGGCGGGAACCTGACCCTGCTGGATCTGGGTCTTTTCCTCCCGGGACACCGTGAGCCCCGCATCGGTCATGCCGTCGCTCATCAGGTATTTCCGGACGTTGATATAGTGATTGCCAAACTCCTGGAGCATGGCGGAATCGATGGCGTTCATGGTATTCGCGCTGACGCCGGACCAGGAGCCCTTGACGGTGCAGGGTCCCAGCACTAGATAACGGTCCGGGTTCTGGGCCTGACGGGAGAGCAGCTGCTTGACGGAGGCCACCAGGTTCTCCGGCTTCTGCACATTGTCATAGGTGCCGATCCAGACAACGTGGACATAGTCCCGGTACTGTCCGGCGGCGGCAGTGGCGATCTGAGTCCCCGGCTCTACGGCAATGGGGTCGCCAGCCTGGGTGCGGGTGAAGCGATAGGCATTCCCGCCCTGGTCCTCGGATACCAGGGTGACGGTTCCCTCTACCCCGTTGATCACCACGGGATTGACCCCCACGTTTCCGGCGGTCAGAGGCGCAACGGTTTCCCCGCTCTCGGATTTGATGGTAATGGCCACCGCCTCCGGCTCGGCAGGAATCTCAAAATAGTCCCCCACCACATAGGGGCTGACGCCGCTGCGGCCCAGGACCGTGGCGCAGCTTTCCTTGCCGGAGCCCATATTGACTACCGGGATGGACACGGTATACTGGGACCAATCCAGCCGGGAATAATCCTGGGCGTTATCGATGGTGGAATAGAATTCGTAAATATCGCACATGTATGTATTGATGTACTTTTGCAGGGTGCTGGGATAGGACACATTGCCGGAGGAACCGGCAGTCAGGCTGTCACCCCAGCAGACGATGCCGGGAAGATAGGTCTGAACGGTCTGCATATCCCGGTCATAGGCCTGCTGAATGGACTCCAGATTTTCCTGGCGCTCCACGCTAAGCTCCTGCTGCTGGCTGGAGCTCTGGGCCTTCAGCAGCTCGTCCTCGGCGTTGATCTGCTTTTTCACGGCAAACATGGCCACTACCAGGCCGACCACCACAACGGTCAACAGCAAAAAGATAATGACGTTTCGGATGAGTGTCTTTTTTCCTTCATTTTCCCACATAGCATTTGTTCTCCACAGTTCGTCGTCAGCCTCCGACTGGAGGCCGCATTTGTCAGAATATCGATAGTATTATAACATAAGAATTTCAAAAATCAACCACTCTAACGCTTCTTTTGCGGATGTTACAAGTTCAAAGAAAAATTGCTCCTGTTTTTTCCCAAATTATCCCAAGGAACAAAAAGTGCAAAAAGGAGCAAAGGGCAGAGCCTTAGAAAACAGGCTCTGCCGAAAGTCATTATAGGTGCGCTTTGTTGTCCTGGAGCCTGACGCAGCGGGCCAGGACCTCCATGAGTTTTTGAATATCCAAGGGTTTGGCCAGATGGGCGTTCATGCCGGCATCCAGGCACTTTCTGGCATCCTCCTCAAAGGCATTGGCGGTCATGGCGATGATGGGAATGGTTTTCGCGTCATGGCGCTCCAGGGCCCGAATGGCCTTGGTAGCGGCAATGCCGTCCATTAGCGGCATCATAATGTCCATCAGAATACCGTCAAAGGTTCCGGGGGGCTCCTGGCTGAACCGGTCCAAAGCCTGTTTTCCATCCTCCACCCAGGTGATCTGCGCCCCGGCATCGGTAAGAAGCATCTTTGCGATTTCCGCATTCAAAGTATTGTCCTCCACCAGCAGCAACCGCAGGCCCCGGATGGAAGCCTTCTCCTCTTTTTTGGGGGCTGTTTCCGGGGTCTTCCGCTCCGGCTGGGCGATCTCAAAGGGAATCTCAATTTCAAAAACAGAGCCCTTCCCCAGCTGGCTGTTCACCCGAATGGTGCCGCCCATGCCATCCACCAGCTCTTTTACAATGGCCATGCCCAACCCCGTGCCCTGATAAACACTGCGGGCATCGTTGCTCTCCTGGGTAAAGGGGTCGAAGATGTGCCGCAAAAAGTCTTCACTCATGCCGATACCGGTATCGGTAATGGTCCAGCCGTATCGGACCCGGTTTCCCTCCACCCCCAGGCAGCGGAAGAGGGTGGTGATGGTGCCGCCCATGCGGTTATACTTCACGCAGTTGGTGTAGATGTTCAGGAAAATCTGTCTCAGGTGCAGGGGGCTTCCGTAGACCCAGGGGTATGCCACCGGGTCTGACCGGAGGTCATACACCATGGTCACGCCGGACTCCGCCGCCCGCTGGCTGACCAGGGTCATGATCTCCGAAGCAAGGGCCTTCAGGTCCATGGGGTCGTTGGCCAGATTGATTTCCCCGCTTTCCAGCTTGCCCATCTGCAGCACGTCATTGACAAGGGACAGCAAATGGTCTGCCGCCACCCGCATTTTCTCCCGGTTGGCTTTCAGCAGCTCCACATCCTCCGGGTGGGCCTCGTCGATCTCCAGCAGGCCGATGATGCCGTTTAAGGGGGTGCGGATGTCGTGGCTCATGCGGGAAAGGAAGCTGGTTTTCGCCGCGTTGGCCCGCTGTGCCTCTTCCACCGCCGCGCTGAGCTGGCTGTTCTTCTCCTGAAGCCGCCGGGCGTATTCCTTCTGGGCCTGCCGGTCGCTTCTTTGCTGGATGGCACCAAAGCCCACCAGCAGCAGAATGTAGGCCACCAGGCTATAACCAAGCATCCGGGGCGTCTGGGTAAAGACGCTGCGCTCCGGCATAATGCAGTAAACATACACATTCCGGCCCCGCTTCATGAGCCCAAAATACTGGCCGGAGGCCCCGTCTCTCCGGCTGGCGTGAACCAGCTCCCCTTCCTGGGCGACGGACTTGATTTTTTGCAGAAGAGGGATCTCTTTGGTGCGGGTGCCCACAAAGATTTCTGAATTGCTGGCCACCACGATTTCTCCGTTGGTGACCACTATGGTGCCGTCCCGGTCCTTGTTGTAGCCGGAGAGCATGGAGCCCAGGGAAAGATTGAAGGACTCAATATATTCTGTCGGCGTGTGATAGTAAGCCACCACGATGCCTGGGGCATCCTGCCGGGGCACGGCAGCCAGATCGATCTCGCTGCTGTCGGTGCAGCGGAGTCGGGCGGTATAGCGCTTTTCAGGGTATCGGTAGGTATCCAGCAGCGCCGGAGAACGGAGGGCCTCCAGAAGTCCTTCCGGAGCATGGCCCTCGCCGTAATAGGACTGGGTCACATTCCCCTCTTCGTCCAGAAGGACCAGACCGGTCAGATAGGCCACCTGGGCGTACTCTTCCAGAGAATCCTCTGGGCCGCAGTTTCTCAAATGACCGGCGGCCTGGTTGCAGCCCTGAATGATCCGCATAAGGCTTTTGGTCTCCGCCGCCAGATGGATGCGGGAATAGCTGTTGCACTGTTCCTTGATATAATCGGCGGTGCCGTTCAGGCCCTTTTGGGCGGTTCGCAAGTCATAATGGATGGTGCCCAGGGCCACCGCTGCCATGAGGAGCACTCCCGCCGCAAGCTGCCAAAGGAAGCGGCGTTTGGAAAAGAGCCGGGCTTTATTTTTCAACACCCTTCACCTCCAGATAGCTTCCGGGATTTTTAAGGTATTTGCCGATGATCTGCTCCATGGTGCCGTCCTCCCGCATCTCCCGGAAGGTTTGGGAAAGGTCGTCACAAAGGCTTCTTTCATCGTCCTTGGCAAAGGCCACCCCCAGGCCTACGGTGAGCAGGGGCTCCTCTAAAATGCGGTAGTGCAGATTGTATTCCACCATGCTTTGCATGATGGAGGTCTCGTGGCCCGCAATGGCATCGGCGTAGCCCTTGGTAAGATAGGGATAGATGAGCTCCCGGTTTTGCAGGGAGAACAGCTCCCGGATCTGGGGGATCCGGGGGTCTGTATGGGACAGGAAAATCTCCTCCGGCTTGGTGGTGGACTGCACCGCCACCCGCTTTCCCTCCAGGTCCTGCAAGGTATAGATGGAGCTGTTTTCCCGGACGGCCACTACCTGACGGCTGTACATATAAGGCTCCGTCCAACGGTATTGGTCCTCCCGGCCGTCAATGGAAAAGCTGCCCCAGATGCAGTCAATGGTCCCCTGCTCCACCAGCTGCTTCTTGTCCTCCCAGACGATGGTCTTGAACTTCGGCTCGTAGCCCATACGCCGAAAGGCCTCCCTGGCCAGCTCCACATCGATGCCCGTAGGCGTCCCATCCGCATCCTGATAATTAAAGGGCGGGTAAACGTCGCTGCCCACCACGATCTGGGGCAGTTTCTCCTCATTCTTGTTTCCCCTTCCCCACAGGCCGCAGCCGGAAAGCAGCTCCGCCAAAAGGAGGGATGCCAGCGTTGCGGCAAAGGCCCGAGAACGCGTGCCCCTTCTGTTTTTCTTCTTTTTTAACATATCCAGAATACTCCTATTGCAAGCAAACAAAAACACGCCGCCCTGCCGGAAGACGCGTCCAAACTCCTTTTTTCCGCCGCTGCACAGACTTCAGGCGGAAATTCGCAGGTTATTATATTCCATTTGCTCTCCATTTTCAAGAGTGTTATCAGATAAAAATGATTTGTTGTCGTTTTTTAACGAAAACGGAAACAAAAAGGGCACACGCCGCCGTCATAAGAAACGGCTGCCTGTGCCAAAAGTTTTTATTTTACCCGATACCACCGGGAGAGCTCCCGGACCTTCAAAAATCCCATGCGCTCATACAGGCCAATGGCCCGTCCATTGGTGGAGGCCACCTCCAGGCGCAGCGGGATGCCGGGGCATACGGAGCACAGGGAATGGAGCACCTGCTTCCCTGCCCCGGGCTTGCAGGCCGCCATGGCAGCGATGCAGTCCTCCTTCAGATAGCCGATGCCCAGAAGCTCCCCCTGCCGGTGGATAAAGTAGGCCCCGCCCTTTGTAAGCGCCTCTTCATCCCGCTGCTCCAGGGTCCCGGCGTTGGCCACCCGGGCCATGGCGCGGTTGTGGAGCTCCCGCCACCGGGCCGCCGTGGCCTCGGTCACAGGAAAGAGGGAGGCAATTTCTTCGATCTCCACGTTTGGAATACCCCGCATTTCCAGAATCGCCGTATGGAGGGGGTAGTCTTCCAGAATGGGGTTCCCCGTGGCGTAAACAGACTTTGCTCCGCAGGCGGCGCAAAAAGCCACGCATTCCTCCAGAAGCGCCTGGGGACTCTGGGAATCCCGCAGGTGGATATAGGCCTCCCCCCGATAGGGGATCTCCTTCAAAATCAGACTGGCCACACCGTTTTCCGTGGTGAAGACCGGAAAATCCTTCATGATTATTGTTCCTCCCAAGAGTATCCCCTCTTTTTTCAATTCCATTTTTCCGAATTCTGTGTTATAATAAGGAAAACAGAAGAAAGAGGGAATGATTTTTTGATTGCCAACTACCATACCCACACCCCACGCTGCAATCACGCCCAGGGTTCCGAGGAGGCCTATGTAGAAAAAGCCCTGGCTTCCGGGCTGCAGATCCTGGGCTTTTCGGACCATACCCCCTACTTCTTCCCCGGGGACTACTACTCCGGCTTTCGGATGCGGCCGGAGGAGCTGCCAGGCTATGTTGCCACCATGGATGGCCTCAAGAAGCGCTATTCCGGAAAAATCCAATTGTACACCGGCGTGGAAGCGGAATATTACCCCAGCTATTTTGAAAAGCTGCTGGACTATCTGCGGCAGAACCGGGTGGAATACATGATTCTCGGCCAGCATTTTACAGGCAACGAACCTCTGGGTGTTTACAGCGGCAGCGAGACCGATGACAAAGACATTCTGGAAGCCTATGTCCGCCAGGTCATTGCCGCCATGGATACGGAGGTCTACACCTACATTGCCCACCCGGATATCCTGAACTTCGTGGGCCCCCGTCAGGTCTATGAGGACTGGATGGGGCTGTTGATTCGGGAGGCCAAGGACCACGGCATTCCTCTGGAATTCAACTTCCTGGGCTACCGGGAAGGCCGGAATTATCCGAACCGACGCTTCCTGGAGCTGGTGGCGAAGGAAAATCTGCCTATGGTCCTGGGGTGCGATGCCCACCGGCCGGAAGACCTGACCGTGGATAAGACGGAAGCCAAGGTCCGGGGGCTGCTATCCTCTCTGGGCATCCCCGTTCTGGAAACCGTGGAGCTGCGACGTATCGAACCTTAAAAAAATTGGCTGTCTTTTCGGACAGCCAATTCTTTTTTACTGATCCTTAGCAGCCTTCTTGGCAGCCTTGGCCTTGGCCTTGGCTTCCTGGGCCTTCTTGGCCTCTGCCTTGGCATTCTCTGCGGCGGTCTCGTTGGTGGACATGGCCCACTTGGCGATTTCCACACGGACCTGATCGGCGCCAGTTTCAATGACCAGATTGTTTTCCTTCACATTGACAACGGTACCGACAATGCCGCCGATGGTGGTAATCTTGTCGCCGGTCTTTACGGAGGAGCGCATCTGCTCCGCTTCCTTCTTCCGCTTGTTCTCGGGACGGATCAGCATGAAGTAGAATACGGCCAGCATCAGGACCAGAGTCACCAGCATACTGGACATTCCGGAGGCTCCGGCATTAGTCAACATAATCATTGGGACGAACTCCTTTGTATTTGATGAGATTCATTATACCATCCACAGCGAAAAATGCAAGGACAATTTAACATGCTGTGGAATATTTTTGAATATACGATTAAACCCCGTTGCCCCGGAGCTCGATGATCTGGTCCCGCAGGACCGCTGCCAGCTCGTATTCCATCATTCTGGCCGCTTCCTTCATCTGCTTTTCCAGACGGGCGATCTCCTTTTCCTTTTCCGCCTTGGTCATCTTGATGCCCGTGCGGCTCTTCCGCTCGGCGGTGGGAGAGGAGATTTCGATCAAGTCCCGAACCGACTTGATGACGGTTTTGGGAACGATGCCGTGGGCCTTGTTGTAGGCATCCTGCAGCTCCCGGCGGCGGGCAGTCTCGTCCATGGCCACCCGCATAGAGGGCGTGACCGTATCGGCGTACATAATGACCTTGCCTTCGGCGTTTCGGGCCGCCCGGCCCATGGTCTGGATGAGGCTGGTTTCAGACCGGAGGAAGCCCTCCTTGTCCGCATCCAGGATGGCCACCAGACTCACCTCCGGCAAATCCAGGCCCTCCCGCAGCAGGTTGATACCCACCAGCACGTCGAACTTGGCAAGCCGCAGGTCCCGGATGATCTCCATCCGCTCCATGGCTCCAATGTCCGAGTGCATATACCGGACCTTGATGCCCGCTTTTTGCAGGTACACCGTCAGGTCCTCTGCCATTTTCTTGGTAAGGGTGGTAACCAGGACCCGCTCCTGCCGGGCGGTGCGGGCGTTGATCTCTCCAATCAGGTCATCGATCTGGCCTTCAATGGGCCGAACCTCCACCTGGGGATCCAATAGGCCCGTAGGCCGGATAACCTGCTCCACGATCTGGCCGGACCGGGTCCGCTCATACTCCCCAGGGGTGGCGGAGACGTAGATCACCTGGTTGATCTTTTGGTCAAATTCTGCGAAATTCAGGGGCCTGTTGTCATAGGCCGAGGGCAGCCGGAAGCCGTAATTCACCAGGGAGTCCTTCCGACTCCGGTCTCCGGCGTACATGGCCCGGCACTGGGGCAGGGTCACGTGGCTTTCATCCACGAACATCAGGTAATCCTTGGGAAAATAGTCCAGAAGGGTGGTGGGGGGCGTACCCGGTGCTCTGCCCTGAATGACCCGGGAATAGTTTTCGATGCCGGTGCAGAAGCCGATCTCCGTCAGCATTTCCAAATCGTAATTCACCCGCTGGGCGATTCGCTGGGCCTCGATCAGCTTGTTTTCCGCATTGAATTTTTCCACCTGTTGGTCGCATTCTTTCTGGATTTCCAGCATGGCCCGCTGGAGCTTTTCCCGGGAGGCCACATAGTGGCTGGCGGGGTAGATGGCCACATGGTCCACATACCGCTCCACCATACCGGAGACGGCGTTGATCTCGCTGATACGGTCGATCTCATCCCCGAAGAACTCCACCCGGATGGCCCGGCCGGACCAATAGGCAGGGTAGACCTCCAGGGTATCCCCCCGGACCCGGAATTTGTTTCGGGAAAAATCAATATCGTTGCGCTCGTAGCGGATCTCCGTCAGCTGCCGCAGAATGTCGTCCATGGGCCGCTCGTTGCCCACCCGCAGGGAGATGACCATGCTCTTATAGTCAATGGGGTCGCCCAGGCCGTAGAGGCAGCTGACCGAGGCCACGATGATCACATCCCGCCGCTCAAAAAGCGAGGAGGTGGCGGAGTGGCGAAGCCGGTCGATCTCCTCATTCACCGAAGAGTCCTTTTCAATATAGGTATCCGTATGGGCAATGTAGGCCTCCGGCTGGTAGTAATCGTAATAGGAAATAAAATATTCCACCACGTTGTTAGGGAAAAACTCCCGGAACTCCGAGCACAGCTGGGCAGCCAACGTTTTATTGTGGGCCAGCACCAGGGTGGGCCGGTTGAGCCTTGCGATGACGGAGGCCATGGTAAAGGTCTTGCCGGAGCCGGTCACGCCCAAAAGGGTCTGCTCCCGCAGGCCCCAGTTCACGCCGTTGGTCAGGGCCTCCACCGCCTCCGGCTGATCGCCGGAGAGTTTATAATCGGAAACCAATTCAAAATGATCCATGTTCTGCCTCCTTACAGCAGCAAGCATTGGTTAAAGCGTTCATCGGACTGGGCAATGGACACATAATCGTCATCCGCCACAATGATGTGGTCCACCAGCACGATCTCCACCGCCTGCAGGGCCATGGCCACCCGGCGGGTGGTCTGAATATCCTCCGGCGATGGAATAGCAACACCGCTGGGGTGATTATGGGCCAGCACCACCGAGGAGGCATTGACCCCCAGGGCGGTTTCCACCACCCGGCGAATGGAAATGCCGGTAGAATTGGTGCCTCCCTCCCCCACTTCTCTACAGCACAGGACCTTGCACTTGGCATCCAGGCACAGTAAAAACACGGTTTCCAGCTTTCTCCCGAAAAACCGGGGCATCAGGTATTGGGCGCACTGTTCCAAAGTGGTGAGCACCCCCGGGGCACTGGCCCGGTCCGTCATGTAAAACCGGCCCATCTGGGGGATCAGGTTCAGAAGCAACGCCCCGTTCTCCCCCACCCCGGAGATTTTCTTCAATTCCTCCGGATTGGCCTCCAGCACCTGGGAAAGGCTTCCAAAGTGCTCCAGCAGCCTGTGGGCGATGGGGTTGGTGTCCGCCCGGGGGATGGCGTAAAAAAGCAACAGCTCCAGGGCCTGAACGTCGGAAAAATGGTCCAGGCCCTCTTCTAAAAATCGCTTTTTGACTCTTGCGCGGTGGCCTTCGTGCATAGCCTTGCCCCTCTTTTCATTCTTTTTGAAGTAATGCTTGCCTTTTTCGTGGAAACCCGCTAAAATGGGTAGTAAGTATTGTCGAAATCTGCGGGGAAATTTTCTGAGAATCTGCGCATGCTAAAACGGTCAGGAGGACTGTCATGGACGATCAAACCTTGTGCATCGATACCCTGGAGCTCATCGCCGCGCCCTGCTTTTGCGTGAAGGACGGCGTGATCTGCGGCCGCAACGGGGCGGCCCGGAAGCTGCCGCTGGGGGATCGTGTAGAACCGCTGCTTGCCGCCGGAGGGGAGGCCTATGCCGACTTTTCCGGAGGGAGCCTGTATCTGACCCTTTCCGTAGAGGGAACCCTTTTCGGTGCCGCCGTTGAGCGCAGGGGCGGCCTGGATTTCTTTTTGCTGGAGGAAGCGGAGGGAAACCCGGAGCTGCGGGCCCTTTCCCTGGCCGCCCGGGAACTGCGGCAGCCCCTTTCCGGCCTTTTTGCCACGGTCCAACAGCTGGATAGCAGCCAGGCCGCCCAAATCGAGGCCCTGAACCGGGGGCTTTCCCAGATGCTGCGGCTTATCGGAAATATGTCCGCCGCCGCTTCCCCCGTCTCTCACCCGGAACTCACAGACATTACCGCCGTTTTCCGGGAAATCTTTATGAAAGCCCAGCCCCTGCTGGAGCGCTTGGGCCTGGAGCTTCACTACGAAGGGCCGGAGCATGCCATTTACGCTCTGGCAGATGCCCAGGAGCTGGAGCGAAGTGTGCTGAATCTGCTGTCCAACGCCGCCAAATTCAGCCCCGGGGGCGGTGTGATCCGGTGCAGCCTGACCCGTCAGAACAGAGTCCTCCGGCTGTGCATCCAGGACGAGGGCAGCGGCATTCCCGACGATGTCCGGGGCAGCGTGTTCAACCGCTATCTGCGGCAGCCCGCCATTGAGGATGGACGCCAGGGGCTGGGGCTGGGGCTGGTATTGGTCCGGGCCTGTGCCGGTCATCACGGCGGCGCGGTGCTCATTGACCACCCGGCCCAGGGAGGCACCCGGGTCACCATGACCCTGGCCATCCGGCAGGACACCGGCAACACCCTGCGCTCTCCCCGCATCCGCATCGACTACGCCGGCGAACGGGACCATGGGCTGGTGGAGCTTTCCGACGTTCTTCCGGCCGAGCTCTACGGCAGCCTTTAATAAGCTCTTTTCAGAAGTGCTTTCCAAAGCGGGGAAGCACTTCTTTTTTGTTCATTATAGCCCCGCCGCCTAAAAAAAGCAACCGGGACAGACGGATTTCCACAGGAACCGCCTGCCCCGGTTGGTTCAAATCACAGGGTTTCCAAGATAGGACTTTAGATACTGTCCCGTGTAGCTCTCCGGAACCTGGGCTACCTGCTCCGGGGTGCCGGTGGCCACAATGGTGCCGCCGCCGTCGCCGCCCTCGGGGCCCAGATCAATAATATAGTCCGCGGTTTTGATCACATCTAAGTTGTGCTCAATGACCAGCACCGTGTTCCCCGCATCTACCAGGCGGTTCAAAACCTCGATGAGCCGATGGACATCCGCCGCATGGAGGCCCGTGGTGGGCTCGTCCAGAATATAGATGGTGCGGCCCGTGGCCGTGCGGCTGAGCTCCGTGGCCAGCTTCACCCGCTGGGCTTCACCGCCGGAGAGGGTGGTGCTGGCTTGGCCGAGCTTGATATACCCCAGGCCCACTTCCACCAGCATCTGGGCCTTTTTCCGGATTTTGGGAATGTTCTCAAAGAACTCCACCGCTTCCTCGCAAGTCATATCCAGCACCTGGGCGATGTTTTTGCCCTTATAGAGCACTTCCAGGGTCTCCCGGTTATACCGGGCTCCGTGGCAGACCTCACAGGGCACATAGACATCCGCCAAAAAGTGCATCTCGATTTTTACCAGGCCGTCGCCGGAGCAGGCCTCACACCGGCCGCCCTTCACATTGAAGCTGAACCGGCCCGGGCCGTAGCCCCGCATTTTGGCATCCGCCGTAGAAGCGAACAGGTCCCGGATGTCGTTGAACAGCCCCGTATAGGTGGCGGGGTTGGAACGGGGGGTCCGGCCGATGGGGCTCTGGTCAATATCAATGACCTTGTCCAGGTTCGAAAGGCCCTCTACACACCGGCAGGCACCGGGGCGGCAGCGGGCGTGATTCAGCTTGGAAAGCAGGGTCTTGTTCAAAACCTCGTTCACCAGGCTGGATTTGCCGGAGCCGGACACACCGGTGACACAGGTCAGGGTGCCCAGAGGAATGGACACGTCCACATTTTTCAGATTGTTTTCCCGGGCCCCGCAAACGGTCAGCAGCTGGCCGTTTCCGGGCCGTCTGGTTTCCGGCACGGGGATCTTCTTTTTACCGGAGAGGTACTGGCCCGTAACGGATTCCGGGCAGTCCAGAATATCCTGCAAGCTGCCCGCCGCCACGATCTTTCCCCCGTGGCTTCCGGCCCCCGGGCCCACATCCACAATGAAGTCCGCCGCCCGCATGGTGTCTTCGTCATGCTCCACCACGATCAGGGTATTGCCGATGTCCCGCAGGTGTTTGAGGGTCGCCAGCAGCTTGTCGTTATCCCGCTGGTGCAGACCAATGGAGGGTTCGTCCAGGATGTACAGCACCCCCATCAGGGAGGAGCCGATCTGGGTGGCCAGGCGAATCCGCTGGCTTTCGCCGCCGGAGAGGGTTCCGGCCCCCCGGGAAAGGGTCAGATAGCTCAGGCCCACATCCGTCAGGAACCGCAGCCGGGAGGTGATCTCCCGAATGATCTGCTGGGCCACCACCGCCATATTGCCCTCCAGGTGCAGGTTTTCCATAAACTGGAGCTCCTGAACCACGCTCATGCGGCAGAACTCCATGATGTTCAGGCCCCCAACCGTCACCGCCAAAGCGATTTCCGAAAGCCGGTTGCCGTGGCACTTGGGGCAGGGCGCTGTGGACATGCACTCCTCCAATTCTTTCCGGGCGGCATCGGACTGGGTCTCCCGATAGCGACGGGAAACATTGTTCAGGATGCCCTCAAAGGGCTGCTCCAGAACGCCCATGCCGTTGCCCCGGTTGTAGGTCATCCGCAGCTTTTCCGTGCCGGTGCCGTAGAGGATCACCTGCATAGCCTCTTTGCTCAGGGTACTGACAGGGTCCGTCAGGGAGAAATGATATTTCTGGGACAGGGCCTCAAAATACATCCGGAAAATGGAATCCGTCCGGGCGTTCTGCCAGCCGGAGGCCTGAATAGCCCCCTCAAAAATGGATTTTTCCTTATCCGGGATCACCAGGTCCTCGTCCGCGATGAGCTGGAAGCCCAGGCCGGTGCAGCTGGGGCAGGCCCCGCTGGGGTTATTGAAGGAGAACATTCTGGGCTCCAGCTCCGTCAGGCTGATGCCGCAGTCCTCGCAGGCGTAGTTCTGGGAAAAGCTCAGCTCCCGGTTTTCCTTGGGCAGCTCAATGGTCACCAGGCCTCCTGAATGGACACAGGCGGTTTCGATAGAGTCCGTCAGGCGGCGGCGCAGGCCTTCTTTCAGCACAAGCCGGTCCACCACCAGTTCAATGGTGTGCTTTTTGTTCTTTTCCAGCTTGATCTCTTCCGTCAGATCATAAAGGATGCCATCCACCCGGACTCTGGAAAAGCCCTGCTTCCGGGCATCCTCCAAGACCTTCACATGCTCGCCCTTTTTCCCCCGGATCACCGGGGAGAGCACCACAAACCGGGTCCCCTCTCCCAGGGCCTCCACCCGGTCAACGATCTGGTCAATGGTCTGGCGGCGAATTTCCTTGCCGCATTTGGGGCAATGGGGCACACCCACTCTGGCCCACAGCAGACGCAGATAGTCATAAATCTCCGTCACCGTGCCCACGGTGGACCGGGGGCTTTTGGAGGTGGTTTTCTGGTCAATGGAGATGGCCGGGGACAGGCCCTCAATGGAATCCACATCCGGCTTTTCCATCTGGCCCAGGAACTGCCGGGCATAGGAGCTGAGGCTTTCCACATACCGCCGCTGGCCCTCGGCATAGATGGTATCAAAGGCCAGGCTGGATTTGCCGGAGCCGCTGAGGCCGGTAAAGACCACCATTTTGTCTCTGGGGATGGTCACATCCACGTTTTTTAAATTGTTTTCCCGGGCACCCCGGATGATGATTTTGTCGTTCATAGACTACCTCGTTATTTGTTGACCCCAGTACGCAGCCGGTGATCTAAAAGCATTCGATATATTATACCACGAAATGATTGGTTCTACAAGGGATTTTCAAACGAATTTTCGTCTCCATTTATGAAGGAGCGCAGAAGGAAAGGACGTACCGCATTTATCAGCGGCACGCCCTTTTGGTATTGGGTCATTGGAGTTCCGCCCCAGCGGGGTTCTCTTTCAGCAGGTCTGCCAGGGTGATGCCCTCGAAGAAGGCGTTGATCATGGCATCCAGCTTGTCCCACATGGGTCTTGTCTCGCAGCAGCTGCTGCGGGAGCAGGCCGTTGGGCCCTGGGTGGTACAGGAGACCACCGCCAGGCCGCCCTCTGTCAGCTTCAGGATGCTGCCCACGGTGTATTCCTCCGGCTTCCGGTTCAACCGGTAGCCGCCGCCCTTTCCGTGGACCGCGTCCAGAAGGCCGCCTTTGGAGAGGATGGTCATAATGGATTCCAGGTATTTTTGAGAAATACCCTCCTGCTCCGCGATCTCCTTAATGGGAATGTACTCTTCCCCACCCCGCTGGGCCATGGCCAGCATCACCCGCAGGGCGTAGCGTCCCTTGGTCGATACGATCATGGGCTTATTCGCAGTGTTCGCAATGCTCGCAGTCGGGGAAGTCCTTTTCGTCGTAGGGCAGGCCCGTGCGGTCGTAGTAGTCCTTCAGGGCGTTTTTAATGGCTTCCTCCGCCAGAACGGAGCAATGGAGCTTGTGGGCGGGCAGACCGTCCAGAGCCTCCGCCACGGCCTTATTGGTCAGGGCCATGGCCTCGTGGATGGACTTGCCCTTGATCATCTCGGTGGCCATGGAGGAGGAGGCAATGGCGCTGCCGCAGCCGAAGGTCTCAAACTTCACGTCCTTGATGATGTCGTCTTCAATTTTCAGGTAGATTTTCATAATATCGCCGCACTTGGCGTTGCCCACTTCTCCCACGCCGTTGGCGTCCTCAATGACACCCACGTTCCGGGGGTGGGTAAAATGATCCATTACTTTTTCACTGTAAAGTGCCATGTTTTTCTTCCTCCAAAATTACAGAATATATTGCCGTTTGCCGGTTTGCAGGTCTCTCCAGACGGGAGAGAAGCCCCGCAGATAGGCCACCACTTCCGGGACGGCCTGCAAAATATAGTCCATTTCTTCCATGGTGTTGCTCTCGCACAGGCTCAGCCGCAGGGAGCCGTGGGCCACATCGTGGACCCGGCCAATGGCCAGCAGCACGTGGCTGGGGTCCAGGGAGCCGGAGGTGCAGGCGGAGCCGGAGGAAGCGCAGATGCCCTTCTGGTCCAGCAGCAGCAGCAGGCTCTCGCCCTCGATGCCCTCAAAGCAGAAGCTCACGTTGCCGGGAAGCCGGTGCTCCAGATCGCCGTTGACGGCGCTGTGGGGGATCTGGGCCAGGCCCGTCAAAAGCTTATCCCGCATGGCGGAAACCTTGGCGGCATTCTCATCAATATGGTCACAGGCCTCCTGCAAGGCGGCGGCCATGCCGCAGATGCCGGGGATGTTCTCGGTACCGGCCCGCTTGCCCCGCTCCTGGGCACCGCCCTCAATGAGATTCACCAGAGGGAAGCCCTTGCGGACATAGAGCGCCCCCACGCCCTTGGGGCCGTGGAACTTGTGGCCGGACAGGCTCAGCATATCGATATTCTGCTCTTTCACATTGATGTGTACATGGCCCACGGCCTGGACGGCATCGGTGTGGAAGGGCACGCCTGCCTCCTTGCAGATGGCGCCGATCTCCGCAATGGGGAGAATGGAGCCGATCTCATTGTTGGCGTACATGGTGGTGACAAGGCAGGTATCGGGGCGAATAGCGTCCTTTACCTGCTGGGCGCGGATGTTGTGGCCCTGGCGAACGTCCAGCAGGGTCACTTCAAAGCCCTCTTTTTCCAACTTTTTCAGGGTGTGCAGCACGGCGTGATGCTCAAAGGCCGTGGAAATGATGTGCTTTTTGCCCTTCTTCTCCCCCAGCTTGGCGGCGGAGATAATGGCCTGGTTGTCGGCCTCGCTGCCGCCGGAGGTGAAGATGATCTCCCGGGGCTCACAGCCCAGGCATTTGGCCACGGTCTCCCGGGCGGCATCCAGGGCATCTTTAGCCTCCTGGCCCACGGTGTGCAGGCTGGAAGGGTTGCCGTAAATGGTGGTCATATAAGGCAGCATGGCATCCATGGCCGTCTGGCTCATTTGGGTGGTTGCCGCATTGTCCGCGTAAATTCGCATGAATGAACCTCCTATGATTCAGGAGAGGTTTTCCTAAAGGAATCTCCCTAGTAGTTATGTAGGGAGCATACCACATTTTGCCTACCTTGTCAATAGGTAAATGGGTTCCGGTGTCTCATCCTTACAGAAATGCCTGGATCGCTGCCGCCAACCGCTCCAGGCCCTGCTGGTCTTCCGGGGTGAAGCGGCCAAAATGAGGGCTGTCCAGGTCCAGGACCCCCCAAATGGTGCCGTTTTTGTAGAGGGGGATGACGATTTCCGAGTTGGAGGCCCCGTCGCAGGCGATATGTCCCGGGAAATCGTGGACGTTTTCCACCCGGACCGTTCTTCCCTCCCGGGCCGCGGTGCCGCAAACGCCCCGGCCCAGGGGGATGCGGATGCAGGCCGGTTTCCCCTGGAAGGGGCCCAGCACCAGGGCGCCGTCGGTCATTTCGTAAAAACCCGCCCAGTTCAGCCCCGGAATGGTCTGCCAGATCAGGGCTGCGGTGTTGGCCAGATTGCTGGTCCGATAGGGTATTCCTTCGGTAAGGGCTTCCAGATTTTGAAGAAGCTCCTGATAATCCGTTTCAAATTTCATATTGTTCCCGCCTTTCGCCCCTATTCTACAGAAAATTTGGAAGACAATCAAGAAAAATTTGAAAAGCCACCCAGCCTTCCCCAGATTTTTCGACTTTTTCAGCGGTTACATCCCTGCTGCCGGGTCATATTAAGAGGGCAAAGAGAAAGGAGGGATTTTTTGATGAAGCGATTTTTGCGGGTTTTTCTTTTATGGATCTGGATACTTCCCCTGACCGCCAACGCGGAAACGGTCCTGGTTCCCGTGGGGCAGCTGGTGGGGTTGCAGCTGCGCACCGACAGCGTCACCGTGGCGGCCTATGACGATGCGGCGGACGGGAAAAGCACGGGGCTCAAAATCGGGGACCGGATCACGGCGGTGAACGGCACCCCCGTTTCCACCATCCCCCAGGTCCGAACCGCGCTGCAAAGCAGCCCTTCCCCAGTGGAGCTGACGGTGCTCCGGGGGAGCCGTCAGGTGACCCTGACCGTGACCCCCAAGCAGCGGCAGGGGGCGGCGGTTTTGGGGGTCTATCTGCGGCAGGGCATTTCCGGCATCGGCACCGTCACCTGGTATGACCCGGAGACCCATCGGTTTGCCGCCCTGGGCCATGGGGTCAGCACCCCCAGAGAGGGTCTTTTGAAAATGGTATCCGGGGATATTTATACTGCCCGGGTCAGCGCCGTTCAGAAGGGGAAAATCGGTACCCCGGGGCTGTTAAAGGGAGAGGCCGCCGCCGGTTTTCCTCTGGGGAGCCTGTCCGGCAATACGCCCCAGGGCATTTTCGGCACGGCTCCTGGGGGCTTTTCCGGCTCCCCCGTGCCGGTGGGCAGCTGGGAGAGTCTGCATTGCGGCCCCGCCACCATCCGGGCCACGGTGCAGCCCGGGCCGCCTCGGGATTATTCTGTGGAAATTCTGAAATTATATCCAAAAGACCGGACCACCCACCGGAATTTTCTTCTGAAAGTCACCGACCCGGAGCTTCTGGCCCTGACCGGCGGCATCGTCCAGGGCATGCGAGTGATTGATAATATGGACAACACCATAATTCAACAAACAATGCGTAGTTTATCACATACCCTCCAAAATTCAACCACGCATCCAGTCAATACACGATACAAGGTTGGATGTTCCGGTGTAGAGGAACATCCTACAGATTTCATACCCAGCAGAAGAAATCTCCATCATTTCACGTAAAGAAGGCTTCCAGCAATGGGAGCCTTTTTTCATACCAAAGTAAAAGGAGGCTCATTTTATGCCAAAGAAACCGCCCGCCACCCTAGGCATCATCTACCGTATGCCCCTGGAAGATTTGCATCCGCACCCGCTGAATCCCTATGGTGTTCGGGATGATCCGGCTATGCAGGAGCTGGTGGGAAGCGTAAAGGAAAACGGCGTTCTTATCCCGGCAATTGCCCGGCCCAGAAAGGAAGGTGGATATGAGTTGATTTCCGGTCATCGTAGAAAGTACGCCTGTGAGCAGCTGGGGCAGGACACCATGCCGGTCATGGTTCTGAATCTGAAGGATGATGATGCCATCATTCGGATGATCGACAGTAACATCCAACGGGAAAACATTCTCCCCTCGGAACGTGCCAAAGCCTACAAGTTGAAGATGGAGGCCATGAAGCGGCAGGGTATGCGCTCCGATTTAACTTCGCCGAAAATTTCGGCGAAGTTCCGAAGTGATGATTCCATTGGTGAGCAGGAAGGAATCAGCGGAGACACCATCCGCAACTACATTTCCCTGAACAACCTTGCGCCTCCGCTTATGCAGATGGTGGACGATGGCAAAATTGCCCTGTCCCCCGCCTATCAGCTGGCATCCCTCAACGAGAAAGAGCAGGAGCTTCTGGTAGAAACCATTGGAAGCGAGCAGTCTACCCCTTCACTCTCCCAGGCCCAACGCTTAAAGAGGCTGAGCCAATCCGGCGAGCTGAATGAGGATACCATGCTTTCCATTATGTCGGAGCAGAAAAAGCCGGTACAGACGAACATTACCCTTTCCGGGGAGCGGCTGCGCAAATACTTTCCCCGCTCCTATTCTCCCCTTCAGATGGAAGAGGTAATTTTCAAGCTGCTGGAAGCATGGCAGCGCAAACGGCAGCGGGAACAAAGCCGATAAAACCGAATATCCCCAACACCCGCCGGACAAGCCATGCTTGCCCGGTTCTTTTTATAGGAGGACCACAAAATGTACATTCGCAAATTCACCTACAAAAAAGAGGACTTGGACTGCAAGCTCTGTACGGAATATCGGGGCAAAAAGCATTCCTGTCCTCACGATGTATGTCCCTTCATTGCGGAGCGGATTGAAGCCGGTGCTGTTACCTATTGGGATGCGGTAAGCGCTCTGACTCCTGCACAGTATCGCTGCTCCCGCCGTTTGCCGAAACTGGCAGACGAATATCCGGGAACCTTTTTCCTGGATGAACGCCACCGCTCCCGCATGGAGTTTCTGAACACGCAGCTTGGCTATGTTCCGGGGCGCAACACTCCCGCCTACTATGCCACCATGTATCTGCTGACTTCCAATGAAGTCATCCATTGGCGCATGGCCAATTGCTTCTGCCCCAATGGCCTGGACTTCCAGTATGCCATTCTCCGGGGCATCAGCACCTACAATTACGCATTGTACCGTGCCGCTCTGGCTCTCTCCTCGGACCGTCAGGGTGTAACCATGTCGGAGCTGGATGATACGGAGCTTATTGAGGATGAAGTATTCCGGCTCATCATCAACGCCATGCTCATTGCAAAATACGGCGTTTCCGCTATGCGGCTGAAAAAGGAGGCTGATTCTATTGATGCCTGATTTCGGTATTTCCTGCGGGCACACAGAATATTCCAATATCCGTTTTGTAGATGAAACCAGGCACATGGTAATTTTCGAGGTGCGGTGTATCCTGCCGGAGCTGGAAGCCTTCCGACTGGAACTACCCATACCTTACGGAAATATGCCATACCGGGTTCGGCTGTTCCTGACGGATGCAGCGTACAAAACGGTGCGCCTTTGGGCCGCAGGTAAAAAGGTGCGGATTCTGCACCACGCAAATGTGATCAACGGGTATCTCGTTGACGATAAAAAAAGAAAACGCTAATCAACTCTAGGAGGAAATGAACTATGACAAATCTCGAAACCATGCTTTTTACATTCGCTGAAATCTGCACGGATTTGGCAGTGCGAGGCGGCTACACGGATGCGGTTGCTGTCGCCCTTACGGAAGATGTCAGCTGGAAGGACCTGTTCCATGCAATCCGGGACCGGGCCGAGCCTGTCTTCGCCTTTAGCGCAGACGGACTTCTCTGCGCTTCCCTCAAATACCGCAGCAGAAAGCTCTTTGACTGCAACGCAACCCTGCTTTGGCGGGAGCCTACCCATTCCGAAGAGGATGACGAGCTGGACACGACCCGGTATCTGGAAATGTGGCTGCTGGAGGATATGACTCTGGCGGTTACGTCCTGCTTTCAGGTGGACTATGATGGCGGCGACGGTGACTACACCACAGAGTACCGGGAGTACAAGGGCAGCCAGTGGCCGTCCACGGAGGCCGCCCCTGACCTGTTCGATTTCCTGGAGCATCTGGCTGATCTCTGCCCGGAGGATTTTGACCCCGAAGAAGATGTGATTTACGAATCCTGATTTTCCTACACAGTCAGGCGGCGAGGAGGTGAGATACAATCGCCGTATTTCGTGTAGACAAAACCAAGGATTACACTGTCATGGCCAACCACCATCTGCGAAACAAGGCCCTGTCCCTAAAGGCAAAGGGCCTGCTGTCGCTCATGCTCTCCCTGCCAGAAGATTGGGACTATACCACCAGAGGGCTGTCCTGTATCTGTAAGGACGGCGTGGACAGCATTCGGGTTGGCATTCAAGAACTTGAGGCCAACGGCTATCTGGTCCGGGAACGCCACCGGAATGAGAATGGTCAGTACGGTGCCATCGAGTACACAATCCTGGAAAAGCCCCGGCAAGTGGCAATTCCGCCTCCTGTTCAGGAAAAACCTATATTGGAAAATCCAACGCAGGCAATTCCCATGCAGGATTTTCCTACGCAGGAGAATCCCGCACAATTAAATATAGAAGAATTAAATACTCAAAAATCAAATATGGATGTATCAAATATACATTCATTCTTTCCCGCCAGTTCTCCATCTGAAAGACAGACAGAAATACAAGACGTGAGAGAGCGCATCAAACATCAGATTGAATACGATTGGCTGCGGGAACAGTTCCGGCAGGAGCAGGTAGATGAACTGCTGGAAATTATGGTTGAGGTTGCCATGAACCGCAGTGATACCATCCGTATTGGAAGAGATGCCGCATATCCAACGCAATATGTCCAGGAACGGTTTCAAAAAATAACTGCCATGCACGTAGAGCGTGTGCTGGATGGAATTGCAGACAACCGTACTCAGGTACGCAATACCAAGGCGTATTTGCTGGCCTCATTGTTCAACTCCGTGTCCACCATCGATAACCACTACACAATGCAATACAACCATGACTTTGGCAGCTCTTAGCAGCTGCTTTTTTCATGCCCGACAGTCGGGAGAAAGGATGAAATCGTATGAAAAGGCCCCTTGCTTACATTACCGCCCACTGGGGCGACTGCACTGAGGACAATATGAAACTGGCTGCGAAATATTGCCGTTCCGTCTATGATGCCGGATACCAGCCCATTTGTCCCATGATGATGCACACACTGTTCCTGAGAGATGCTATTCCCCAGGAACACAAAGACAGCCTGGATATGTCCAAGGACTACCTGTATCGATCTGCACTGCTGGTCGTTTGTGGGAATATCGTTGATGAAACCATGAAGAACGACATTGCTCTGGCCGCCCGCTTCCACAAGGCCGCCACCACGCTGGACGGCATTCTCACCGTAAGGGGACAAGGACGCAGGTGCCAGAATGGGTAAAACCATCGCCCAGCTTATGGAAGAAGCCCGGATTCGTGCCGGTGCCCAGGATTACAAAGGGCATGATTACATGGATTTTGCCCGGTTTTATGACAGCACCCGGCACATGATCATCTTCCATGTTCTGACCCACGATTCCCCCGTGGGTGACAAAGGTGATCGGATGCGCCTGTATCTCTCTGACAACGGCTACCAGAAGGCTCTGGAAAACGAGAAGTGCGGCAACATCCGCATTCTCTCCCATGCCAAAGTGATTCACGGAAACCTGCATTATGACCGCAAAGACCAAATCCGATAAAGGAGGGATCAACATGAAGAATCTGCTCCGCCGCCTGGTGGTTCCGCCCTAGACTGTCCGCTTCTCCCTGCAAACCTGAGAAAGGAGGGATGATCCATGCAGGAAGAAGTGGAGCAGCGGGTCGTAACGCTGGCAATCAATTGCACGAAGCTGACAGAGCAGGAGCTGAAAAAGGCGCTTGTAAAGCTGCTGCAGCAGTGGAAGGCACATCAGGAAAACGGCCTGCACGGAAAAATGACCGTCAAACAGCTGGCTGCCCAGAATCGGGGATTACAGAGCGTGGAGGTCACAGACCAGAACATCGGCTCTTTTCAAAAGATTGCCCGAAAGTACGGTATTGACTTTGCGCCCTATAAGGCCAAGGGACAGGACCGCTATCTTGTCTTTTTCAAAAGTCAGGATGCGGATGCCATGACCGCCGCTTTCAAGGAGTATACCGCAAAAACAATGAAGCAGCACAGCCGCCCCTCTGTACTGGCAAAACTGGCATTGTTCAAGGAACTGATGCAGTCCATGGGCGTGAAGCGGGAGAAGAAAAAGGAGCTGGAACGTTGAGAAAGAAAAACTGGAAAAAGCTTCTGATTCCCAATATTCCGTATCTTTTTATTGCCCTGTTTGCGACCAAGATTGGGCAGGCTATTCGGCTGGCCCCCGGAACGGATTTCAGCGGGAAAGCACTGCACATGATGGAGGGTGTCCGGGATGCGTTTGCCTCTCCAATGCCCAGCTTTCATCCGGCTGACCTGTGCATCGGAATCTGCATTGCCGCCGCCATGCGGCTGGCTGTGTATATCAAGGGCAAGAATGCCAAGAAATTCCGGCACAACCAGGAATACGGCTCTGCCCGGTGGGGTACCGCCGCCGACATCGCCCCCTACGTTGATCCGACCTTTGAGAATAACATGATTCTCACCCAGACGGAAAGCCTGACCATGAACAACCGTCCCGCCGATCCCCGTACCGCACGGAACAAAAACGTGCTGATTATCGGCGGTTCCGGCTCCGGTAAGACGAGGTTTTGGTTGAAGCCCAATTTGATGCAATGTACGTCCAAGAAGTACCCCGTCAGCTTTGTTGTCACCGATCCCAAGGGCAGCATCGTTACCGAGTGCGGAAAGATGCTGCTGCATTACGGCTACCGTCTGAAAATTCTGAACACCATCAACTTCAAGAAATCCATGCACTATAACC
>CAKTNS010000006.1 GCA_934589225.1 uncultured Oscillospiraceae bacterium
TGGCATCAATACCCACCGGCTGCTGGTGCGGGGTTCCCGGATTCCGTATGAGGAAGCGGCGGTACTGGAAGAAGAAAATGTCGTTGCTGAACCGGCTGCCTCCACCTGGGAAGTCAAGTATCTGCAAGGTTTATTGATAGGCTGTGCCGTTGCCGGAGGAGTATCTGCAATCGTGTTTCTGGCTGTGCGGATAAAAAAGCATTCCAAAACCTGCAAAGGAGGCCGCTATGCGAAAACTTGAATTACGCGGGGTGGTGATTACCCTAATGCTCCTGGTGTTCCTAGCTGGGCTGGCATCTGTGCTGTACCCCTATGTTTGGGGTGCCGCTGTGGATATTTCCATAGCGAATACCGCAAAAGACTTTCTGTCCCGTTTGGAGGACGACCCGGATAATGATATTCCAACCGTTATTGTCCCCTCAACGAAACCGGAAGAATCCAGACCATACCCGGAACTATGGGATGCTATGGCAGCCTACAATCAGCAGATTTACGCAGATGGACAGTCCACGCTCTCCGAAACCGGGGCCTATCAAGCAACCCTGTTTTCCCTAACGGATTACGGCCTGCCGGATGAAACCTTTGGTGTCATTTCTATTCCCAAGCTGGACTTGGAAATGCCCCTGTACCTGGGTGCTACGGATGAAAATATGGCGAAGGGTGCCGCTGTCCTCTCCGGCACCAGCGTACCTATTGGAGGCTCTAATACAAATGCCGTCATTGCCGGCCACCGGGGTTGGGGCGGCGCGGCCTATTTCCGATACATAACGGAGTTGTCCATTGGTGACGAGGTGGTCATCACCAATCTGTGGGAACGTCTGCGGTATCGGGTGGTAGGGACGAAGATCATTGAACCCCACGAGATTGAAAACATCCTTATTCAGCCGGGACGGGATATGGTGACACTGCTCACCTGCCACCCTTATGCAAGCGGCGGCAAACAACGCTATGTTGTTTACTGTGAACGAAAATAGTATTGGAATGTAGATAAGGGCTTCCTTTCAAGGAACCTGTGTGGTATAATGATTTTATATTGCTCTGGAGGGATATGCCCTTGGAAAAGAAACGGTTTGGATTATTTAGCGGTTTTGGTGTTTTGATTATTTGGGGCATAATAGGTTCGGCGGTTCTAAGTATTATCGCTTCGTTCCTTTTCCACCCTAAATTTTTACTCAATGAAAACCAACTACTCTACCTTTTTTCTTCCATGGCTCAGATTATCGGCAGTGTATTTGGCCTTACATTAACCGCATATGTATTCTTTGTTGATAAATTCAGAGAATCAGCAAAAAATGATGACACTTATTATGATGCAACTATCTCGCTACTCAGGCAGTTTTTTAATACGCTTATTCTGATAGCAGTTATATGCGGATTAACAATTCTGACGTGTATTTTGGGAATTATTTCCCTACACAACTGGACAACAGTATATCCTTTATTCATCAATGAAAGCGTATTACTTTTTGTTCTTGCTGTTGCTTCGATTTTACTGTTTGGTGTCATGCTCTTAGATCCTGAGAAACTCGATAAAGAAATAAAAAGGCAAGCAGAGTCGCTTCACGGGCCAGAGAAAAATGATAGACTTGGAAACTTTACGGAATTTCTTAGGTATTATAACTTATTACAGGAGGTCATTGTAAATTTCGCAAGCAGCCTAGTGTATAACAAAGAGGTAAGTAGTCAATTTTTCAGAGATTTTAAGCCTCAGATCATTCAGTCGCTAAAAGTATTGAATGAGAAACAGATAATTAATGACTCTCTCTCGACGGAAATCAATGATTTCAGAATATACCGTAATGGATTAGTTCATGGCATAGATTTCACTATTCCTCAGAGCGCCTGCGACCGAGTTAAGGAAATCTATAATGCCATCAACAAAGTCTATGAAATCTATAAAAGCAACCCTAAAAGTACTGATGCATTGAATGGCGCCATTGAGGAAGTGCGTGACTTAGCCAAGAAATACGAAACATCTTAATCTGCAAACCCACCTATTTAGGTGGGTTTTTTACACCTAAAATCAGGAGGTGAATCAAGAAAATAAAAATTAAATTGACTCACGTCAGCCTGTTCTCCGGCATCGGCGGCCTTGACCTGGCGGCGGAAGCCGCCGGGTTTGAAACCGTCTGCCAATGCGAATGGGCGGACTTTCCCTATTCTGTCCTGGAAACCAGGTGGCCCGATGTGCCCCGGTTCCGGGACATTACTGCTTTCACGAAGGAGGCGTTCTTTGAACGAACTGGACTTGAAACCGTTACCGTTATCTCCGGGGGCTTTCCCTGCCAGCCCTTCTCCACAGCCGGACGGCGAAAGGGCTTTGCGGATACCCGCTACCTGTGGCCGGAAATGTGCCGGGTCATTGCCGAACTGCGGCCCCATTGGGTGCTTGGGGAAAATGTTGCTGGCTTCCTCAATATGGGCCTCGACAAAACGATTTTTGACCTGGCAAAAGCGGGATACGCTGTTCTCCCATTCGTATTTCCGGCTTGCGGTGTCGGCGCGTGGCATGAGCGCCAGCGAACTTTTATCCTCGCGGCTGATGTTTCCTACACCCCTTGCCTCCGATTCAGCGACCAACCGGGACGCCCGAAACCTGGATGTGTTCCTGTCGGAGGGCGGGATCTTTCGCAAGCGGAACAGGAGCGGGGCCATCTGGAGCTTGAGCCTGTCGGCGGCGGTGTACTACCTGACTCCCAACGCCAGCCTGGGCGCAGCCCTGAACCCAGATTGGGTGGAATGGCTCATGGGCTTCCCCATCGGATGGACGGACGTATCCTCTGGGCCAAAGAGCCGGAGGGAATCCCCCGCATGACTGATCGCATGGAGAACCGGGTGCTGCGGCTGAAAACTCTGGGCAACGCCGTCTGCCCACCCCAGGCGTATCCCATTTTCCACTATATTTCCCAAATTGAACGAGGGCTGTGCGGCGACGAGTGCCCTTACGGGAAAGCAGGTGAGCAGCCATAGACCAGCGAAAGGCCCGGGCAAAGGTGGTCCAGAAGATGACCAAAGACGGCGCGGTAGCAGAAAATCTATCCACAGGAGAAGTGGAACATATCAGCGGCAGAACGCCGGAAATGGACGTTGGGAGCGAAAAGCACCAGTCCTCCCGGCTCCAATTTTCACAGGAGGATTTGGAGAATCCGGCGCTGGCGGATTCCATTCACCGCTCCAACGCCGCGGCGGACAGACTGGACGCGGCCAAGGAGAATATCCCGAAACAGCGGAAAAAGGTAAGGCAGCGGATCTATGACGAAGCTGCCGGAAAGGCGAAAACCGTGTCTGTCTATCAGGAGGTGGACAGGCGGCCCAATAGTAAGCTGCGGCATGACCCGCTCCGTATGCCTTTACAGCGGTTGGAGCAGGAAATCCACAACGAAGTTCACAAGGTAGAACAGGAAAATGTGGGTGTGGCGGCTGGACATAAAGGTGAGGAGCTGGCGGAGCGTGGACTGCGATTGGGAGAACACGGTGTACGGCAGGCGGTAGAACATCAGCGACAAAAGCCATGGCGGGATGTAGAGAAAGCCCAGCGAGCCTTTGACCGGACCAATGCGGATTTTACCTACCAGAAAGCGGTACAGGAGAATCCCGGCATTTCCGGTTCTAACCCCGTTTCCCGGTATTTGCAGAAAAAGCGCATTCAGCGCCGGTATGCCCAGCAGATGCGGCAGACACAGCGGACAGCGGAGGCTACCGGGCATGGTGTCAGCAGTATAAAGAGTTTCCTACAGGAATTTGCCCAGAAAGTCAGGCAATCCAAAGGGTATCTGGTGGTTATTCTGGGTATCGGGGTACTGCTGGTGTTCCTGATCGGCAGTGTTTCCTCCTGTTCCGTAATGGCCGGTTCCAGCATCAGCAGCTTTGTGAGTACGTCCTACCTGTCAGAGGACAAGGATATGCTGGATGCTGAAAGCGCTTACTGTGCCATGGAGGCGGAATTACAGAACAGATTACAGAATTACGAAAGCACCCACAGCTATGATGAATACCACTTTGAGCTGGACACCATCGAACATGACCCCTATGTGCTGATCTCCCTTCTCTCCGCGCTCCACGATGGGCTCTTTACCATAGACCAGGTGCAAGGCGACTTAAACCGCCTGTTCGGTCTGCAATACATCCTGACGGAAACTGTGGAAAGTGAAACCCGCTACCGCACAGAAACGGAAATTGAACAGCGGCCCATGCGCGACCCGAAAACTGGAAAGGTGCTGCTGGACAAGAAGGGCCAACCCATCATGGAGGATTACGAGGTGGAAGTGGAGGTGCCTTATACCTACACCATCTGCACCGTGACCCTAAAAAACCGGAACCTCTCCCATATTCCCGTGGAGATTCTGGGAGAGGATGGGTTGAACATGTATGCTGCCTATATGGCAACCCTGGGCAACCGGAAAGATTTATTTCCCAATTCATCCTATGTAGGCAAATATTCCGAGACACCGCCCAAGTACGAGATCCCCAGTGAGGTGCTGGCGGACGAAACTTTTTCCGCGCTCATTACGGAGGCAGAAAAGTATATTGGGATGCCTTACGTCTGGGGCGGCAGCAATCCCAACACCTCTTTCGACTGCTCCGGCTTTATCTGCTGGTCCATGGGAAACAGTGGCGTGTGGAATGTGGGGCGCACCAGCGCCCAGGGCCTATATAACCTGTGTACCCCCGTAGCCAAGTCCAACGCCCAGCCCGGCGACCTTATCTTTTTCAAGGGCACCTACGATACCCCCGGCATCTCCCATGTGGGGCTGTATGTGGGTGCCGGGAAAATGCTGCATTGCGGAGATCCCATCCGCTATGTGGATATCAATACGGCTTACTGGCAGGCGCACTTTTACGCCTTTGCCAGACCACCCTATCAATAAAATGGAGGATATTTAATGGCAACAACTGACAAGATCCGAAAGGATATCGCAAAGACCAAGGAGAAAATTTCCCAGCTTCAGACGAAGCTCCGCACCCTGGAAACTCAGCTGACGGAGGAGGAAAATCTGGAAATCGTCCGCATGGTAAAAGCGGTGAAGATGGACAACCGGGAGCTGACGGCATTCCTGCGGGCCTACGCCAGCGGGCAGATCGTCCTGCCCGAGGAAATGCGGGCGGCGCTGGAACAGGAGGATGACACGGATATGGAGGGCAGCGAGGATGAAGTCTAAAGCATTTCGGCTTTTAAGTGTGTTCCTTATGACGGTATTGCTGATTACCAGTCTTTCCGTGACGGCCTTCGCCACTGGGGATGATCCCAGCGGCGATTCGGAGATTTCGGGGCCGGAACACAAGGACAATGTGCTGGCCCCGGATGGCAACATGACCATTGTGGATGACATTCACGGGGATGCGGACAAGCAGTTCATCACTGTCAAATCCAAGGGCGGCCATTATTTCTACATCATCATTGACCGGGCGGCCAGCGGCGAAAATACTGTCCACTTTCTGAATCAGGTGGACGAAGCGGATCTGCTGGACCTGATCGACGAGGAACAGCTGCCCACAACGCCCATTGTCTGCTCCTGTACCGAAAAATGCACGGCTGGGAATATCAATACATCCTGTGAGCTGTGCATGACCAGCATGACAAAGTGTGCCGGTAAGGAGACGAAGCCGGCGGCCACGGAGCCTGTCCAGCAGAAGGACTATTCCGTCGGAAGCACCCTATTTATGCTGGCGCTCCTCCTGACCGTGGGCGGCGGTGCCGGGTACTATTTCGTGGTAGTGAAGCCCAAGCAGAAAAAGAATGTCCCTTCGGATCTGGACGATTTTGATTTGGAGGACGAAGAATATCTGAATGAGGACGAGGAATGAAACTGATTATCGCTGAAAAAAGAAGCGTCGCCGCTTCCATTGCGTCAGCCCTGGGTGTTACATCCAGGGCTGACGGCTTTTATGAGGGAAACAATCTGCTGGTTTCCTGGTGCGTCGGCCACCTGGTATCCCCCATGGATGCCGCCGGGTATGATCCCAGTTTCCGAAAATGGCATTTTGAGGACCTGCCCATCCTGCCGGAGCTATTCCGCTATGTGCTGGCTCCCGGCAAGGAGGCCGCCTTTGAAAATCTCCGTGCCCTTATGGATCGTCCTGACGTAGACACCATCGTCAACGCCTGCGACGCTGGCCGGGAGGGGGAGCTTATTTTTCGGCTGGTATATGAAATGGCTGGGTGCCGCAAGCCGATTCTTCGTCTCTGGATCTCCTCCATGGAGGATAATGCGATCCGGGAGGGCTTTTCAGGCCTGCGCCCCGGTACGGACTATGAAACTCTGTACCAGAGCGCCCTTTGCCGCCAGAAAGCGGATTGGCTGGTAGGCATCAACGCTACTCGGCTGTTCTCCGTCCTCTACCACCGCACCTTGAATGTTGGCCGGGTGCAGACACCTACCCTGGCAATGCTTGTGGAACGGGAACGGAAAATCTCTCAATTCCAGAAGGAGAAATACTATGTTCTGCGGCTGGAAGTAAACGGCACCGAAGCGGTGTCGGAAAAGTTTCCCGACTCTACGGAAGCGGAGCGGGCAGCGGCAGCCTGCAAGGAGGCCGCCGTTCTCTGTACCTCCGTCACACGAGAACAGAAGAAGAAACAGCCCCCGAAGCTCTACGACCTCACCACCTTGCAGCGAGAGGCGAACCGGCTGTTGGGGTATACCGCAAAGCAGACATTGGACTATGCCCAGAGCCTCTATGAGAAGAAACTGTTGACTTACCCACGGACGGACAGCCGGTATCTGACCTCCGATATGGCGGAAATGGCCTCCTGTGTCCTGCATCTGGCGGCCAGGGTGCCGCCATTCGATACCTGCAAGGATTTCTTCCCGGATGTATTGTCGCTTGTTTCTGACAAGGATGTATCTGACCACCACGCCATCATCCCCACAATGGAGATAGAACAGGCAGACCTTCACGCCCTGCCTGTGGGAGAACGGAACCTTCTGCTTCTGGTCTGCTGCAAACTATTGTGCGCGGCGGCAGAGCCCTATGTGTATGAGGCTGTCACGGCAACCTTTGACTGCGCCGGACAGTCCTTTACCGCAAAGGGCAAGCGGATTCTTTCCGAGGGTTGGCAAGATATTGATCAGACTTTCCATACATTCTTGAAAGAAGCACCGGAGGAAGCAACGGCATTCCCTTACTTTTCAGAGGGGAGCATCTACGAGGTAGCTGCCCCAACTGTAGTAGAACGGTTCACACAACCGCCGAAACCCTACACCGAAGATACCCTCCTGTCAGCCATGGAAAACGCAGGAAAAGAGGACATCCCGGAGGATGCCGAACGGAAGGGCCTGGGCACTCCCGCTACCAGGGCGGCAATCATCGAAAAGCTGGTGGCCGCTGGCTTTGTGGAACGCAAGGGCAAGAGTTTGATTCCTACCCAGGACGGCATCAACCTGATCTCCATTCTCCCGGAGTCACTGACCTCTCCCATGCTGACAGCCGAATGGGAACAGCAACTTACGGAGATCGCCAGGGGGTCTACCTCCCCGGATACCTTTCTGGATAGTATCCGAGATATGGTACAAACCCTTGTTTCCGACCATGCCCAGGTATCCGAGGAAGGCCGGACGCTGTTTGCCCCGGAGCGGGAAAACGTGGGTGTCTGCCCCCGCTGTGGGAAGCCCGTCTATGAGGGCAAGAAGAACTTTGCCTGTTCGGACCGGAGCTGCAGCTTTGTTCTCTGGAAAGAAGACCGGTTCTGGACTTCCCGGAAAAAGGTGCTGACCGCCAAAATGGCGGCTGACCTTCTGAAAAAGGGGCGGGTTCTGGTGAAGGGCATGTGGTCCGAAAAGAAGGGTATCTCCTACGATGCCGCAGTGCTGCTTGATGACACCGGCGAAAAATATGTTCACTACAAGCTGGAATTTCAAAAGAAAACATAAGGAGGTCACGATTTGGAAAAACGGTATGATGGGTCTCTTTTCCCCATTTCTGTCCGCATTGTCAACAAAGAGGAGCCGGAGCGGGAGCAGTGGTTGGAGCTGCCCACCACACAGCAGGCACTTCGGGAGCTGCTACAAAACATCGGCGGGGACCGGCAGGGCTGGTATCTGGGTGAGGTGGACTGCCACCTTTACAACGCCGCCGCTGTGGAGGACTGTACGGATATCAACGAACTAAACTACCTGGCGGCTGCCCTGGAAGCTCTGACGGACGGGGAATTCGGTTCCTACCAGGCCATTGTGGATACGGGCCGTCACTGTGACACCATCCAGGATCTGATCAACCTGACGGAGAATCTGGATTGCTACGATATTGCGCCGAACATCCAGGACTATGAGGATCTGGCCCAATACGTCCTCCACGAGCGGGACACCTACGACTATTCCACCCTCCGAGCCTTGGAGGACTACATTGACTATGAGGCGTTTGGGCGGGACGTTGCGGAATCCGAGGGCGGTTCCATTGAGGACGATTGCTATATCTCTCCCACCAACTCCCCATTTGCGGAGTTTTACGACGGCAAACCGGAGACGATCCCGGCAGGTTACGTCGTGTTTACCCCGGAGCTGCTTTTGCTGACCGACGAGGAAAAGAAGGATTGGGCGGAGGACCTGGCAGTTCAGTTTGACAGCTTCTTTCGGGATTTTGACAGGGGGTATGCCGAAAAGTACCCAGAGAAACGGTCCCAGGTGGCAGCCTTCTATGACTGGCTGACGGATGGCAAGGTTGCTTTCCTGGAATCCAGGCTGAAGGACCTGGGCCAGACGGAACAGGATGCCCTCTACTCTGACCTGCAGGACTACAAAAAGCTCACCGCCTACGACCCTGCCCTGGATGACCTGCCCAATACCATCCAGATCCTTGTGGTGGAGCCACGGAAAGCCCCCTGCCTGCGGGAAGTGGAAGAAAGCGATTTCCATAGCATTCTGGGCGGCGATTACTCCGTTACCCACCCATTCGGGCCAGAGGTGGCCTTGCTATGCCGGGAGGGTGGCAGAGAATCCGGTCTGGAATGGAACCGAGCCTTATACAATGGCCGGGGCCAGGTCTATGATGTGATTGCCGGAACATTCCTGGTTGCCGGCATGGACGGGGACAAAATCGTTTCTTTGCCGGATGACCTGGTGAATAAGTACAGTCGCCGTTTCCAGACCATTGAGGTCTACGCCCAGGTCGGGGAGCGTACCGTCATGTTCCAGGTGCCCCAGGATAATTTGGCAGACCTGTCAAATCGGGATCTGGACAGTATTCTTCGGGCGAAGCTGGAAAAACGCCCCTCCCTCCGGGATAGGCTGAACGCCGCCAAGGAGGAATGCGCTGCCCTGGCGGCTCCGGAGAAGAACATCAGCCGCACCGGGCCAGAGCGGTAAGGGGGCGGCAGGATGCCAACATATGAATATAACCGGGATTATCCCTTTGCCGCTTTCATTACGAACCTCGGAAAATACAATGAGGGCGAGCTGATAGGCGAATGGGTGAAGTTCCCCACCACAGCGGAAGAAATCAAAGCCGCCATGGACAGTATCGGCATTGGACAAAAGGACGTTTTTGGATACGCCTATGAGGAATGGTTCATTACAGACTACGACTGCTATGTGGACGGCCTGTACGACAAGCTGGGAGAATACGTCAATCTGGACGAACTGAACTATCTTGCTTCCAAGCTGGATGAAATGAGCCAGAGCGAGTACGAGCAGTTCCAGGCGGCTATGTCGGTGGGCGACCACGGCGGCAGCCTGCAGGATATGATAAACCTGACGGAGAATCTGAATTGCTATGAGGTAAATCCCAATATCACCGACTATGACGATCTGGGCAGGTATTATATCAACGAACTGGAAGCTATGCAAGTACCGGAATACCTGGAAAACTACATTGATTTTGAAGCCTATGGACGGGATGTGGCGTTGGATGAAGATGGTCAGTTCACCGACTATGGCTATGTCCGGGATACCGGGGATTCCTTCGTGGAGGTTTACGACGGGAACCCGGAGAATATCCCGGAGGAATATCGGGTCATGTCTGTTCCCGAAGAAGATCTTTCCAAAGAAGAAATTGAGGAGTGGGCCGCTGACATTGCCCATGATATGGATGCCCTTTTCCGGCAGAAAGATCCCCAGTACGCCGCTGCTTTCCCAAATTCGCAAAAAGCGTGGCCGGATATCCAGGAAAAACTTCTGGCGGGACGAATCGCGGATTATAGCGAAAAGCTGGAAACCTTGGGGCAGAAGGCCACGGATTATCTCCCCTCCGAATTGGAGAAATTCAAGGAGGCCACCGGCTACGAGGAATGGCTGGATTTTGACCCGGAAGCTGTCCGGGAAGGACTTGAAAACCCGGACAAATCCCGCATTGATGAAATGCTGGCCTTTGCGGAAAAAGCGGAGCGGGAATATGCCGCCGCGGCGGCAGTCTACGAGCAGACCCCAGCGGATATTGCGGAACAGGCCCGGGCTGTCTGCGGAGAGCCGGAGAAAATGGCTGTCCTAGTGGTGGAGCCGCTGAGGGAACCCTATGTGAAGGAAATCGCCTCTGGCTACAAATCCATGCAGGCGGAAGTAAATGGAACATTTCAGGCTGTGTATCCTTACACCGACCCTGTAGCACTGGTCTGCAATGACGAGGGAAAGCTAATGGGCATGGACCTGAACCGTGGCCTGCGGGACGATACCGACAGCCTCTATGACATTGTGGCCGGTACATTTCTGGTGGTCGGCCTAGGCGAGGAGAACTTTACGTCTCTGTCCCCGGAGCTGATCCAGAAGTACACGGAGCAGTTCCGAACGCCGGAGCTGTTCGTCCCCAGGAATGGCAAGCTGGTAGTGCTGCCCGTCCCGGAGCAGGCCCAGGAGAAAGCCTATCTCCCAGATAAATTTGAAACCGGAGGCCATGTGCAGACCCCCAGAGGGAATTTCTGCGTAACAGCTTTAAGCCAAAAGCAGATGGAGGCCCTGGGCTACGGTGTCCACCATCATTCCGATGACCGACGTTTCCTTATCATGGGCAACGGCACCCGGGCCTTTGCGGTGGCCGCTGACCCCAGAGATTTGGAACGCCCATCCATCCGGGACAGATTGGAAACAGCCCGGCAGGAGTGCGCCAAGCAGCCGGAGGTAGACGCTCCCAGCCGGGGCACACCGGAGCGGGAGGAACGATGAGCCGAAGCAAGAAATGGAGGCTGGAATGGACGTTCTTTCTGGGCGGGAATGGACGGCGGCAGTATCATCCACTCTGTCAGCGCTGTGCATATGGCTGTAAACAGAGTTTCCGGGTGAAACAACTGTCCTGCCCGCATTACAGTTCCAGGCGGGCAAAAAACTGTATGGATATGGGTGGAAAAACGGCTGAATAATCCTCTGTATCCGTATCTTCAATGAGGGCCTTTATGATTTCTCATGTGTGTACTTTCCTGCTGGCATACAGAGAGAATGGCTCGATTTTGCACACTTTCTTTTACACACAAAATGGGCGTACAGCCTTTCGGTTTGTCCGATTGGCTGTACGCCTAGTATTTTTGTATTTATGACGATTAGAATGTTGTCGCATTGCAAAATGGTGGTAAGACTGGTATAATAATATAGTTTAGTAGTAGAATCTATACAGAGAATTCGTTTGCGGCAAAGGAGAAGTACGATGTATATATCTAACCTTACGATTCAAGGCTACAAAGGAACATACGGCAAATCAGCGATTCTTCTTAACAAAGGATTGAATGTTCTCCTGGGGGAAAACGGATGTGGTAAAACAACCATCATTAATGCTCTCCGTCTTCTTTTCCGTGACCCAGAGGCACCCTATATGTGCTCACCAGACGATTTTTATTGCTCACTGGATAAAACTCAAAAATCGGACACCATTGAAATTGATGCCGTATTGCCAGAACTAACTGAGGATGAAAAAATAATGTTCCTTTCCTGGTGCAATGCAGATTTTAATGCTCATTTACACCTCCGCATTACGGAAAATACTATAAAGCCGGGAACCATGAAACGCAAGTTCTGGGGTGGAGAATCCACGGCCTGTATCTGGGAAGAAGATACTTTTGATAGAATAGACTGCATTTATCTACCTCCGTTGCGGGATGCTGAGGCAAAATTAGCAGCAGGAAAGCACTCCCGTTTGGCCATGTTGTTAAAGAAAAAGTATGGGGATAATACCGAACCGCTTGTTAGAAGTGTGTCAGATTTTAACAATGAAATCGTTCAAAATACATCTGGTAAGTACACGGAAATTCAAGAAATAAAATCTTCTATAAACGGAAAAGTTCGGGAAGCCGTTGGTGCTGAACTCGGACAGAGCGTCAACTTGCAGTTTTCAGAAACAACGTTTAACAGAATTATTGAAAATATCCGCCTGGTCTTTTTCCCTGAAATCGGTGAAACCGACATTAAGAAATTCCGTGATCTGGCTACAAATAGTTTGGGTTATAATAACTTGCTTTATATTGCTACAGTTTTAGCCGAACTCGAACTGGTGAAGAATTCTGATGCTTTTACACTGCTTTTAATTGAAGAACCGGAAGCGCATCTCCACCCTCAATTACAGGTCAAATTTATCAAGTATCTTGAAACGCTGGCTGCTACACTGCCTAATTCCCAAGTTATCGTTTCAACACATTCTCCTGTACTTGCTTCATCTGTAGAATTAGATAAATTAATTCACATAACCGGTGGAAATGGTACTATTACTTCAACTACCCTCAGTCGCAAGGTTTTTAGTGATAGGAACAATGATTCCTTCAAAAAGTACATAAACAGGTGGATGGATGTTACAAAATCTACCATGCTCTTTTCTCGCGGGATTATTCTGGTTGAGGGCATTGCCGAAGCGCTGGTTTTGCCCAGAATTGCGCAAATCGTATTGAGTAATTACAATAGGACTCATAAAGAACCTAAAACTTTGCCACTTTCTTTAGATGAATTGGGTGTCTCAGTTATTAATATTAACGGAATCAATTTTAAATACTTTATGAAACTATTTGGAAACTTTGCAGAATCATCAGGACCGAATATTCCTATCTTCTGTTCTGGTGTAACAGACAATGATCCAGGTAAAAGTATTTTCCCGAAGAAGGGTGATTCTCCAACCAGCACAAATCATATTGTAGCCGAAAAATCCAGTATAGATAACAATCAGTGGACACGTCTCTTTGTTTCTCCTCTGAAAACATTCGAGTATGATTTGGCAATATACAATCCTAAACTTTTGGCAGAAGCTTTAAAAGATATTTGGCCAACGGACAACGGCACTGTTTCTTCTACGTTAAATACAATAGCCAATCGGGACAGGTCTAAAGAAGATCTTGCTACGCTGGCCAATGATGCGAAATTCATCTATGAGCATATTGAAGATTGTCAAGTTGGTAAGGGAGTATTTGCGGACACACTAGCTGAAAAAATAGATGACACATTTGTTGTGCCTGAATACCTTTCTAGTGCAATTCTTTGGGCATGTGGGGGAAGGGCTCTATGACAAGGGATGAAAAGCTTTCTCAAATCTCAGCAGTCCTTTTCCATGGCAGAGTGCCCACAGAACAGGGTAAGACAAGGCTAGAAGAAAAAACAGATGAACAGCTAGACTATATTTTATCGTCCAGTAACCAATGTACTTATGTTGAAGCATATGCCGGAAGTGGAAAGACTGAAATATTGGCGTTGAAGGCTGCCTATGAAATATGCAACTGGGATGATAGAAAATCTGGCATTGCGGTATTAACTTTTACCAACGAAGCCTCCGCTACAGTTATTGATCGTGTTTCGTATTTTTACAATAAACCACTCCCATCAAACCATTTCATCGGAACATTTTCAAGTTTTGTTCATGGCTATATAGCGCAACGCTTTGGTTATAAAGTCTATGGATACCAGCGTGATGAGCCGGATAAGTCATTTATTGTTGTGGATTCTGATATCAGTGCGTATAATAATCAGTGGCTAAAACATTACAAATTGGATTTTCAGATTCAATCACAGACTATATATGCAAATCAACTGGATTACAGGCGCAAGTGGTTTGTAAGTCAGAAGGACGCACCGCATTCCCTAGATGATTTAATATGTTCACAAAACAAGTCCAAAGCGGACAATGAATCACAAATTAAGTATCTACATTCAAAAGTCATGGAATGCAAGCAGAAATTCTGGAATGCAGGATTTGCAACATTTGAGGATATGAATCTGTTTGCTATTAAATGCCTTAGAAACGAAGAAATTTGCCGGATCGTTTCTAAGAAGTTCCCGGTCATTTTGGTTGATGAATGTCAAGATCTTTCACGTAATGAGCTTTGCGTTCTTCAATATCTGATTAATGCCGGAACCACCGTTCACTACGTTGGAGATTTACATCAAGCAATTTACTCTTTTAAGGATGCATCCCCCGACTTGTTTAGAGAACATATTCGGTGTACAGCATTCAATACCATGTATCTAAGCCAAAATTTTAGAAGCACACAATGCATTGTGGACTTTTCACGAAAAATTGGAGGGATTAGCACACCTATTTCTGGGAGCATGGAAAGTATATGCCACCAATTTGATTGTTCTTATTTAGAGTATGATGAAATCAACGGTGCAATTGCGGACTTCATTGCTATTCTTGATCATTTTGGAATATCGACTGATAATTCTGCTGTTTTAGTAAGAACAAGGAATTTGAAAAACAGAATCCTTGGCGGTGATAGATGCGATTATTTTAAGCATCCCATTATAAATTCCATACAATTATGGCAACAAGATGAACTCCACGCAAAAAGAATGGCTCTTAATCTTATTGCTTTTCAACTTCAAAAATGGATTGGTTTTCAAGGTATTCAGAATAGAAACTACTACTGTGAGGAAGTTTGCCCTAGCCCTGTTTCATGGCGATTATTACTGCGGGATATTCTTGATGGCTTGTGTGCCAAGTTTCCAATTGTGGACATGGACAACCAAACATATAGTTCATGGTATACAAGCAACAAGGCACAGATCATTGAAGTGATTAACCAGCATCTAAAGGGAATAGGGCAAAATATTTCCGGCATACCAATTCGGTCTCCCTCTGGGACAGGAAAGCAGCTCATAGAAACGGTACATCTAAACGTTCGGCCGAGAATAAAAGTTGAAACAGTCCATGCGGCAAAGGGTTGTACATTTGATGCTGTGCTATTATTATCCACAGCCAGCAGTCAGGGAAAAACAGGTTATTGGAAAAGCTGGCTTGATCCTAACACTGAAGCTGGGAGAATTGCTTATGTTGGGAGCACACGTTCGCGTTATCTCTTGGTATGGGGGGTTAGTACGCTCTCTGGCACCGAGCGAAGTGAACTCGAAGCTCTAGGGCTTTCAAAAATATCCACAAGTAGCTTTTTAGCGGAACAGTAGTTGACAACGCAGGGTATATTATTGGGATTGCCAATAATATACCCTGCATTCATTTTTGTAGAACAATAATTAACTTTTCATCTGTGCGGGCGGCAGTTTCCTGCATTTCCGTAATGAGGAAATTATTCTACAATTAGCCGGTACGCTGTCAGTGGTACATACCACGCCGCTACAATCAATCGCCAGGCCAGAATGAACCCACCGATGATACCGCCGATAATGAAGTTGAGCGCAAACATGGCAACCCCGCCGCCCGTGGAGTTTCCACCCGGTACAAACCAGAAACACATCCAGTGGAGGCCAAAGGGCAGCCCGCAGAGTATCCAGAGCCATAGATAATCAATTACTCCATCCTTCATACAGGCGGATTTGAAGATGCACACCAGCAGGGCCGCGCTAACTACGGGTATTACGCTCTTTCTAAAAAACTGAAAGACCACTTCTTTTCTCGTCATGGTATATCGCCTCCCGGAATCCATTATAACATCTGCGGATTTAGGAGGCGCTAATAATCTGCGAACGATGCCTATTTCGCAAACTTTTCCCAGACCTTTTCATACCCAGCGAATCCTTCATCTACAATGCGCCCAACGTCCTCGCTGCCCACGCTTTTCCGCTGGCCGCAGGACACATTCGCCAGGATCAGCACCAGGCGCACGGCGTTGAACAGGTGCGTTTTGATTTCTTCCTCCTTGGTCGCCCAGCCACGGTTAGGGGTATCTCCTGGGCGGCGGATGGTGTCGGCCAGATGAGCCAGTTCCTCCAAAGCACGTTTGCACTTTTCCTCATACCAACTCTGCATATTGGGTACTTTCCCGGTGACGATGATGACCGGCTTTTCATTCATATTGCATTCTCCTTTTTATTCTAGCTCTTGTGTAATGCTCTGCTTCGGCGGGAGCAGAATGTCCAGATTTCGTTTGATGGTATCGTACTCTTTCACCTGTTGCTTGGCGGCGGTGTACTGTGCGTACAAAGTACCCTTCTGCGCAGTCAGTTCTGACAGCTCTCCTTCCAGTTTTTCAGCGGCGGGCAGCGGGACAGCCCCCAGACGTTTCAACTCCCGGGCAGCGGCTTCAAAAAGGATGATCTCGCTCTCATGCCCACGAAAGAATTTTTCCTTATCATCTGACTTCCGGTAACGGTTATAGATGGGGCGGCTCTTCCTATAAGTAGCGGCGTATTTGGCAATCAGATTCAGCTCCGCAATTCTGCCCTCCACGGCCTTGATGGAAGCGAGCGAATCATCCACAGCGGTATTCAACTCTGCCAGCTTGCTATCCAGAGCCTCATAGCTTTCAATGCCGTGCTCTGCCAGATAGTTTAGGGTTTTGGCACCTTCTTTCAGCTTTTGGAGCTTCGCCCAGTGTTGGAGCCCAGGGCTTTGGTTGTCCTGGATGACGGCGATCCGCTGAATGCTGCTATCCCGCACCTTGGAGCACTTCGATGGGCGAGTACGGCCTGCAATTCTGGCCGTAAGGGCTTCTTCTGTATAATCGATTCCCAGAGTTTTTAGCCGGGTAAACCGCTCCTGATCGGATGCCCGACAGGAAATGTATTTTCCCCGCCGGATTTCGTATCCTTCCTCCCGCAATCTACGAAGCAGATCTTCCAGATTTATGCAGGCAGGAAGCAGCTGGTCAATGGCAGATTTCAGCATTGCCTTATAGCTGGTGCCATTTCTAACCGCCTGATGCTCAACGTAGCTCTTGCCCTTCTCCTGTCCGGGAACGATGACGAACAGGCCATGCTCCTTACTGAGCCGATCAGAGGCGCGACGAATCTCATAATAGCTGCGCTTGTTGGAATGGTAGTGCCTGTGATCCGTGAAGCTGACGGCATTCCAGATCACATGATTATGGATATGCCCACGGTCAATGTGGGTGGTCAGGACGAACTCATATTTCCCACCCAGAATTTCCTTTGCCAGCTCCAAACCGATTTGATGGGCCTCCTCCGGCGTTACCTCTCCGGGAGCGAATGCCTGGATCAAATGGCGGCCCAGGTTCTCGCCCTTGTCAATGGCGTGCTGCCTGGTCCATGCAAATTCAATATCGGCGGTTTCAGCGGAGCAGCCGTAGGAAGAAATCAGCAGACTTCCATCCGTCTTGGCCGGGTTGCAGATGTAATCAATGGCGGCCTTTAGGGTAGACTTGATAGGATGCGTCTTTGTAACTGCCATATTTCATCCAGCCTCTCCCGGATTTCCTGGATATCTGCCTGGTACAGAGAATCCCCGGCGTTTGCCCGCTTGGCAATCTGGTTGATATTCCGCCCAATGGCCGCCAGCTCCCCGGTAAAGGCTTTGATATCCGCAGTGTCCAGATTGATGATATGCCCGTCAATCGCCATCTTCCGAAGATAGGCCCCCATCCGCTTTGCCGGGAGCTGGGACAGCTTTTCGTCAATAAGCCGTTTTTCCTCCTCCGTGACGTAAAATTTGATTTGAATATTTCGCTTTCTGACTGCCATCTACCGCCTCCGTTTTCGTTCAAGGGTTTGGGATTTGCCCAATAACAAATTTCGCAAGTGGGTACTCACTTGCTGTGCTTGCTATCGTATCTTTCTCGTTCCAAGTATGTAATCCTGCGTATTCGTATTTGGCAACTATATATAACAACAATAATAAATTTTTTATTACATCCCACCGCTTGGCAACAAAGTTATTTGAGGTATAGTAAAAATTCAGCAGCTTCCGTAAAAACTGTAAGCTGCTGAATTTAATTGCTATAATCTATTGCTTGTACGGTGTATCATTGCAGTGCCGGAATTATTACCCTCTCTTCATAGTCTTTTCCTGTCAGATAAAATGCATATACAGGTTGAAGAAATTTCTTTGTATCAACTTCGTATTCTAGCTTGATCGAATTTACCGTAACATTGGTTAAGCCCATCTGATCAAAAGATGTATTGCTTTTGAATTTACCTCGGTAGACAGCTTGGCACGCCTTATCTAGAGGAATAATCTTTCCTTGGCTATCGATTGTGAATTTCAACATATGCTGTTCAATATGGGTGATTTTACCTGATTCAGTATATTTACAACGAATGGTTCCATTTAGCAATTCGTTGTCTACAGAAAGCATTGTGGCGGAAAAAATGTGCCATCCGTTTCCTGCATAAGAAAAAACTGCATCAATTGGCGGGACAATAGAAAATTTATTTAACTCATTACGTATTATATCTTCACTTGCCTGGGAAGATTTTTCATTGTCGTTGGTGATTGAGCTATATTCAAAAGTTCCGTCCAGTGTGTATGCAACGAGTTTGTAATATGGCTCTCCTTGATGTATAAACCAGGTTGAATCGTCATAATGGTCAACTCGGTTAAATTTTATTCCAAGTTGTTTTTCAAAAAGACTGGCTAACTCAATTGAGCTATTGATATTGAAGGTAGAAATCTTATATACAGGAGCAATATCTGACAATGAGCCTACAGAGGCTTGATTTTCCCATTCAATTCTACGGGTGTTCAAGTAGTAGGCTGGAGCACATGGTAAATTCCCGTAGGTTTGAAAATAATATCTGCAAAAGCCAATACCCCAAAACATTATAACACAAATCGGTAGTATAGCGTAGGTGGACCATGTTTTCCTACTTTCGGGATTTCTTGAGCTAACGTTGGTAGTAAACATGGATAAGCAGTAACCGAGCATTGCTCCAAGAACATTGCAAAAAATATCGTCGACATCAAATATGCCTATGCTTTTTATATATTGTATTGCTTCGATAGATGTTGAAAGTAAAATTGCGACTAATGCAACTGACCACCATTTACGCATTTGTTTCCATATCATGGGGCATAAAGCTCCGAAAGGAATGTAGATGACGATACTAAGTATAACGTTCAAAAATGAAGTCGTTGAAAAGGTATTCCAGGCTTCTTGCCATGCCCGAAATAGGTGAAAGTTAAATCCAGAGGTACTTCCAACATAACGCAGGATTGTTGTATAAAGTAAAGCAGCTAGGTATCCTATCAGTAATATAAACAAAAGAAGTTTAGGGCGCATTATCTTTTTTCGGAGTCGATAGGCAAGGAAGCATAAAACAATCGCAACGAGAATCATGGCGAGAATACCGCAAATAATGCTGGCATGAAGAGTGCTAAATATTAGTCTATACATACTGTGCAATGACTTGTACCTCCTGGCGTATAATGTGAAACTGCCTGTAAAAATTGGTTGTTGGGGGCAACGCCACATAAAACGGCGTTGCCCCCGCGTTTGCATAGGAGAAATTATTAAGTTGCCTTAATTCGGGTCCCCTCGTTTAGGACGGTCCTTGTACCATCTGGAATGATGACAAAGTATACTTTGTCACTAGATTCAAAGCCGCGCGCCGTTACGGTCTGGTGTACAAGACGAGGAACCCCGACGTCATATACCTTTGTGTTTTTCCATCCCTTTTTAAATACGCGAAGGATAAAGTCTCCATCTCCGCTGTTAGAGCCAATGAAAAAGTCAAAATCCAGCTTCCCATTATGGCCTGTAAAATAGTAGTTTGAATAAATCGCTGTTTTGGTCGTATCAGCCTCAAAATAGTAGGATTCCTTATAAGAAAGATCGAATTCCTCTGTTGGTACGGTATATCCATATGTAGCGATACCTTCGCCAGAGGCACTAATCGTTTCCATTAGCAACGCATCGGCGGCTTCATGCGTAAGCGTCTGTACGGACAGTACTTTTGCACCAGTGAATACAACTTCGTTCTCAAATTCATCTGCGCTTGCAGTGAAAATCATGCACAGCAGGAGGACGAAGCACAATAGAATGTTGGTTGCTTTTTTCAGATGTCCCATAATTACTCCTTTAAGTGTAGTTTGATTCAAATTTCTCCGTAAGATATAGTGACAACTCCATTTAAGTCATCACATCGTTTTTCCAATAGGTTTAGAAAGTAGTTCCTCCTTAACATTGATTTTCCACCAATTGTCCCGCTTCTCGATGATGGATGTCGAGAAGCAACTGCATATTTTGCTATACACCATTTCAAAATGCAGGGGAGTAATAAAACTGCTGATCAGGCAGATTTACACAGGTGATATTTGCTTTTGCTGTGTGATTAATCTATCACTACATGATCTATATTTCAAGGGATGCTGCAGAACTGCAAGGAATTTATGGAGTTTTGCAATTCGAATCCGAGTTACCATGGTGGTCGGCCACCATTAAACTAGCCCAGGGCGGATTCCTCGTATCTCGTATAAAGACGACAGTCCCTGTCTCTAAAGGCAGGAACTGTCGTCTGCGAAGTAGGAGGTATTTATAAGGTAATGCCACACTTTTTTTCACCAATCATTGCTGTCATTATAAATATTCGTGTATCAACATTATATTCCCAGCTAAAATCGCCATGGTAATTAGACAACACCTTTGACACGCTTTTTAACCCAAACCCATGGATTTTCTTATCTTCTTTGGAAGTAATCAATGATCCACCGTGGGTGCTGGGAGGCGTGTCGCAGCTGTTCACAACAACCAGGACACTGTATCCATTGCGCATGGTTGTTTCCAGCAGAATTGATTTCTGCTTGGAGTGTTCGGCGGATGTCAAGGCGTTGTCCATCAGATTCCCAAGGATCGCCACGAGGTCGATGTCCTCCATTTCTTTGAGGTTGCAGCTTCTTACATTATATTCAAAGTGAATCCCGCGATGGGCGCAATCCATGACATATTTATTTATCATAACATCCAGCATCATATTTCCGCTGTGGCAGTTCTTGGTGTAGCTTTTCAGCTGATCCGAGAGCTTAGCAATATACTCATTGATTGTGGGGTCATCGCTCAACGCCTGTATGGCTGCCAGGTGCTTTTTGGTGTCATGGGCATAAATGAGCAAATTCTGGTTCTGCTGCTCCAAAATATCAAAATGGGACTTTTCCGTTTGGAGCCTGTCGTACTCGGATTTCATGCGAATGTATTCGCTGTTTGCCTCTACTTGATGCTGATAGGTGATAAACAGCAAAATCGTGGAACCGAAGATGATTAGGCTGGAAATGGCGAGAAGCAACTGCGTATTGTAAGACGTACCACTTTGGACGCAGATGTACCAGAACATTCCCAGGCATACCGTAACGGATATGGGGTAGAAAAAGAGGTTTGATGGGATTTTTGCGTAAACCGTTTTGGGCTTTACGATGCCGGAGAGTACCAGGCTGGTGAGGAAGAACAGCGTCTTATTCATGGAACACTCCAGCATTAGCAGCGCATAGTTGGTGTTAAAGTCAGCCGGGCGCATGTGGGTAAACGCCGAGATAACAAAAACTACGATCAATTCCAGCGCAAAATTCAGCAGTTCCAGAATGATTGCATAGCACACAGAAGGGAATAGTTTGATTTCAAAAAAGCTAAAGGCATAGAAAGCCTTTATGAAAATCGATACAATGTAATTGATCCATGGATTATTGTGAAAAGCCAGATTTAACAGGGAGCCAAGTTCAAAGAGAATCAAGCCGCCTATGAAACATATCCGCGAGGATACCCTTTTTTCGGAAATGCGGGAGTAAAATACATAGGTAATCAGCAGCTCAATTGCGTAGACCACGCAGGAGACAACAGGATTTAGCATTTTTATTGCCTCCTCAGGTATTCAAACCAGTATTTGTGGAAGAGTGCCTGCTTCCGCGGGGCAATTGGAATTCTTGTATCGTCCGTTAGGTAAAGCTCAGAATAGGCATACTGTTTTACATAATGAAGGTTGACAAAATACGATTTGTGGACCAAGTAGAAGAAAAGCGGCGGCATTTTCTCGCACAGCTCGTCAAATCCCTCACGAATCGGCAGGGATTGGTACTTAGTTTTTACGAAAACCTTGCGGTTCGCCCGGGTGATGTACATGATATCATCAATGACAATTCTTTGCTGGGCATTGTCCCCATACAGGAAGATATCCACATACGCCCCGTCAATATATTCCATGGCTTTGTCCAGCCCGGAATATAGCCGCCCGACGTCAAAGGGCTTCGAGAAGTAGCGCAGGGCCTGTAAATCCATGGCATCGTCCTGGTAATCGTCATAGTTCGTAACAAAAAACAGGGCAATCTTTCGATTCCGGCGCTTTAGCTCCTTGGCGAGGGAGATACCGTCTATTTCCTCCATCTGGATATCCAGGAATGCCAGATCGAACCGTGTTTCAGATTCTAGGATTTCCTTTGGGGAAGTTATTGCCAATATCTCATAATTTATGAAGCGGCTATCCATGTACTGCTGAACATGCGCCTGGAGGGTATTCACATACTGAATCTCGTCATCGCATATCAATATCTTCATAAATATCACCTAAAAAATAGACTTGCCACATTTGCGGCAAGTCTATTTTATCACTTTGGTGGTCAATCTTCAAGGTGAATACGCTCATGCGCAATCGGCAATTCTACATGATTTCCTTGCATTTTGTCAATCGAAGAAATTATCCCCTATAGTTCGAACGTAAATACGTTTCCAAAAGCTCCTCAAGTAAATGCTGCTGCGATTCACTCAGGCGCATGACCAATTGTGTGAGTTCGTCCACATCATCAGAAACACGCCCAAGCAGATAATAATCAGGAGTGTTCCCTAGTTCCTTACATAGTTTGTAAAGGAAGGGAATGGTCGTATTATATTTCCCACATTCGATGCCGGACAAGTGATTTGGTGAACAACCAAGCTTTTCTGATAGCTGCTCTTGTGTAAGGTTGTGAGCGCTTCGTACTCTTGCAATTCGCTTCCCAATTTCTTTTTTATTATATTCCATGAACTATCACCACTTCTCTAGTATATTACCATCTGTTCAAGGTGATAGGAACGATAAAAAGCAGAATATATCTGTATTTTATGTTGTTGTAGCTGAAAATATTTGATTATCTGTAAATTATGTACTTTCCGCAATTTGTCGAGATTTGTCTGCCTTTCTGCTTCACGCCTTGAAAATATTTTGCGTTTGTGGTAGGCTTCTGGCCGAGGAGGTGATAACCATGAAAAACGGAAAGAACATCATTGCGAAGGCAGCAAAAAAGGCCGCTGAACGTGAGCTTCGCCGTGATGCGAACCAGACCAGCTGTGTTTTGTTCTATCAGCCCAAAGCACCCAACGGTCTGAACCGCTTCAAGAGTGGCAAGGTATGATTTCGGTAATCGCAGACCGCATTTCAGAGAAAATGCTGCATGAAGGATTGATCCTGGAGGAAGATCGTGAACTGTATCGATACGGCTTTTTCCTGCTCATTTCTAGGGGCATCTTCTTTGTGATTGCGGGCATAGCCGGTGCGTTTGTTGGAAATTTATGGGATAGTATTTTCTTTTACATCCTGTTTTCCTTCCTGCGTGGCTATGCCGGAGGTCTGCACGCCGACAGGGAGGCGGTGTGCTTATTTAGCACAACCGCTTCCTTGTTCCTTGCGGCCAAAATCATTTTTTGCTTAAAGTGCGGAAATTATGTCATGTTCTCATGCTGCGTGCTTATTGTGAGTAGCCTCCTGGTTTCCTTCATAGCACCTTTGGATACGGACAGCAAACCGTTGAGCAAATTGGAAATTCGCTATTACCGAAGAATCGTAAGACGATTGACACTGCTCATGAATTTGGGCTCTTTCGGCCTCCTTGCGGTAGGATATTCCCAATTTTTATTTATCAGCTGTCTCGTCACAGGTATGGAGGCGGCATTGTTGATTCTTGGAAAGATAAAAGGGACTTGTCACAGTGAAACATGAAAATCCGCTTTTCTGCATGAATTTCTTGCAGTTCTGCATGAGGGATTGAAATCATGGAATTGAGTTCATAGAATGCAGATAGATGAAATGGAAGAAATTTAGTTATTCTAAACTGGATATGAATTTGCCTGATCAGCGGTTCATAGATTCCCAAAATCAAAGGGAACGTGCACACCCAAAGATTTGCATTATGCTTATTATAGGCCATCAGTAATAATGGGAATGGGTTGATGGAGAAAAGAGACAAAGGAGGAACTTATGCGTTATATTAGGAAAACAATCACATTGCTTATGGCTGTAGTTATGCTGGTGTCCATGTTGGCAATTCCGACATTTGCCATGGCAGAGTCTACGTATTTACGTGTAAAGGCGGCGGTTGCTGCATTTCCTGAAGTGTATTATTTGGTAAGTGGACAAAGAACCACTGTTCTCGCTCTACAGGCATATTTGATGAGATTCAATGACACCTGTAAAGGTAAACTCAAGTATGGTAATACATACATGGACGGTGAATATGGAGGATGTACGAAGAAGGCTGTTGCATGCGCACAGTCAGTTCTTGGCGTAAAAGCGGATGGCTGGTGTGGAAAAGATACATGGGGAGCTATTTCCGAAAGCCTTGTTCGCAACGGAGATGGAGTATATCGACGTTACAGTACACATGGTAATTGCTATGTTGTGGCAGGGGGGAAGAGTGGATCTGGATCCGATGGATTGCCAACCCTGCATTACCTCGACGAAGATAATGCTCCTGCTTTCATTGAGACACTAATTTAATGTTCATTAATTTCTTGCGTTAAAAACAAACGACAGAGCCGTTACCCTAAAAATCAAAATATCTCCAGTATACTCCCATGTATACTGGAGATTTAATAGGAGGTAGCAAAATGTTTAAGTTAAAAAAGAGAAATTTTTTCGCAGCTATTTTGGCGTGCCTGATTTTGTGTGGCTGCCAAAAGGCTCCTCAAAGTAATACTGCAGAGAACACGTTCGCTACAGGTGCTATAGATAATAATGGTGTTCATCAGACTCAGACCGTACCTAAAGAAGAAAAAGCAATCCACAGAGAGTTCACGAGCACAGATGGTTCAGTTCAGTTTGAAATGGATATAGAAACGGATGTAGCAGTTTCTACATTACCAGTGGTGAAGGTTCAGCCACACTACCTGACAGTAGAGGATGTACAACGTGTGGCATACGCATTATTTGACAATGTCGATTTCTATGAAAGAGAACCGTATGAGACTGCAACATACAGCAAAGCTGAAATTCAAAACAGGCTCAGTAACTGGTCCAAGTATGTGAGTACAGAAGAACTTCGGTCCCTTTATGGAAGTGAAGATAATAGTTTTATTCAAAAACTTGTGCGTGATTATATACAGGACTATACGCTAAAAATGGAAAGCGCATCGAATGATAACCCACATGTGCGATGCAAATGGGAATTTAAGGAGGAGTCCAGATATACATTTTCTCCAGATAATATTGAGGCAGAACAATTAGCAGACGATAATAGTGCAATTATGGCAAATTGCACTCAAAACGATATTCGGTACTGTTTCGATGCAGTAACTCGTAATAAAAATGATTATAAATTAAACATAATCTCCGTATATATTGATGGCTCCAATAGCCCATTTGGAATTGATGAAGCTATAGCACGAGCGTCTCTATGTAGAACACAAAAGCCAGAGCAAACCAAGATTGACACCATTGCAGAAAAGGCGAAAAAAATACTGAACGAGGTAGCATTGGGTCAGTGGGAACTTGAGTCATGCACTTTGCGGACGGATATGATTGGCGATACCCCAGAATACTCCATTTGCATTAATGCATTGCCAGTGTTGTCTGGCGGAAAGGCTGTTGACTCATCTCCATTTTTCAAATTAAAGGGCGAAGATGTCTACGCATCCAATTATTACCTGACAAGTGCGCAAATTGTCTTTGCTCCAGATGGAACATTGCTATCGTTTGAACTTACATCACCCATTGATATTATAGAAGTGAGTGAACAAGTCAATATTCTCAATACGTCCGATGAAATGATTAACCAGGGAATTAATCGTCTTTCCCTCACGGACTGCCTTGCTTTTTACACAGGAAATTCAAAAGATTTAGATGGTATTCCGACATTGTGCAATGTAAATATCACAAGCGGATTCTATGGTTTAATCCGTACGAAGGTTATAAATCAGGAGAACGAATATCAGTATATTCCAAGTTTTGCTTTGACGGGGACATACGAAATTTCCAATAAAAACACTGGAGAGGTATATATGTATAAGGATATACCAGGAATCCTACTTGCGTTAGATGCCGCTGATGGCACGGTACTTATTGCACCTGGGGCATAATGTACAGAGATAAAAAGCACTATGGAGTGCAAAATAATTAATGCGGCGTATGCCGGGATAAAAGAAACGGTAATTATCAGGATTTTACTGCCAATCGTATCAATTGTTCTCCTTATATTTGCTGCGTCTACTAATACACTATTACAAATTTCTACATCATCTGCGCTTTTACCACACAATTACCATGTGAAGTTGGTATTAAATGCGCTACATTCTGAAATTTTCAAAAGTTTCTTGCCAATTTTGACGGTATTACCTTTTTCACAAAGCTATGTGGATGACTTAAAAACAAAGTATATTTATTTCTGGCTGATAAGGACAAGCTATAAAACGTATTTATTTAGTCGAATGGTGGTATGCTTTGTGTATGGCGGATTTGTAAGCGCAACTGGCAGTGGATTGGCATTGGGGATAGCCACTTTAATATTTTTGCCCATCGAAGGTATTAAGGAAGCGGAATTAAATGCGCTATCTCAACTTGTTGAAATGATTATTTTAGTCTCTATTAATGGCGGTTTATGGGCAGTATGGGGTATGATTGGTAGTATATTTATGGAAAGTAAATATATTGCCTTTGCTACACCTTTTTCTACCTATTATCTGCTATTAATCCTATGTGAACGCTATTGTCCAAACGCCTTTTTTCTCTATCCATCTAATTGGTTGAATCCAGATAAGTGGATCTATGGCACGTTAAGTGCAGCGGTATTTATGCTAGAACTAACCACGATTTGCGGACTCTTTTTTGTCATTTTTGCGGGAAGAAGGTTACGGAAACTATGAAAAATAGATGGCCAATCTTTTCTATCACCACCTATAACTTCCGTCTCTGGCGCGCCAACCCCCGCATTATCGTCACCTTCGCCCTGACCTTTATTATGAGCTTCCTCCTGACAGACAAAGCCGTCCGTTTCGCCATCGACCACAACACCACTATGCAGATGGTAGAATCCTTTATCTGGAGCTTCGGTGACAGCAATTCTATTCTTTTATCCTCGGTGCTGCTGGTACTGCTCTTTGCGGACATGCCGTTCCTGTCCTCCGGGACCCCCTTTTACCTGGTGCGGACAGACCGGAGGACCTGGATCACAGGACAAGTTGTGTACATCCTGGCAGCTACTACGATCTACCTGATCTTTGTGCTGGCAAGTACCGTAATACTTTCCATTCAGCAGTCCTTCGCTGCCAATATGTGGAGCCCCACAGCGGCAATCCTCGGCTATACCAATGCTGGTGAGCGTGTAGCAATTCCGGCATTGGTCAAAACGCTGGAAATGAGCTGGCCTTATCAGAGCATGATTTCCATTTTCGGTCTCATGCTGGGTTACACTTCCGTCATGGTGCTGCTGATGCTGGCCTGCAACCTGCGGTTCGGGCAGATTGCGGGGGTGGTCAGTGTGCTGGTGTTCAGTCTTTACGGAATCCTCATGCAGCCGGATACCATTCAGCTTATTCTAAAGCTGCCGGATGAAGCCTACTACATTGCCAATGTCATTATCGGGTGGCTGTCTCCACTGAACCAGGCCACATACCATATGCACAATTTTGGCTACGACAAACTGCCCCGGCTGTGGCAGTCCTATTGTATTTTTATTGGCTTGTCCGTGATCTTGCATTTTGCCTCTATCCGGGCAGCCAAGCGGTACAATTTCAGCTTCACAGGAACGGAGGGGTGAGCTATGGAAAACGTGATTGAAGTATGTGATGTCAATAAATACTTTGGGGAAGAACACGTTCTAAAAAGCGTTTCCCACTCCTTTGAAAAGGGAAAAATTCACGGAATTGTGGGCAACAACGGTTCCGGGAAAACTGTCCTGATGAAATGTATCTGCGGCTTTTTGAAGCCGGACAGCGGTGTGATCTATGTCAACCACAAACAGGTGGGGAAGGAAACGGATTTCCCGGAGGATATCGGCATTATCATTGAAACACCGGGATTCCTACCCCACCTGTCTGGAACCCAGAATCTAAAGATTCTGGCCTCGCTGCAAAAAAAGGCAAATGCCTTGACCATCCGGGCCGTTCTGGAACAGGTAGGGCTGGACCCGGATATGAAGAAGCCAGTGGGAAAGTATTCTCTGGGAATGCGGCAGCGTTTGGGCTTTGCCCAGGCATTGATGGAGGACCCCAGTCTGCTGATCCTGGACGAACCTTTTAACGGCCTGGATAAGCACGGTGTGGTACATATCCGAAACGTCATTAAGGGCCTCCGGGAAGAGGGGAAAACCGTGATCCTGGCAAGCCACAACCAGGTGGATATTGACGAACTCTGCGATACGGTCTGCGAAATGGATGCTGGCGTTTTGACGGTGGTGCGGTAATGGGACATTTGATAGAAGCAAGCTTTATCCCGGATTTGCGAAGCGCAGGCAATCTGGAACGGATGCTGACATTTGAAGCCGATGCTGGGGATACCATTTTCATAAACAGTTCGCCAAAACGGTGTGAGCTGTTCTTTGAAGCCCTTTGCGGCCTGCGAAAGCCGGATGCGGGAACGGTTCTTATCAATGGTGTTGACCTGTACGCACTGACACCAGGCCAGGGGGCTGCCTTCCGGCAGGAAAATATTGGGGCAATTCCGCAAGGCTTGGGGTGGATTCCGGAGCTGCGGATGATCGACCAAATCGTGTTTCCAATGCGCTTGGCGGGCATTGAGAATGCGGAGATTCTAAGGGCGGTAAAGGCACTGACCTCGGAGCTTCTGCCGCTGTACGACCTTTACAATACGCCGGGAAGATGCTCGGCCAGGAAGCAGGCCCATGGGGCGATTTTGCGAGCTGTGATATGTAAACCGAAAGTGCTGGTGTTCCACGGATTCTTGGATGATTTGCCGGGCCTGGACACGGATACGCTATGGCGGGTCTTGTGGACGCTTCACCCGGAAAACAGCGTGTTGATTTATCTCAGCGGTGCCCCGGCCCCAAAGCAAGTACAGTGGACACGAGAACTGCGTGTGTAAGGATGGAGGAAAAGAAATGATTCAGAAGATTTTTGCGGGACTGTTGGCCGTGGTACTGGTACTGACATTGCCGCTTTCCGCTTTGGCGGAGGATACCGCCGATACCACGGCCACCGAGGAAACTGTTGCCGCACAAGAGGAAAGCACACCTGACCAGGAAGAAGAGGACACTTCAACGGAGCCGTCCGATCCCGCACCCACGACACAGCCAACGGAGTCAACGACTCCCACGACGGAACCGACGACACCAACCGAAACAGACCCGACAGAACCCTCTACAACCCCTACCTCTCCGACGCAGCCCTCTGACCCTACTGAACCGTCTCAGCCCACGGAGCCTACTCAGCCAACAGAGCCTACCCAGCCGACACAGCCAACCACACCGTCCAAGATCCCGACTGCGGTAGAAATTGACACCGAGCATGTTTACCACGGCATGGACCGGGCCTATGAGGATGGCTACATACCCAGGACCAGCGGAAATACCATGCACTTGGTCCTGCCTCTGCGCACCAACGGAAGACTCTATAAGGACGAGATCAAGGTATCTCTGGGCCTGGGAGCCAGTGCTTCCGCTCCTTTTGAAATCGCCAACTACGAAAAGATATTTACACTGGAATCCGTTGTTCCCAAGGATACGGAGGAACCCCAGGATGTATTCCTTGTACAATTTGATGTGGCCCTTGCGGAAAAGCGCTACAACGGCGTTTATCCCGTAACAATCAATATCTCCGGTTACGATGAAGAGAACAATTCCATTGACTGTATTTATACCATTTATGTGACCATTACGGATGGTCAATCCACAGAAATCAAGCAGACGGCCCCGGAAGTCGCAACTGCCGAGCCAGTTGTATATATTTCCGGCAGTAGGATAGAGCCGGAAAAAGCCATGGCCGGAGAAGAATTCACCCTGACGGTCACGCTGAAAAATTCCCTGACAACGAAATTTGTTCGGAATATGCTGGTAAAGGTAGACACCGGAAACCTGCATATCAATCTGCTGGAGGACAGCAATGTTTTCCAGATCGATAAAATCCCCGCTGGTGGAGAAGCGGAGCTGACCGTTCACTTCGGAACGGACTCTTCACTTCCGGCAGGCAAATACCCATTGAATTTTACTTTTAATTATGACAGCAGTAAGACCTTGAATCTATCCTCTAGCGGTACAACGCTGGTTGAAATTCAGCAGCCCGCCAACATGGAATTGGTAATGCCCCGTTTTGCGGACAGCGTAACTGTAGGCGAAACCATCCCTGTAACCTTCCAGGTGATGAATATGGGCAGGGACCCAATGCACAACGTTCGCTGTGTGGTTTCCGGCTTCGGTTTCGCACCTTCCAATACGGGATATATCGGCACCATGGGGGCGGGAACCTCTGCAACAACGAAAATTGAACTGTACATTATTGCTCTGAATGCCAGCAAGGGAAACGAAAACGGCAACCAGTACGGCGATACAGTTGGTACAGTTACTTTGATATACGAAAACGAGAACGGAGAGGCATTCCAACAGGAAACCACCTTTGAAACAACAGTAAATCGCCCGATTGTCCAGTTACAGCAGACGGATAATACGGAAGAAGAAAAGCAAAAGGCGGCAAGCCAGTGGTGGGTTTCCGTGCTGATTTTAGGGGGTGTGATCCTTGCGGCAGTCATCGGAATTATCCTTGTCAAGAAACGCCAAAAGAATTATGGCGGGGCATATCTGTAAAATTGCGGCAAAGACCATCCCCCGCTGCGGTTGGACTGCTATCGTTATGCTGTGCCTGGGCCTGTATATGCTGTTTCCCGGCTCTCAGACAGCCCAGCAGCTCTACACGGAAAAGCACACACCATTTGAGCTGATTAGCTCTACGGACGGTACAACAATTGATTTGAATACGCTTTCACAAATTTCTGGTGTAGAGCGAGTCAGCCCAATTTTGCAAATCAATTGTCAACTGACTTATGGAGAAAAAGACGCAAGTAATCAAATCGATGCGGTGTACGCTTCTTATCTGAATGTGCACCTGACTGATGGAAGTATCTTCACAGATAATACCAACATGCCGTACCTTGTGCTGAATGACGCCGCAACCAAACTTTTTGCCGAGAAGGACGACGAGCCTGGAATTGCGGTCCAGGAAGAACTTCTGCTGAAAAGCGGAGATGTGGAGACAAAAGCGCAGGTTTGCGGAATTTATCAGGACGAATCGGAAACACCCCATATTTATATGAGCTATGAAGTGGCCTACAAACTGTTTGGAACGCAGTTTACGGGAACGGACGTTGCCTTCCTGTTGACAAACAAAGGCGCAGTGGAACAAGTGAGCGCAAAGCTGCGTAAACAGAATTTTTCAGTAGGCGCAAATACAGACACCAGCCTTGCATGGAATCTTCTGGAACAGCAGACCTGGCAGACATTTTTGGTAAGTGCGGTATTTGTTGTTTGTTCCGGGATACTGACACGGGGAAAAATCATGCAGGAAAAGCGAAGCGCGGGCGGGGAATATGCTGTTCTCCTGACGGCAGGACTGTTGACCTGCAAAGTTGAAAAAATCATTCCATTACGAATCCTAATCATGGAATCAATCCTGATGTGTGGTACTCTGGGAATAACCGTGGTCATTGGTAGCTTTAGTATGCTTGCGATTATTCCAGGGTTTGTGCTCATACTCCTTCACTACGGTATTTCCTGCGCTAAATTGTCCGGTAGAAATACGGCGTAATCACATAGATTGAAGAAATACAAGCGTTCGAGCCTGCATTCCAAGCAACTTGGTAATGCAGGCTCAATTTTTTTGCAATTTTTCAGAACTTGGTTGCCAAAATCCACTTTTTCGGATTACCCAATTGAAAGGGAGAAAATCACCACCCGCCTTCGCGGCTGCGAAGGGAGGTGAGAAAATGAAAGACTCCGAAGAAAAGCGCATTCAAAATCAGTTCGGTGGGTTCTGCACCAGGGTTTTGAAGAACGAGGCCAACCGTATTCACAACAGCTACAGCCGGCAGCGAGAATGGGAGGAGCCTCTGGACCATATGGGGCCGGAGGAGCTGTCCCAAATCGCTGTAGAGGACCGATACTTCCAGGATGACCACATCTTTGAAGTGTTGGGTGTCCCCGTGGTTGTGACCGGGGATGTTCTGGCGGAAATTCTGGCACAGCTTCCAGAGGGAAAACGGGATATTATCCTGCTATCTTTCTTTCTGGAAATGACGGACCGGGAAATTGCGGAATACCTCCACATCGTTCATCAGACGGTCAGCAAACGCCGAATCGGCATTTTGAAGGAACTGCGCAAGATTTTAGAGAAGGAGGGATACGAATGGCCGGAACTGTAAGACCGTCCATTCCTGTGCAGACCATTCTGAAAGCCGTCAACGGCGAAACGGATGCCCTGGACGCTGTCTTGCGGCACTACAGCAGTTATATCCGCGTCCTGTCTACCCGTCCCGTAAAGGATACATACGGAAATGAATTTCTTTGTGTGGACGAATCCATGCGGGACCAGCTGGAAGCGAAGCTGCGTGTCAGCATTGTAACTGCCTTCAAGGTATTGCCTGTGTAAAAGCCAAAAGCAGAGGGTGTCTCCCTTTCCACCCTCTGCGGCAGGCCTTTGACAAAGAAAGCCCGGCAGACAACTCCGGCGCAGCATATAGGCGGACAAATACATCCCTTCTGTGCCGAGCCGGACGGTGGGTACGCTGTGACCTTCTGTGAAGTGAGCGATTCCTACCCGCACCGCAAAATGCGCCTGGCAGCGCATGGGCGACGACGCGCAGAAGGTCAGGTACTCCCTTATAGCCATAGTCCGAGCGTTCAGAGCGTCGCAGGCAATGGGTAAGGTCCAGCGGGATGCTGGGGGGTGAGATTCCCGTGGAGCTGCTGTGGGACTTCCCACAGGCCAAGCAGCCATTTGTTCCGCTGTCCAATCGCAAAAATAATCATCTGAGAGGGAATTATGAAGCAAGAAAACATATCGAAAAATCAAACTGCTCCATCCAAACAAGATCCTCTTGACGTGCAAACGACCTACCATATTTCTGGCAGGTCGTTTGTCGTTCAGCCGGTATTCAAACCCGAAAATAACAATACGCTTGGCGAAGTTCTCCTGCGTCTCATGCAGGCAGAATGCGAAAAAAATTTGTGATTTTCTGAATATCAGCTGACAATAACAGTTGAGCACGGTATAATTGTTGTGTGAAGAAGAAAACACAATTCGTTGCTCGACTGTTATAGAAGGAGGACTTATGAAAAAGTCGAACAACAAGAAAACACGCGACGTTACCGCATTCATCTACCCCCGCCTGTCCCGTGACGATAATCTGGAAGGCGAGAGCTACAGTATCAGCAATCAAAAAAAGCTGTTAACCAAGATGGCAAAGGACATGGGCTACACGAATATCGTCACTTTCGTTGACGACGGCGTTTCCGGTGTTACCATGGACCGTCCCGGCTTTAATGAAATGATGCGCCAGTTGGAGGAGGGCAAGGCATCCGCTCTGTTTGTCAAAGACCTTTCCCGGCTGGGCCGTAACTACATTGAGGTAGGGCGGCTCATGGAGGTGTTCTTCCCGGAACACGATATCCGCTTGGTGGCTGTTTCAGACAATATCGATACAGCAGAGGGTGAAAATGAGTTAGCCCCTATCCGCAACCTGTTCAATGAGTGGTACGCCCGGGATATCAGCAAGAAGCGCCGTATCAGCAATAAAATCAAGGGCAACGCCGGGGAACCTATGGGGCCACCCCCTTACGGGTACATCAAGGACCCGGATAATCCGAAGCACTGGATTATCGAGGAGGAAGCGGCTAGTGTCGTCCGGCGGATTTTCAGCATGACCCTGGATGGTATGGGCACAGAGCAGATCGCGGCCCAGCTGGAACGGGATGGAGTCCTGACACCCAGGGCCTATTGGCACCAGCAGGGAATCAACCGCCCCGGCAAGGGGGATTTGCAGCGGCCTACCAAGTGGAATAAGACCACTGTAATTCAAATGCTGTCCGTCCAGGAGTATTGCGGAGACGTTTTGAACTTTAAGACCTATTCCAAGTCTTACAAAAACAAAAAGCGGATCGACAACGCCCGGGAGGATTGGGTGGTGTTCAAGGATGTTCACGAGCCCATTATTGACCGCGCTGTCTGGGAACAGATTCAAGAAAAGCGCGGCAAGATGCGTAAGCGCAAACCGAAGGATACGGAGCGGAACATCTTCAGCGGCCTCTTGGTTTGCGCGGACTGTGGGCACAATCTGAATTACCACTTCAACCAGGGCAATCACGATATCAAGTATTTCAACTGTACGAACTATCGTGGAAATCGCGGAACCTGTACCTCCACGCACTATGTCCGAGTAGATTTTCTGGAACAGGTCGTTCTCGGAGAAATCAAGCGCCTTACCAAGTATGCTGTCCGCTATGAGGACGAATTTTTGAAGGCGGTTATGGGCAGTACCCAGAAAACCGCTGAATCCGAGTGCAAGCGGAAGCAAAAGGAACTTTCCGCTGCCAGGGCCAGAGACGATGAACTGGACGGCCTTTTTGAGCGGATCTATGAGGACAATCTTTCCGGCAAGCTGTCAGATGAACGCTTTTCCAGAATGTCCCAGCGCTATGAGGCGGAACAATTGGAACTCAAGGAACGCATGAAAACCCTCCGCACGGAAATAGATAAACTGGCAAGTGAATCTGTTTCCACGGATATGTTCCTCTCCATTGTCCGCAAATACACCCGTGCCAAAAAGCTGACACCCAGGATGCTGAATGAGCTGGTCAACCATATCGAAGTTCACCAGGCCGAAAAAATCGATGGCGAGTGGGTTCAGAAATTGACCATCCACTACAACTGCGTCGGAGCCTTATTTATCCCCGACACAGAAGCACTGCCCGCCCCAGAGGTGACAGTCAACACCCGCAGAGGTGTGTATGTTACCTACGAACCTGCTCAAAAATGAGTAGCAAAAAAGCGAGTGTTCTCATAGGACGTCAAATCCTATAAGAACACTCGCAGTGGTCCGAGTGACAGGATTCGAACCTGCGGCATCCTGCTCCCAAAGCAGGCGCGCTACCAGCTGCGCTACACCCGGATAACGGATGTATTATACAGGAAGATTCGGAAAAAAGCAATAGAAAAATTCCGGGTCTGGAAAAGCGCTTGACAGATCATCCTCTGTGTGGTAGAATACAGCCACAATTTCATAGGACAGTTCGTAACCATCCTGTCGGTAAATAAAACTAGGACTTTTAAATATGTGGGTTTTCACATATTTTTCTTTGGATGGGCGCAGGTTTTGCGTCCGTTTTGTTTTTTTGCTGTGGGTGGAATTGTCCGCCCATTTTTTGTTTTGAGGAGAATCGTCATGTCCAAAACCCGTTATTTGACCCAGGCGGCTGTGATTGCCGCCATGTATGCCGCCCTGACCCATATGCAAAATCTTTTGCTGCCCGGAAGCACCACCTGGGCCATTCAGATGCGGCTCAGCGAAGCCATGATGGTGCTGGCCTTCTTTACCCCGGCGGCCATTCCGGGGCTGAGCCTGGGGTGCCTGCTGTTCAATCTGACCTATGCCGGAACACTGCCCCTTGACCCTGTGGTGGGAACCTTGGCAACGCTTTTGGCAGGGCTTGCCATGTGGGAGCTGCGGAATGTGAAGGTCTGCAAGCTGCCGCTGCTGGGGCTTCTGATGCCCGCGGTGACCAATGCGGTGCTGGTAGGCTGGGAGCTGACGGTGTATATTGGGGAAATGTCCTTCCTCATGAACGCTTTTTACGTCGCCCTGGGGGAGCTGGCGGTGCTTTTAGTGGTGGGCACGGCCCTTTATGGGGCCATTTGCAGCCGGAATCTGGACAAGACGGTGCTGGCCGCCTGCTGAAAGATTCAAAAGCCGGGAACAAAACAGGGTTCCCGGCTTTTTCCACGAAATTTTAAAAGTAAAAAAATATCGAATTGTCAAGATTCACATGGTTTTTTTGCTTTTTGGGGAAATTCTGTTGTATCTGCTTCCTTGACGGCAGCGGGGACAACGTGGTATAATTGGAGCATCCAATGAGAACCCTTATGACTGACGGATCAGTGGAGCACCACATGGAGTAAGGGAAGATTTTTTTGCCGACCGTCTGGGCTTGCTTGCGTTCCTGTATGTTAGGAGGGTGAGTGGGCCTTTTGTGCTTTTTAAGGAGGTTTTTATGAAAAAAGTTGGAATTATCATGGGAAGTGACAGTGATCTCCCGATTTTGCGGAAGACCATGGACACACTGAAAGACTTGGGCGTTCCCTTTGAGACCCATATTTTTTCTGCCCATCGTACCCCCCTGGAGGCCCGGGATTTTGCGGTAAGCGCCCGGGAACAAGGGTTTGGCGTGCTGATCGCCGCGGCGGGCATGGCGGCCCATCTGGCCGGGGCCATTGCGGCCAACACCACGTTGCCTGTCATCGGCATCCCCTGCAAGGGACCGGTGCTGGACGGCATGGATGCCCTGCTGTCTACGGTCCAGATGCCCTCCGGCATTCCTGTTGCCACCGTGGCCATTAACGGCGGTGTCAACGCGGCCCTGCTGGCGGCCCAGATCCTGGCGGTGTCCGATGAGGCTCTGGCCCAGAAGCTGGATGCCAAGCGGGCAGCGGATGCCAGAAAAGTCCTTGAAAAAGACGCGGCTTTGCAGCAAGAGCTGAACGCATAATAAGGAGGAATTCCATGGGCGGTTTCTTTGGCGCGGTCTCCAAGCGGGACTGCATTTTAGACGTATTCTTCGGCACCGACTACCATTCCCACCTGGGCACCCGCCGGGGCGGTATGGCGGCCTACGATTCCCGGCTGGGTCTCCAGCGGGAAATTCACAATATTGAAAATTCTCCCTTCCGTACCAAATTTGACGGCATTCTGAACGATATGAAGGGTACCAGCGCCATCGGCTGTATTTCCGATACCGACCCCCAGCCTCTGCTGATTCGGTCCAACCTGGGTACCTACGCTATTTGCACCATCGGCATCATCAACAATGCGGAGGCTCTGTTTTCTCAGTATCTGTCCTTCAGCGGCGGCCACTTTGAGGCCATGTCCGGGGGCAGAGTGAACTCCAACGAGTTGATTTCCGCTTTGATCGACCAGAAAAGCTCCTTTGCGGAAGGGATTCGCTTTGCCCAGGACATGATTGAGGGCACGGCCTCCATCCTGATTCTGAAGGACGACGGCCACCTGATCGCCGCCCGGGACAAGCTGGGCCGGATTCCCATCATCCTGGAAAAGAACGAGGACGGCTTCTGCGTGACCTTTGAGGACTACGCCGGCGAAAAACTGGGGTATGAATTCTACCGGGAGCTGGGCCCCGGCGAGGTGGTGGAGCTGACCCCCGAGGAAGAGACTGTTCTGCTGGAGCCCCGGAAAAAGAAGAAGATCTGCGCCTTCCTGTGGTCCTACTACGGCTACCCCACCTCCTGCTATGAGGGCAAGAACGTGGAGGTCATGCGCTATCGCAACGGCCGCATTATGGCCAAGGCGGACAAGGAAAACGGCATCGCCCAGGACATTGACTATGTAGGCGGCGTGCCGGATTCCGGCACTCCCCACGCCATCGGCTATGCCAACGAAAGCGGCGTGCCCTTTGCCAGACCCTTCATTAAATATACCCCCACCTGGCCCAGAAGCTTCATGCCCTCCAACCAGTCGGAGCGGAACATGGTGGCCAAAATGAAGCAGATTCCCGTAGACGAGCTGATCAGAGACAAGAAGCTGCTGTTTGTAGACGACTCCATTGTCCGGGGCACCCAGCTGCGGGAGACCGTAGACTTCCTCTATGAGCACGGGGCCAAGGATGTCCACATCCGCTCCGCCTGTCCTCCTATTCTCTACGCCTGCAAGTTCCTGAACTTCTCCCGGTCCAACAACGAAAATGACCTGATCGCCCGGGCCACCATCCTGGAGCTGGAGGGTGAAGAGGGCTTCAAGTACCTGGACGAATACAGAGACGGCACCACCGAGCGGGGCAAGAAGCTGCGGCAGACCATCTGCGAAAAGCTCCACTTCTCCACCCTGGAATACCAGACCCTGGAGGGCATTCTGGAAGCCATCGATCTTCCCGAATGCGACGTATGTACCTACTGCTGGAACGGCAAAGAATAAATAATCAAAAAACGTATCCCCCACAATAATAAAGGAGATTACTTATGGAACACAAGAATTCTCAGTCTGCCAGCTACGCCGCTGCCGGTGTGGACATTACCGCCGGTTACAAGGCCGTGGAACTTATGAAGAAGCATGTGGCCCGCACCCGCAACGAGGGCTGCCTGGATGACGTGGGCGGCTTCGGCGGCTGCTTCGGTCTGCCTGTGGCGGGCATGGAGGAGCCGGTGCTGGTCTCCGGCACCGACGGCGTGGGCACCAAGCTGCGCATTGCCCAGCTCCTTGACAAGCACGACACCATCGGCATTGACTGTGTTGCCATGTGCGTCAACGATGTGATCTGCTGCGGTGCCAGACCTCTGTTCTTCCTGGATTACATCGCCTGCGGCAAAAACGTGCCGGAGCGCATTGCGGAGATCGTGGGCGGCGTGGCCGAGGGCTGCGTCCAGTCCGGCTCCGCCCTCATTGGCGGCGAGACTGCCGAGCATCCCGGCATGATGCCTGTGGATGACTACGATCTGGCGGGCTTCAGTGTGGGCATTGTGGATAAGAAGAAGATCATTGACAATTCCCGCATGAAGGTGGGCGACAAGGTCATTGCCCTGGCCTCCACCGGTGTCCACTCCAACGGCTTCAGCCTGGTGCGGAAGGTCTTTGACGTGGAGCATAACCCCGACCTTAAAAACCCCTGCGAGGCTCTGGGGGGCAAGTCCGTTCTGGAGACCCTGCTGACCCCCACCAAAATTTACGTCAAGAGCATTCTGGCGCTTCTGGAGCAGGTGGACGTGAAGGGCATCAGCCACATTACCGGCGGCGGCTTCTATGAGAACATCCCCCGCAGCATTCCTGAGGGCCTCTGCGCCAAAATCGACAGAAGCGCCGTCCGGGTGCTGCCCATCTTTGACCTCATCGCCAAGACCGGCAACATCCCCGAGCGGGATATGTTCAACACCTTTAATATGGGCGTTGGCATGAGCGTAGTGGTTCCAGCCGACCAGGTGGACACCGCCCTGGAAATCCTGAAGGGCCACGGCGAGACCGCCTATGTCATCGGCTCCATTGTGGAGAACGAGGAAAAGGTGATTCTGGAATGAAAACCAAAATCGCGGTGCTGGTTTCCGGCGGCGGCACCAATTTGCAGGCCCTGCTGGATGCCCAGCGGCGGCAGGAGCTGGTCAGCGGCGAAATCGCCCTGGTGGTCTCCAACAACGCCAAGGCCTATGCTCTGGAGCGGGCCAAACAGGCGGGCATCCCCACAAAGGTGCTGCTGAAAAAGGATTTGGGCGGCCAGGAGGGTTTTGAACAGGCCCTGTGCAAAACTCTGGAAGAGGCGGGCATTGGGCTAATCGTGCTGGCGGGCTTTATGAGCATTCTGACAGAACAATTTACCGCCCGGTATCCCCGCCGCATCATCAATGTCCATCCTTCCCTGATCCCCTCCTTCTGCGGGGCGGGCTTCTATGGGCTGAAGGTCCATGAAGCGGCCCTTGCCAAGGGCGTGCGGGTGACGGGAGCCACCATCCATTTTGTCAACGAAATTCCCGATGGGGGAGAGATCATTGCCCAGAAGGCGGTGGATATTCTCCCCGGCGACACCCCGGAGGTTTTGCAGCGCCGGGTCATGGAGCAGGCCGAGTGGGTGCTGCTTCCCCGGGCTGTGGAGCAAGTGTCGGCATACATTCAGAATTTATAAGGGGGAGCACAGATGAACGTCTACGAAATCGGCAATATGAAGGAAAAACTGGCCTCCAATGTTTACCCCGGCCGGGGCATTGTCCTGGGACTGACCCCGGACGGCAAGGAAGCCGTAGCCGCCTACTTTATCATGGGCCGCAGCGTCAACAGCCGGAACCGGGTTTTTGCCCTGGAGCCTGACGGCATCCGGACGGAGGCCTACGATCCCAGCAAGATGGAAGACCCCAGCCTGATTATTTACCACCCTGTCCGCCAGCTGGGCCGGGCACTGATCGTGACCAACGGCGACCAGACCGACACCATCCGGGACTTCCTGGAAAAGGGGAAGACCATGGAGGAGGCCCTGGGCACCCGGAAATTCGAGCACGACGGCCCCAACTGGACACCCCGTATTTCCGGCCTTGTAAGCCCCGACGGCAGCTACAAAATGTCCATTCTGAAGGCCGCCGACCCGGCCGGCACCGCCTGCAACCGCTTTACCTATGACTATGAGCCCATCCCCGGCCTGGGCCACTTCCTGCACACCTATGTGTGCGACGGAAACCCGGTGATCCCCACCTTCCAGGGGGAGCCGGAGCGGGTGGAGATCCCTCAGAATATGGATGCCTTTGTGGAAACCCTGTGGGAAAATCTGAACGAGGACAACAAAATCTCCTTGTTCGTCCGCTATACCGATTTGGAAACCGGCAAGTACCGCCAGAAGGTCATCAACCGCTACGAATAAGGGGAGAGAGATATGAAAGAATTTGAACTGAAATACGGCTGCAACCCCAACCAGAAGCCCGCCTCCATTTACATGGCCGACGGCTCTGACCTGCCCATCACCGTGCTCAACGGCCGGCCGGGCTACATCAACTTCCTGGATGCCCTGAACTCCTATCAGCTGGTGAAGGAGCTGAAGGCCGCCACGGGCCTGTGCGCCGTGACCTCCTTCAAGCACGTCTCCCCCACCTCCGCCGCCGTGGGCAAGGTGCTGCCGGAGAACCTGAAAAAGGCCTGCTTTGTAGACGACGTGGAGGGCCTGGACGATTCCCCTCTGGCCTGCGCCTATGCCCGTGCCCGGGGCACGGACCGGATGTGCTCCTTTGGCGACTGGGTGGCCCTGTCTGATACCTGCGACGCCCTCACCGCCAAGCTCATTGCCCGGGAGGTTTCTGACGGTGTCATCGCCCCCGGCTACACGGAAGAGGCCCTGGAAATCCTGAAAGCCAAGCGCAAGGGCAGCTACAATGTAGTTTCCATTGACGAAAACTACGTGCCCGCCCCCCAGGAGACCAAAATGGTCTACGGCGTCACCTTCCAGCAGGGCCGGAACAACTTTAAGATCGACGCCGAGCTGCTTCAAAATATCGTGACGGAAAAGAAGGACCTGCCGGAGAACGCCAAAATTGATCTGATCGTGGCCCTCATTACCTTAAAATACACCCAGTCCAATTCCGTTTGCTTTGCCTATGACGGCCAGGCCATCGGTGTAGGGGCCGGTCAGCAGTCCCGCATCCACTGCACCCGTCTGGCAGGCTCCAAGGCCGACACCTGGTTCCTGCGGCAGCACCCCAAGACCCTGGCCCTGCCCTTCCGGAAGGACCTGGGCCGTCCGGGCCGGGACAATGTGATCGACGGCTACATCAACGGCAACGAAGAGGATGTCTGCGCCGAGGGCATCTGGCAGAATTACTTCACCACCCGTCCCCAGCCCCTGACCCAGGAGGACAAGCGGGCATTCCTGGATGAGATTCGGGGCGTGTCCCTGGGCTCCGATGCCTTCTTCCCCTTCCCGGACAACATCAAGCGGGCCTATGCTTCCGGCGTTTCCTACATCGCCCAGCCCGGCGGCTCCATCCGGGACGACCTGGTCATTGCCGAGTGCGACAAAGACGGCATCGTCATGGCCTTTACCGGCATGCGGCTGTTCCACCACTAAGAGTGCTTTTCTAAAAAGAAAGGTTGATGGATATGAAAATTCTGGTAGTCGGTGGCGGCGGACGAGAGCATGCCATTATTAAAAAGCTGAAAGAAAACCAAACCGTGGAGACCGTTTACGCCCTGCCCGGCAACGGCGGCATGGCCAAGGACGCGGTGTGCGTGCCCATTGGGGCCACGGACATTGATAAAATCCTGGCCTTCGCCCTGGAAAACCAGGTGGATTACGCCGTGGTGGCCCCGGATGACCCCCTGGTACTGGGGGCGGTGGATGCGCTGACGGAAAAGGGCATCCCCTGCTTTGGCCCCAGGGCCAACGCCGCCATTATTGAGGGCAGCAAGGTGTTCTCCAAGAACCTGATGAAGAAATACGGCATTCCCACGGCGGAATATGAGGTTTTTGACAATCTGGAGGCGGCCCTTAAGTATCTGGAGACCGCCCCCATCCCCACGGTCATCAAGGCCGACGGCCTGGCCCTGGGCAAGGGTGTGATCATCGCCGCCACCCGGGAGGAAGCCCGGGCAGCGGTGCGGGATATGATGGCCAACAAGGTCTTCGGCAAAAGCGGCGACCATGTGGTCATTGAGGAATTCCTCACCGGCCCCGAGGTCAGCGTCCTGAGCTTTACCGATGGCAAGGTGGTAAAGCCCATGGTGTCCTCCATGGACCACAAGCGGGCCGGGGACAATGACACGGGCCTCAATACCGGCGGCATGGGCACCGTGGCCCCCAACCCCTATTACACTCCGGAAATGGCCCAGCGGTGTATGGAAGAGATCTTCCTGCCCACCATCCGGGCCATGAACGCCGAGGGCCGGACCTTCCGGGGCTGTCTGTACTTTGGCCTGATGCTGACCCCCAAGGGGCCCAAGGTCATTGAGTACAACTGCCGCTTTGGCGACCCGGAGACCCAGGTGGTGCTGCCGCTGCTGGAAAGCGATTTGCTCACCGTGATGCAGGCCACCACCAACGGCACCCTGGCGGATACCGAGGTGCGCTTCTCTAAGAAGAATGCCTGCTGCGTCATCAAGGCCTCGGCGGGCTATCCGGTGTCTTACAAGAAGGGCTTCCCCCTGACCATGACCCCGGAGGCGGAGCGCCATACCTATGTGGCGGGGGCCAAGCTGGACGAAGCGGGAAATCTTGTCACCTCCGGCGGCCGGGTCACCGGCACCACCGCCGTGGCGGATACCCTGGAGGAGGCCATTCGGGAGGCTTACCGTCTGTCCGACGGCGTACAGTTTGAAAACGCTTATCGCAGAAGCGATATTGGCAAGCGGGCAATGCAGGCCCTCAAATAAACAATTGGAGGAAATACCCCATGGTTTATCGCGTTTATGTAGAAAAAAAGCAGGGCCAGACCCATGAGGCCCAGGGCTTACTGCGGGACATTCAGGAGTTTCTGGGCATTGGCAGCCTGACGGGCCTCCGGGTGCTCAACCGCTACGATGCGGAGAACATCGAAAAGGACTTGTTTGATGCTGCCGTCAACACGGTGTTCTCCGAGCCCCAGGTGGACAATGTAAGCTATGAGCTGCCCCAGGGAGATGTGGTCTTTGCGGTGGAGCCGCTGCCCGGTCAGTATGACCAGCGGGCGGATTCCGCGGCCCAGTGCATCCAGATCATCTCCCAGGGCAACCGCCCCACCATCCGCACCGCCAAGGTCTATGTGCTCTCCGGTGCCCCCAGTGAGGACGAGCTGGCGGCCATTAAGAAATACGTCATCAACGCCGTGGAAAGCCGGGAGGCTTCTCTGGAGCTGCCCCAGACCCTGGCCATTGACTACACCATTCCCCAGACCGTTGCCACGGTAGAGGGCTTTACCGCCATGGATGAAGAAGCTCTGGGGGCGTTGCTTGACAAGCTGGGCCTTGCCATGGATTTGGACGACCTCAAGTTCCTCCAGGCCTACTTCCGGGACCAGGAGCACCGTGACCCCACCATTACGGAGATCCGGGTGGTGGATACCTATTGGTCTGACCACTGCCGCCATACCACCTTCTCCACCCACCTGGACAACATCGTCATCCACGACCCCGCCGTTCAGGAAGCCTACAAGCAGTATCTGGCGGCACGGGTGGAGGTCTACGGGGAAGAAAAGGCTGCGGCACGGCCCCAGACTCTCATGGACATTGCCACCATCGGTGCCAAGACCCTGAAAAAGCGGGGCCTGCTTCCGGAGCTGGACGAGAGCGAGGAGATCAACGCCTGCTCCATCCACGTCACCGCCACCGTCAACGGGGAAGACCAGGACTGGCTGCTGATGTTTAAGAACGAAACCCACAACCACCCTACGGAAATCGAGCCCTTCGGCGGTGCGGCCACCTGCATCGGCGGCTGTATCCGGGACCCCCTGTCCGGCCGGGCCTACGTCCATCAGGCCATGCGGGTCACCGGTGCCGCCGACCCCCGGACCAGCCTGAAAGACACCATCCCCGGCAAGCTCCCCCAGCGGAAGCTCTGCCAGACTGCCGCGGCGGGCTACTCCTCCTACGGCAACCAAATCGGCCTGGCCACCGGCCATGTGGCGGAACTGTACCACGAGGGCTTTGTTGCCAAACGGCTGGAATGCGGCGCGGTGGTGGCGGCGGCTCCTGCTGAAAATGTCCGCCGGGAGTGCCCTGCTGCCGGTGACGTGGTGATCCTGCTGGGCGGCCGTACCGGACGGGACGGCATCGGCGGTGCCACCGGTTCCTCCAAGAGCCACAATATGAAGTCCCTGATCACCATGGCCTCCGAGGTCCAGAAGGGCAATGCCCCGGAGGAGCGGAAGATCCAGCGGCTGTTCCGGGACGGCAATGTGACGAGACTCATTAAGCGCTGCAATGACTTCGGTGCCGGCGGCGTGTCCGTGGCCATCGGCGAGCTGGCCGACGGCCTGCGAATTGATTTGGACGCCGTGCGGAAAAAGTACGACGGCCTGGATGGCACGGAGCTGGCCATTTCCGAATCCCAGGAGCGGATGGCGGTGGTGGTTGCCCCGGAGGATGCAGAGGCCTTTATCGCCGCTGCGGAAAAGGAAAATCTGGAAGCCTACCGGGTGGCGGTGGTCACCCAGGAGCCCCGGATGATCATGAGTTGGAAGGGCAAGGAAATTGCCAACCTGTCCCGGGAATTTCTCAATACCAACGGTGCGGTGAAGCACACCGCCGTAGAGGTTCCCGCCGCCAAGGCCCTGGAGGTTTCCTCTGCCAGTCTGAAGGAAATGGCTGCCCAGCTGCGCTTTGCCTCCCAGAGAGGTCTGGTGGAGCGGTTTGATGCCACCATCGGCGCGGGCAGCCTGCTGATGCCCTTCGGCGGCAAGAACCAGGCCACCCCGGCCCAGGCCATGGCCGCCAAGCTGCCGGTGCTGCCGGGACAGACCACCGATGCCGCCAGCGTTATGGCCTGGGGCTGTGACCCGGAGCTCCTCAGCGCCGACCCCTTCCAGGGTGCCAAGGCCGCGGTGATCTCCTCCATGGCCAAAATCGTGGCCGCCGGTGCGGATTACAAAAAGGCCTACCTGACCCTGCAGGAGTTCTTTGAAAAGCTGAGAAACGAGCCCCAGCGCTGGGGCAAGCCCTTTGAGGCTTTGCTTGGTGCGCTGGATGCCCAGCTCCACCTGAACGCCGCGGCCATCGGCGGCAAGGACTCCATGTCCGGCACCTTCCTGGAGAAGGACGTGCCTCCCACGGTGATTTCCTTTGCCATTGCCCCGGTGAAGGCCCAGGACGTTCTGTCCTGCGAGTTCAAGGAGCCGGGCCACCCGGTGTACTGCTTCACCTCCGACGGCAGCTACGAGGATTTGAAAAACACCTGGCAGCGGTTCCATGAGCTGTGCCAGGCCGGAAAGGTCCGGGCCGCCTGGGCGGTGGATGCCGGCGGTGTCTCCGAGGCCGTGGTGAAGATGTCCTTCGGCAACACCATCGGTTTCCGGGGCGAGGATACGGACTGCGGTTACGGCGACATCATTGCAGAACTCACCGAGGACTGCGATTTTGGCCGGAAGATCGGCTACACCTGCCAGGAGCCCGTCATCGTGCTGGATGACGAGAAGGTCTCCATTGGGGAGCTCTACGACATCAATACCGCCGTCCTGGAATCCGTCTATCCCACCAAGACCCAGGAAACCAAGGCCCCCGTGCCCGTGTTCAACTATGAGGCCAAGTCTTACCCCGCCCCCGCGGTAAAGACTGCCAAGCCCCGGGTGCTGATTCCCGTGTTCCCCGGCACCAACTGCGAGTATGATTCCGCCCGGGCCGTTCTGGCCGCCGGCGCGGAGGCGGACATTGCGGTCATCCGCAATCTGACCGCCGAGGATGTGGCCCGGTCCGTGGAGGATGTGGCCAAGCGCATTGGGGAGAGCCAGATGATTTTCATCCCCGGCGGCTTCTCCGGCGGCGACGAGCCCGACGGCTCCGCCAAGTTCATTACGGCATTCTTCCGCAACCCTGCCATCAAAGAGCAGGTAACGGCGCTGCTTGAAAACCGGGACGGCCTGATGTGCGGCATCTGCAACGGCTTCCAGGCCCTGATCAAGCTGGGGTTGGTGCCCTACGGGAAGATCATCGACACCGATGCCTCCTGCCCCACCCTGACCTTCAATACCATTGCCCGGCACCAGAGCCGCATCGTCAGAACCCGGGTGGCTTCCAACAAGTCCCCCTGGCTGTCTTTGACAAACGTGGGCGACATTTACAATGTACCCATTTCCCACGGCGAGGGCAAGTTCCTGGCAAGTCAGGAGCTTGTAAAGCAGCTGGCGGACAACGGCCAGATCGCCACCCAGTATGTGGACCTGGAAGGAAATCCCACCATGGATGCCGCCTTCAACCCCAACGGCTCCGTCTGCGCCATTGAGGGCATCACCTCTCCCGATGGCCGCGTCTTCGGCAAGATGGGCCACAGCGAACGCATCGGCCAGGGACTCTACCGCAACGTCCCCGGGGAATACGACATTCAGATGTTCCGTGCCGCCGTCAAGTACTTTGGTTGATCCTTTTTGAAACTGCCCCCGGATGCGTTCTTCGTGTCCGGGGGCTTCTGCAACCGGTGCTTTCCCGGAGAAAAAGAAAAAACTCCTTGACTTCTAGGGGATTTTCATTCATAATAGGGATTGGTGCCCTTGCAGAAAACGGAAAAATTGGATGCAGGCTCCAAAAACAATGAGGAGATACATATGCTATGAAAAAAGCCGGAATCCGATGGCTTTGCATTGCCGTTGCGGCGGTGATCGCGGTAACGGCGGCGGTGGGCCTGTTCCTGACATTTAAGTCCCGGGTGATCGTGGACGGAAAGCTCTATCCCAAGGGCCAGGCGATGCTGGACCTGCGGGGCAATGCCCTCAGCGCCGAAACCTATGACAAGCTGACAGCCAAACTCCCCGGGACCACGGTCCTTTGGCAGGTCCCCTTCCAGGGCCGCACCGTTTCCAGCTCCACGGAAGAGCTGACCGTCACGGCGCTTTCCATGGAAGACGAGCAGATGCTGCGCTATTTCCCGAACCTTCGAACCCTGTGGGCAGAGGAATGCCCGGATTATGAAGCCCTGGCCCAGGCCTACCGGGATTACCCGGACTGTGATGTAGAATATCTGGTGCCCATTGAGGATGCCGAATATCCCGGCTTTTCGGAGAACGTGGCCCTGGTGGTCCCCTCGGAAGAGGATGTGCAGCGGCTGTCCTACCTGCCGGACCTTAAAACGGTGGACGGCACCCAGTGCCGGGACTACGCCCGGATGCAGCAGCTGCAGCAGGACCGGCCGGACCTGGCTGTGAGCTACGCCATTACCGTAGGCGGCACGGTTTACCCCACGGATACCCAGGTCCTGGAGGCGGCGAACGCTTCCTATGCAGAGCTGGAGGGGGCCATTTCCGTAATGCCCCAGCTGACGGAAATCAACCTGACTGACCCTGTGGCCACCGGCGAAGAACTGGTGACCCTGCGGGAAAACCACCCGGAGCTGACCATTCACTGGACCGTGAACATCGGTTCCGCAAGCTATTCTGACGATGCCCAGGAGGTAGATATCTCCGGAACCACCATGGAGACCACCGAAACCGCCAAGGCCTACGCCGCCTATTTCCCGGAGCTTACCAAGCTCATTATGAGCGACTGCGGCATTGACGACGAGACCATGGCCCAGTTCCGGGAGGAAATGCGGGACCAATACAAGGTGGTCTGGACGGTGTACTTCACCAAAAAGTGCAAGGCCCGGACGGATGAAGAAAGCTTCATGCCCATCAAGCAGGGCGAGTGGTACTTCCAGGACCACGACGTTGGCCCTCTTAAATACTGCGAGGATATGGTGGCCATCGACATCGGCCACTCCCGGGTGCGAGACATCAGCTTCGCCGCCTATATGCCCCACCTCAAATACCTGATTCTGGCCGACACCGACGTGCGGGACCTGACTCCCCTTAGCAACTGCAAGGAGCTCGTCTGGTTGGAAGTGGGCTGGGACGCCATCGAGTCCTACGAGCCCCTGCTTGGCTGCACCGCCCTGGAGGACCTGAACATCGGCAGGACCTTTGCCGACCCCGCCCCCATCTACCAGATGACCTGGCTTAAAAACCTCTGGTGCATGGAAATCAGCGGCGCCACCCAGTACGGCTGGCGCATGGCCCTGCCCAACACCCACATCGTGGGCAAAGGCAACGACGTGGTGGCCTACGGCTGGCGCAGACTCCCCAACTACTACAAAATGCGCGATGCCCTGGGCATGTATTATATGGACTAAAAAAAGGCCGGACAGTCAATGCTGTCCGGTTTTTTTATAAATCGCTTCTCCACCCCCTCCCTTTTCTGATAAAGCGAAAGAAAAATAAACCACCGGGAGCGCAGCACAAGGGCGGGCCTTCATGCAATCGTTGTGTCTGCAAGGCTTTTTTCTTGCTTTTCCCTTCGTTATCTGCTAGGATATTCATAATATACTTCTTAGAGTCTATCTGAAAGCAAAAAGGAGCGCCGCCTATGCAGCTGAACTCTTATCTGTTTATTCTGTTCTTCCTGCCCCTGTCTGTGGGCCTCTATTTTCTGGCCAACCGCCGGGGGCTTTTCTGGGGGAAAATCGCCCTGATATTGGAGTGCCTGGTGTTCTACGCCTGGGGCGGGGAAAGCACCCTGTGGGTTCTGGGGCTGAGCCTGGGGGCCAATTACCTGTGCGCCCTGCTCCAGGTCCGGCGGCCTAAAAAGTGGGCGGTGGCCCTGCCGGTGATTTTCAACATCGGGCTTCTGGCCTTCTATAAATACTGGAATCCCCTGCTGGGGGCGGTGGGGCCGGTGCTTGGGAAGGACTGGACCTTTCAGAATCTGGTTCTCCCCCTGGGCATCAGCTTCTTTACCTTCCAGCAGATCGCCTATCAGGTGAGCCTTTCCAAGGGGGAGCTGAAAGAGGCGGGGCTGACGGACTACCTGTGCTACATTCTCTATTTCCCCAAGCTCACCATGGGGCCCCTGATGGAGCCCGCGGACTTTATGGAGCAGCTCCATGACCCGGCCCGGAAGCGTTTCTCCTTTGACCACGCCGCCCAGGGGCTGCGCATGTTCAGCTTCGGCCTGTTCAAGAAAATGCTGCTGGCGGATGTATTCGCCGGGGCGGTGAGCTGGGTTTTTGCCAATGAGGCCAACTCTATGGACTGGCTTCTCGGCATGCTGTGCTACACCCTGGAAATCTACTTTGACTTCTCCGGCTACAGCGACATGGCCGTGGGCATCTCCCACATGCTGAACATCACCCTGCCCATGAACTTTGATTCCCCCTACCAAAGCCTGAACATCCGGGATTTCTGGAAACGGTGGCACCGGTCCCTGACAGGCTTTTTCACCAAATACCTCTACATCCCCCTGGGAGGCAGCCGGAAAGGGCTGGCCCGGACCTGCGTCAATACCCTCCTCGTTTTTCTCGTCAGCGGCCTGTGGCACGGCACGGGGCGCTCCTTCCTGCTGTGGGGGCTGCTGAACGGCCTGCTCATGATTTTTGACCGGCTGACGGAGCGGTGGCAGAAGACCCTCTTTGCCCCTTTCCGGTGGCTGCTGACCTTTGGCATCATCAATGTGCTGTGGCTGCTGTTCCGGGCGGGAAGCATCCATGAGTGGCTCTCCGCCCTCTTTACCCTCTTCTCCATGCAGTCCACCCAGATAAGCCAGGGGCTTCTTGCCTGCTTTGAGCTGAAGGAGCTGAATTTGCTGGCCTCCAAACTGCCCCTGGGGTTCCTGTTCAGCAACGTCCGGGGGGTCTTCCTGAACCTCTATCTGCTCTTGGGCCTGGGGCTGTGCCTGGGCTGCCGGAACAATTACCGGCGCATGGACAAAAAGCTGACATTCACGGACCTGGTGCTGACCATCATTGCCTTTACCTGGTCCCTGATCTGCCTGGGCGGCGAGACCACCTTTGTATACGCCTGGTTTTAAAGGAGGAACGCAATGAAGGGAAAACAGTTTTTATTGGGCTTTCTGGCGGGCTCCTGCGTGATTCTGGGTGCCCTGGGCTATCAGGTCTGGAAGGTCGACCCCTATTTTCACTACCACGCCCCAGACACCGCCGCCCACAGCTATACTTTAAACGCCGAACGCTACCAGAATGACGGCATCGTGAAGCACTTCACCTACGACGCCATGATCACCGGCAGCTCCATGACCTCCAACTTCAAGGCCTCTCAAATGGATAAACTTTTCGGAGTCCGCACCGTCAAAACCACCTTCCTAGGGGCCACCCCCAAGGAGACCGCCATGCTGATCCGGGCCGCGTTGAAAGCAAACCCGGACCTTAAAATGGTGCTGCGGAGCATTGACATTGATGCCCTTTTAAGGGAGCCGGAGCGCATGGGGGCCGCCCCCTCCGCAACCCCCAGTTATCTTTATGACCGGAACCCCTTTAATGACGTCAACTACCTGCTGCGGCGGGAGGTGCTCTTTGACCGGGTGCTGGACAACCACGGCTCCGGCATCACGGATTTTGACACCTATTCCAACTGGCAGTCCTACTGGACCTACGGCATCCACAGCGTGGCCCCGGAGGGCATCCATGCAGAGCCCACGGCCCAGACCAATGCCTTCACCCCGGAGGAGCGGCTCTACATCCGGGAGAATCTGGAGCGCCACTATCTGGCCCCGGCCCGGGAATACCCTGATACGGAATTCTATGTCTTCATCGCCCCCTACGGCCTGTGCTGGTGGGCCCAGGAATACAGCACCGGCAGCGTGGGCCTGTGGACGGAACTGCAGCAGATCATTGCCGAAACCCTGCTGCCCCAGGAAAATATCCGGCTGTTCTCCTTCTTTAACCAATTTGACATGCTGGAGGACCAGAACAACTACAAGGACATCACCCACTACGCCGGCTGGATCAACGACTGGATGCTCTCGGCCATGTCCCAGGGCATCGGGGCCGTGACCTGGGAGAATCTGGAAGAAAACCTTGCGGAGCAGTATGACTTTTACACCACCTACGACTATAACCGGCTGAACGACCAGACGGACTATGAAGAGGACCTGCTGGCGGCTCAAAAATGGAGCCCGGCGGAAGGGGAAAATTAAGAAATTTATTTTCTGCCGGACTTGCATTTTTTACGGTATTATGTTAATCTTATAGATGACAACACAGAAAAGAGAGGGAAGCACTTTTCATGAATAAACCGGATTTTATCGCCGCCGTCTCCGAGAAAGCGGGGCTGTCCAGAAGGGATACGGAGCGGGTCGTCAATGCCGCTTTGGATACCATCACCGCTGCCCTGGTCGCCGGGGAAAAGGTCTCCTTCAGCGGCTTCGGCATCTTCGAAACCAAGCTGCGTATGGCCCGGGTGGGCCGTGACCCCCACACCAAGGAGCCCATGCAGATCCCCGAGACCCATGTGCCCGCCTTCAAGCCCAGCAAGGTTTTAAAGGACACCGTGGCAAAAGGCGGCCTATGAGACTGGACAAGTATTTAAAGGTATCCCGGCTGATCAAGCGGCGCACCGTTGCCAACGAAGCCTGTGACAACGGCCGCATCAGCGTCAACGGCCGGGTGGTCAAGGCCAGCTACGATGTCAAAGTGGGGGACAAGCTGGAAATCGCCCTGGGTAACAGGACCTTGGCAGTGGAAGTGCTGCAGGTGGCGGAAACCGTTAAAAAAGGCGATGCCTGCGGCATGTACAAAGAACTGTAAAGAAATCGGAAAAAGCTTTCAGTGATGCTTTTTCCGATTTTCTTTTATTTTTTCAGAAATAGCTCTTGACATTTCCTGCTTTTTCCGATAAAATAGACCGGTCTGCAAAGAAGCAGACGATCCTTGCTCCCGACGGCGTCGGGGGCCAAAAGTCCAAAAGGAGGTGCAAACAACATGGCTAAGATCACCGGCAAGTATGAGGTGCTCTACATCATCGACCCTGCTCAGGGCGAAGAGGGCATCGCTGCTCTGGTAGAAAAGTTCAAGGCAATGGTGGAGGCGGAGGGTACTCTGTCCAGCATTGATGAGTGGGGCAAGCGTCGCCTGGCATACCCCATCAATGATCTGATGGAAGGCTACTACGTTCTGATGAACATGGAAGTCAAGCCCGAGTTCCCCGCAGAGCTGGAGCGTGTGATGAAGATCACCGAAGGCGTCCTGCGCTGCCTGACCACCGCGGTGGAGGAGTAATTTATGCTCAACCACATTGTCATTATGGGTCGCCTGGTCCGTGACCCGGAGCTGCGTCGCACTGGTAGCGGTGTGGCTGTGGCAAGTTTTCGCGTAGCCGTTGACCGGGACTTCGCTCCCAAGGACGGCAGCGAGCGGAAGGCCGATTTCATCGATTGTGTCGCTTGGCGTCAGACCGGAGAGTTCATCTCCAAGTATTTCTCCAAGGGCCGCATGATCGTTGTAGACGGTCGTCTGGAAATGCGCGATTGGACCGATAAAGAAGGCAACAAGCGCACATCTGCGGAAGTCGTCGTGGCCAACGCCTATTTCGGCGACAGCAAACGGGATGATGCTTCCAACTCCGGAAGCTACAACGGCGGCAGCTATTCTGCCTCCTCCGGGAATTACGGCGGCGGCTACTCTGCCCCCTCCAATCCCAGCTACGGCAATTCCTATGCCGCTCCCGCCAGCGCGCCCGCATCCGATTTCTCCATGCTGGAGGATGACGACGCCCAGCTGCCCTTCTGAGAAACTTTTCTACTAGACTATGAAGGAGGTTATTTCCATGGCTAACGAACAGCGTATGCGTCCCCGCAAGCGTAGAAAGGTCTGCGCTTTCTGCGTGGATAAGGTGACCAGCATTGACTATAAGGACACCGCAAAGCTCCGCCGTTACCTGTCCGAGCGCGGCAAGATCCTGCCCCGCCGTACCACCGGTACCTGCGCCGCCCACCAGCGTGACCTGACCACCGCCATCAAGCGCGCCCGTCAGATCGCCCTGCTGCCCTACGTCACCGACTAATTTCAATAAAAGAACAGCTGCTAAGACTCGAGAGGGTTTTGGCAGCTGTTTTTTGTTAAAATCGCCCCGTCCCCTCCCCCGCCCCGGCGGCCACCAAGGGGAACGGCTAAAAAATTGACAATTGACAATTGGTTTGAGTTGACAGTTATTGAGGACGGACGTGGCCGTTTTTAGAATCCGTAGGTTAAAGAATTATCCAATCAGCAAAACCGTAGGGAACGGCCTATGTGCCGTTCCGGGGACGCTCCGAATACACCCCGTGCCGACAAAACGGAACCACCCCCGACATGTCATTCCGAGCGAGTGAACGAGTCGAGGAATCTTCCCGAGTTGAAAGTTTTATCTTGTGTTGGTTCTTTCACCAACGTAGTGGATTCCTCCACTACACTTCGTGGCCCGGTTTTTTACGGTCTCCTTTATTTCCCGTTTTCTTTCCACCGCGCAAACAGCCCCGCAGCACCGGAAAGGAAATCATAGGGAATCCGCACCGTGTCCTCTGTATCTTCCCGGTCCTCCGCAAAAATCGGATAGGGATTGCAGCCACCGGAGAGGACGCCCACATCCGCTCTGCCAAAGGAATTGCCGCAGTTCTGGCAAACTACATGCTCTCCCCGGGCCTCAAAGTAGGCTTTGCGGGAGCCATTGCAGACCTGGCAGGTATTAAACGCCGTGCGCACAGTGCCGTCCCCATCCTTTGCGGCCAGCACCTCCATTTGCAGATCATCCACCGTAAACGTATAAATCCGAATCGTTTCGGACAGCTCCGCTACGGGAATTTCCAGACCGCTGTCCGTTACAGCGGCGCTCTCCTGCTTTCCGCAGCCGGACAGCATCACCAATACCAATAAAATCCATATATAACGCTTCATATTAAAAACTCCTTACTCAACAATAATGGTTCCGTGAATCATGCCCATCCAGCAGCTGTAGGAATAGGTTCCGGAAGTTTCCGGGGTAAATTCAATAATATTCTCCCCGGATTGAACGTTTTTTTCGATTCCAAAGTCCCGACAGATCATTCGATTGTTGCAGCCGTTGATTTCGTCCTCCTCTGCGTAGATGGTCCACTTCACCGGAATGCCTGCCGTAACCCGAATGTCCGCATAGCTCCAGGAGGTCAGCGTACTTTCCACCACCTGGATGCCATTCTCCATTTTCGCCGTGTCCGGCGCGTTTTTCCCAGGCATCAACAGCGGCACACTTATACAGACAACCAGGGCGGCAACGGCAGCAATACCCTTTTTCCATCCGGCAATCGGCAGTTTCCCAAGAAACAATTCCACACACAGCCACGCAAATGCAGAAAGCAGCATCGCGGATGTAAAGAGCCCTGTCAGGCTCCCTCCTTGGCTTAACATGGAGAGGCCAAAAACCGCGATCAGAACCGCGCCGCAGGAAAGGACGGCCCCTGTAAAGCGCTTTCCAAGCCATGCCGTCATGGATGCAAACCCCAACAGCAGCGGCATTGTACCCAGGCTGAAGCACAGCATACTCAATCCGCCCCGCAGAGCACTCCCACTGGCCAGCGCCAGGAGCAGCATACTCTGCAGCGGACCGCAGGGCATAAATCCATTCAGCAAACCGATGCCAAAGGGCGGCAGCCCCTTTGGTTTTGGCAGACGGATATGCCATCCTGAAGGCCTTGGGAACCGAGGCAAAAGTTCCAGCATATTCAGACCCATCAAAAGCATTGCCGTACCGGCCAGCAGCTTCAACGCACCCTGAAGCCAATAGGATGCCCCACCTAAATTGTCCGTCAGGCCCCCCAGCGCTCCTAAAGCCGATCCAAGCCCGGTGTAGGACACCAGCCGCCCAAGATGATATTGCAGCACCGGTCCAACGGATGCTTTTTTCACGCCGGTCATGCTTTGGCTAAGGCCGATGCCGCCGCACATAGCCACACAGTGCACCGATGTCAGCAAGCCTGTGACAAACAGCATCCCGTAGCTCATGGAGCTGTCCGCAAGCTGCGTCGGCACCAGCAGGTTCAGAATACCGCTGCGTTCCAAAAGAAAGTAAAGCCCCCAGAGGGCCGCCAGCTTTGCACCCAAGATCGCCAGCGACGTTCTTGGCGGAACCGTGGAGGCACCGTACCCCGCCGCCTCCACAGCCCGACACAGGTCCTCCGGTGTCAGAGCATCGGAAAAATACCGCACACGGGCAATGCGTTTTCCAAAGTCTACACGAACCTCGGAAACGCCCTGCAGCGCACCGAGGCAATCTTCAATTCGTTTGGCACACAACGTACAGCTCATGCCCTGTAGGTAAATCATAACGGTGTTATTCTGTCTCATGCTGCCTCCATGGAAATGTTGATAGTCTACTATTCAGGTAGGCATTATACAGGCAGATCCTTTCCTTGTCAATTCCCCTGGCTATTACTTTTCGCAATAACCAGGTAAAGCGATATAGAGGCAATGGGGCACATACCCTAAAATCACGCGAAAGCGAGGAAGAGCAGCTATGCGCAAATACACCGGAGCACAGACCGTAAAGAAGCTTCTGGCTGCCTTTGCCGCCGAGGAAGAAGGCTTCCTGGAACTGGCCCAGCTACACAGACGATGATGATTCAACGGGCATTGCCTAAAACCGCAGCACCGCCCTGGGCCTCACAGCCCGGGGCGCTTATACCGATGTACGCAAAAAGCGGGCCACCGAAGTGACCCGCCAGCGCTCCGAGAATCAGGTGGGGCGACACTCCCACATCTCCTACCAGGGGCGGCAGCTGCCCGTTCTGCCCTCTAATTCTCCTTGCTGTCCAGATATGCCCGCAGCTCTTTCAGCCATCTGGGGACAAGGCTCCCCACCGTCCGCAGTTCTCCGTTCCGATACTCCGCCACCAATACAAAGCCGTTGTCGTTGTCGTAGAACTCCGCTTCGTCACAGTAGGGCAGCACCTTAGCAACCGCCTCCCAGCGGCCCGCAAAGCGGCGTTCAACATCCTGGGTGGGAATATCATGCCCGCCACGGCGTACCCGGTTGGCGATCCGGGAAACGCTCTCAGCAGCACTATCCAGACCGATGTAGTACAGCCGCACTTTGTAGCCCTTCTCTACCACTTGCCTGACCGTGGCTTCTGTCTTGCGGCCTGACAGGGTGGTTTCCTGGGTAAAGCAAACGCCCTTGGCAATGCATTCGTTGATTTTCTTCAAGGCAGCCTTGCCACCCACAAGGGCATTTCCGCCCAGCTCTGCGGTGATTTTGTCCACATCAATGATCATTCCCAAATCGGTACAGCGTTCTTTCAATACGCCCGTGAAGCTGGATTTCCCAACGCCATTCACACCGCCGATAATTGTATAGGTTCTCATGCCTCTGCCTCCTCTGTGGCATTATCGCCAGGATTGGCGGTATGGTCCCGCTCCATCTTTTCCCGGATCGCCTGCCGGATAAATCCTGCTTTTGTATATCCGTTGGACGCACAGTGTTTCTCTAGTGCTTCCGCTTCCTCGTTCGGCATAGATAGCTTCACTTGCCGATAATGTTCTTTGATGTATTTATCATTTGCCTTTCGCTGCGCCTCTGACAAGGCCATCCCCCCACCTCCTGTATATTAGTACCTGTCATACTATCATGCCCAACGGTGGCTGTCAAGATACATTGGTACAGATATACAGAATTTACATAGAGGATGTTTGGCAGACTGTAGAGAAGCGAGCTCAGACCGAAGCGCAGAAAATAAAGGAGCAAGAGCGATAACTGCTCCAGGCCGGCCGGAAATCCAGTCGACCCTCTTTCACCACCAACTGACCTTGTAGAAGAAATTATTCTAATTTCGATTGCAGTTGTTCATCATATGTGGTAAGATAATAAGCAAGATAATCAGCAAGTTGAGGTGCCGTTAAGAAGATAAACACTACTGCATCCCCCGGTACTGACCGATCACCAGTACCGGGTATTTTAATGCCCATTTTTCTGACCTTGTGTACAGAGGTCGCTAAGGTGGGCTGTAATTCCACATTTTTCCAGCCTGATTCATTTCAGGCAAGCCAAGGAGGGTATTACTATAGCATTTTTCAGCTCTGCAATTACGGCTCTCGGCGCCGGTCTGGGTACCTGGGGAGTAATCAATCTGCTGGAAGGCTCCGGCAACGATAACCCCGGTGCCAATGCTCATGCGCGGTAAAGTAACACACATGAATTTGATTGACGGCAGCCCCTATTCCGAAAAACGAAAGTTAAAAATATTTCACTTTCTCTATTGACATACGCAAGCAGGAGTGATATATTTATAACATCGCAAGTGCGAAATATATAACACGAGAGGAAAGAAAAATGAATAAAAAAGTATCTTTAAGAGAAATTGTTGGAACAAAAATAATCTACGCAATCATTCTTGTATCTTACTACTGGATGTGGGCAAGAACAGATTGGAAAGACTGGTATCCAACTTTACAGCATGTACTTGCCTGTTTTCTTGCTGCTTTTTTTGCATTTCAGCAAATGAGAATTAAGAAATACAAAAAGGAAGGTGTTGATGAAATGGCAGAGCGAAACTTGAAACGGTGTGACTCATTTTGTTTGAAGATTTTTGTTGCTGTTATGGTTGTAGTTGCTTGGGGCTGTGCTATTCTTGGTCATGTTAATGCTATCAATATGGGAATGATTGGATGGATTATTGTTTTGTCTATTTTTATTTTATCTATCATTCGGACATTGATGTTTGTGATTATAGACAGCAAGGGGGTATGATATGGCTCTTGTTACAAAAATCAAAGAATATCGTGAGCAGGCAGGATATAAACAAAGCGAACTGGCAGAGCTTGTTGGTGCAAGACGAGAAACAATCGTTCACCTTGAAAATGGCAGATATAATCCGTCCCTTAAATTGGCTATGGATATTGCAAAAGTATTCCATGTGACTGTTGAGGACTTGTTTGAATTTGTTGATGAAGAAAAATGAGCAGACCCGCTACCGTTAGAAAGTCGGGGCCTATTGGCACGGGGACAACTCCATGATGAGCTACTACACGCCCTACAGTGCCTTGCAGGATTTTCTGCGCCACTACAACGCCGACAAGAACGAAACCGACAAACTGCCTATGATTCCCTTTCACGGACTGCGGCACACAAAGGCCACCTTGCAGATTGCAGCCGGTACGGATGTACGCACAGTATCGGCTATCCTAGGCCACCGAGAGACAAGCACCACAATGAATATCTACAGCCACAGCCTGCAAACTGCAGAACAGGAAGCCGCCGCCAATATGGAGCGACTACTTGCAAGGCAAGCATAAATTTCACACTTGTTAGGCAAATGTTAGGCAGCACCTAAAACAGCCAAAAACCACTTTCTCAAAAAGTTCTAAAAATACGTTAAAACCCCCGAAACCATCACGGTTTCGGGGGTAATTTCTGGAGCTAGTGACCTGACTCGAACAGGCGACCTTCTCATTACGAGCGCAGGCTAAAGCATTTGGTTTTGTCTCGTAACATGCGAAAAGTTCTGGTATTGCAAGCACTTTTTCGTCTCCAAGGTTTTGTGTCATCCCGTCTTATGGGGTATCTTTAGGCCATTTTTGAGAAAAAATAACGCCAAATTAACGCCAAGTTTCCGTCAAGTGCTGTTTCCGAAAAAGTTTCCGGTACTGACAGGCTTGACATCCCCAACTTTTAAGGGTAGATTCGAGCTTGATTTTCTCAAGTTCAAAAAACGGCAATTCCGAACTTTTACGGAATCTTTTAAGATAATCCCATATTCGTTGCTTCTGAATAATCCGTTGCCTTCTCTATAAATACAACAGCAGTTTTTCTTTTTTTGATTATACCCTCTGTCACAGTTAATTTCAAGATGAATTTAGCACCCGGTTGGGTGCTTTTTTCATATACACTCTTATGAAAGGAGCCACGCATTATCCCTCGCAAATCCCCTGAATCGATAGGCAGCATCTACAGCATTCCCATCGACCAACTCCATCCCCACCCGGACAATCCCTTCGGTATCCGGGACGACCCTTCCATGCTGGAACTCATTGAAAGCGTGAAAAAACACGGTGTAATGGTTCCCGCTATCGCCAGACCGAAGCCGGATGGCGGTTATGAACTGGTTGCCGGTCATCGCCGTCAGAGAGCCAGTCAGCTTGCCGGTTTGGATTCCATGCCGGTGATCGTGATGAATCTCGATGACAACGACACCATCATCCAGCTCGTTGACAGCAACATCCAGCGCGAAAACATTCTTCCCTCAGAACGTGCAAAAGCCTATAAACTCCGCATGGAAGCCATCAAAAAGAAGGCCGGAAGACCCCAAAAGGAGGAAAATCAAAATTCGCCGAAAATTTCGGCGAATTTCCGAAGTGATGATTCCATCGGAGGATTGGCTGGTGTCAGCGGCGATACGATTCGCAATTATATCTCCCTGACAAATCTGATCCCCGAACTCATGGAAATGGTGGATGAAAAGAAAATCGCACTCAGCCCTGCCTATCAGATCGCCGCACTCCCCCAGGAAAGTCAGGATCTGCTCCTTGATACCATCGAAAGTGAGCAGGCAACGCCCTCTTTATCCCAAGCACAGCGTATTCGTAAGCTGAGCCAATGCGGGAAGCTCGACGAGGATTCCATGCTCCAGATTATGATGGAGCAGAAAAAGCCGGAACGGAATGACATTACCCTGTCCGGCGAGAAGCTTCGCAAGTATTTCCCACGCTCCTACTCCCCACAAAGAATCGAAGAAACCATCTTCAAGCTGTTGGATGCCTGGATGCGCAAGCGCCAGCGTGACAACAGCAGATGACAATTTCATATTCTCCCAGCCTGACAAGCCCCCTTGTCAGGCTTTTTTCATTTCCAAGCAAAGGAGCCAATACCCTGCATTGTATATCCGAAACTACACCTATTCTGCCGAGGATGTGGATTGCAAGTTCTGCACAGAAGTTGTCGGACGCAAAGGATGCCGTCAGGAGATCTGCCCCTATTATGCGGAGCGGATTGAAGCCGGTGTCATTTCCTACGCAGAAGCAGTCCTTTCGCTGATTTCATCCACAAGCAGTATCCGAAACCGTCTGCCCGGATTGATTCACAGTTTTCCCGGCTCCCTCTGGGCAGATGAAAAGCACAAAACCAGAATGGAGGTCTTTAATAACCGTCTGGGCTACCTCAAAAGCAGAAACACTCCCAGCTATTACGCAGTCCTGTATCTTCTGACCTCCAACGATGCCCTGTATCGGCGGACAGCCAACTGTTTTTACCACGGCGGCATTGACTTTTCCTATGCCGTTCTTCGCGGCATTTCTCCGCACAACTACGCCCTGTTCTGTGCCGCTAAGGGGCTGCGCCATGCCAGAGGCGTAACAGAATCAGAGCTTGCCGATCCTATGACAATCGATGCTGAAGCGTTCCGATTGATTATGAACGCCCTGCTGATTGCCAAGTACGGAACCGCCGCATTCAATTTGAAAGGAGGCATTTCCCATGAGCCGTGATTTTGGCGTTACTGATGGTCATTCCCTCTATTCCCTCCATCGTTACCGCAGCGATGTACGCCACATGGTCATTTTCGATGATCTGGTGGAAAAAGAGCATCACCGGGTTCGGCTCTATGTTTCGGCCTCGGTTTACGAAATGATCCGTCAGGCTGAAACCAACGGGCTGCTTCGGATCGTTCACCACGAAGAAATCGTGGAGGGCTGTTCCGAGCCGGATTCCCCCCGGCGCAGAAAGCACAAACACAAATAATCATTGACAGGAGGTTTTTTCCATGAACAAAATTGAAAAGCTGCACGAAAGTATCCGCACCCTCTTTCGCACGGAGGGCGAGAAATTCTGCTACACCCCCGGTGAGATTGAACGGCTGGTATGCAGCCTGAATTATAAGCGGCTGTACAGTGTCTTGTGCGACACAGCGGAGCCTGTCTATGTCTGCTGCGCCGGGGGCGGTATCTGCGATTCCCACCAGTATCACAGCACCAAGCTGTTCCCGGCAAACGCAACGCTGCTTTGGAGTGATGAGGGTGATCCGCTGGGCGACGATACTATCTCCACTTCCTACTCCAACGAACTTTGGCTGCTGGAGGACATGACCATCGCTGCCGTCTCCTGCTTCCGTGTCCTCCATTCCGCTGCCAGCTATATCACCGAGTACCGGGAATACAAAGGTGACGAATGGCCTGCCCACCTGGTTCCTGTGAACATTCTGGAGCTGTGGCAGGCTCTGATCGATAAGTACCAGGACTGCGGCGATGAAGAACTTGACGCTGCGCTGAAGGCGATTATCTACGAGCCTTAATACATCAGCACCGACTCATTATCAAAATTTAATAAGATTGGAGCGCAGAACGCTTAGAAAAACGCTTTGCATGGGAGGGCATGGACATAAGTTCATGCCCTCCGTGCATTTTGGAGGTAAATCAAATGGCTGTATTTCGCATTGAAAAGAACAAAAATTATACGGTGATGGCAAACTATCACCTTCGGGATATATCTCTTTCGCTCAAAGCCAAGGGGCTGCTGTCGCTGATGCTCTCCCTGCCGGAGGGCTGGGACTATACCACCAAGGGGCTTGCCTGCATCTGCAAGGACGGTGTGGACAGCATCTGTTCCACGGTCAAAGAGCTGGAAAAAGCCGGATATGTCCAGCGTAGACGGCTCAGAAACGAGCTAGGGCATCTCACAGAGATCGAGTACACGATTCTGGAAAAGCCTATCCACACAGCATCTTCGGAGGAATCCGCGCTGCCCGACAGTTCTGCAAAAGCCGGGACCCCACCTAAACGGGAAAAGCCAGTTTTGGATTATCCTGTTTTGGACAATCCTGAACTGGCTTTTCCAGAACAGGAGGAACCTGAACAGGAAAATCCCGCCCAATTAAATATACAAGAATCAATTACAGAAAAATTAAATACTGATCTATCAAGTAAAGATTCATTCTTTCCTTCTACAGAAGCCGTTCCGGTAAATAGACAGGTTCCGCTGACAGACGGAAGGACAGAAAGAGAAAGGATCAGAGAGCAGATTGAGTATAAAATTATGCGGGATCGGTATGGTCAGGAGCAGATTGATGAGCTTGTGGAAATCATGCTGGAGGTTGCCATGAATCGCAGTCCTACGATTCGCATTGGCAGAGAAGCGGAATACGCCACTGCCTATGTTCAGGATCGGTTCTCCAGAATTACATCCATGCACATTGAGCGTGTCTGCGATGGCATCCGGGATAATCACACTCAGGTGCGAAATACCAAAGCCTACCTTCTAGCGGCACTGTTCAATGCCGTTTCCACCCTGGACAGCTACTACACCATGCAGGCAAACAGCGATTTTGGCAGCTCTTTTTGAGCTGCTTTTTTCATATCTGGATACCAGCGCAAGGAGCAAACACAATGTCAAAAAGTAAAACCATTGCCAAGCGGATGGAGGAAGCACGGATTCAGGCCGGTGCCCAGAATTACAAGGGGCATGACTACATGGACTTGGCCCGGTTTGATACAAACACCCGGCACATGATCATCTTCCATGTCCTGACCCATGATTCCCCAGTGGGTGACAAAGGCGACAGGATGCGCCTGTTCCTCTCCGACAAGGGCTATCAGAAAGCATTGGAGAATGAAAAGCACGGGAACATCCAGATTATTTCCCATGCAAAGGTCGTTCGAGGAAATCTGATTTACGACCACAAAGACCAGCTTCGGTAAAGGAGGTTCTATGAATCTGAAAATTCTGCTGCACCGGCTGGTGGTTCCGCCCTAGCAGGGATTGTCTTCTCCCTGAAAATCCACAGAAAGGAGCGTGATTTTCCATGCAGGAAGAAGTGGAACAGAGGGTCGTCACCCTCATCGTCAACTGCACCAAGCTGACAGAGCAGGAGCTGAGAAAAGCACTGGGGAAACTGCTTACGCACCTGAAAACCCAGCACCAAACCAAGCAGCCCCACGGCAAGATGACCGTCAAAAAGCTCGCCGCCCAGAATCGAGGCTTGCAGAGCGTGGAGGTCACAGACCAAAATATCGGCTCTTTCAACCGTATTGCCAGAAAGTACGGCATTGATTTTGCCCCTTTCAAGGCAAAGGGACAGGATCGCTACCTGATTTTCTTCAAAAGTCAGGATGCCGATGCCATGACCGCCGCTTTCAAGGAGTACACAGAACAAATTGTGAATAAGAAATCCCGCCCCTCTATCCTTGCCAAGCTGGAACAGTTCAAGGCGCTGATTCAGTCCGCCGTGGTGGATCGGACAAAGAAAAAGGAGCTGGAACGGTGAAACAGGTAAACTGGAAGAAAGCACTTCTGCCAAATCTGCCCTATGTATTCATTGCGTTGCTCTGCACAAAGCTGGGGCAGGCCGCACGGCTGGCAACTGGTGCTGATTTTGCTGGAAAATTCCTGCATTTTCTGGAAGGGCTGTCAGATGCCTTTTCGGTTCCGCTGCCCAGCTTCCACCCAGTAGATCTTTGCGTCGGCATTGCCATCGCTGCAGCCATGCGGCTGGGTGTCTATGTGAAGGGCAAAAATGCCAAGAAGTTCCGGCACAACCAGGAGTACGGTTCTGCCCGGTGGGGAACCGCCACCGACATTGCCCCTTACGTTGATCCGGCTTTTGAGAATAACATGATTCTCACCCAGACGGAAAGCCTGACCATGAACAACCGTCCCGCCGATCCCCGTACCGCACGGAACAAAAACGTGCTGATTATCGGCGGTTCCGGCTCCGGTAAGACAAGGTTTTGGTTGAAACCCAATTTGATGCAGTGTACTTCCCAAAAGTACCCCGTCAGTTTCGTTGTCACCGATCCCAAAGGCGGTATTGTCAACGAGTGCGGAAAAATGCTTCTGCATTTTGGCTACCGGCTGAAAATTCTGAACACCATCAACTTCAAAAAGTCCATGCACTATAACCCCTTCGCCTACATCCACAGTGAAAAGGATATTTTGAAAGTGGTGACTGCCCTGATCGCCAACACCAAGGGCGAGGGCAAAGCCGGGGACGACTTCTGGGTCAAGGCAGAAACCCTGCTGTACACTGCGCTCATCGGGTATATCCACTACGAGGCCCCGGTGGAGGAACAGAATTTCTCCACCCTCATTGAGTTTATCAATGCCATGGAGGTTCGGGAGGATGACGAGGAATTTCAGAATCCGGTAGACCTGATGTTCGCGGAGCTGGAAAAGGAAAAGCCCCAGCACTTCGCCGTCCGGCAGTATAAGAAATACAAATTAGCCGCCGGCAAAACAGCAAAGTCGATCTTGATTTCCTGCGGCGCACGGCTGGCTCCCTTCGACATTCAGGAGCTGCGTGACCTGACCGCCTATGATGAGCTGGAGCTGGACACCCTGGGAGACCGCAAGACAGCGCTGTTCATCATCATGTCGGATACCGACGATACCTTCAATTTCCTAATTTCCCTGTGCTACACCCAGCTTTTCAACCTTCTCTGCGAGAAAGCTGACGATGTTTACGGCGGCCGACTTCCTGTTCATGTCCGCTGCCTCATTGACGAAGCGGCGAACATTGGTCAGATTCCAAGACTTGAAAAGCTGGTGGCAACCATCCGCTCCCGTGAGATTTCCTGCTGTCTGGTGCTGCAAGCTCAGTCCCAGCTCAAGGCAATCTATAAGGACAACGCCGACACCATCATCGGCAACATGGATACCTCCATCTTTCTGGGCGGCAAGGAGCCGACCACCTTGAAGGAACTATCTGCCGCACTTGGGAAAGAAACTGTGGATACCTACAATACCGGCGAAAGCCGAGGGCGGGAAACCTCCCACAGTCTAAACTATCAGAAGTTGGGCCGGGAGCTGATGAGCCAGGATGAGCTGGCAGTCATGGACGGCGGCAAGTGTATCTTGCAGCTGCGGGGTGTTCGCCCGTTCCTGTCCAACAAGTACGACATCACCAAGCATCCCAATTACAAATATACATCCGACTTTGACAAGAAAAACGCCTTGGACATAGAGCGTTTTCTGTCCCACCACCTCCGACTGAAACCGGGCACAGTATGCGAGGTGTTTGAAGCAGATCCGTCCGGCTCCCTGCCTGATAAGCAGTAACCATATTTAGATTCAGAGAAGTTCAACGTGAATGTGTCCCTTCCAAAATTTTACGATCTTTTGGAGGTACACAATATGGCATTTTTCAATTCCGCTATCGAAGTCTTGCAGACCCTGGTGGTTGCTCTGGGCGCTGGCCTGGGCGTTTGGGGTGCAATCAACCTGATGGAAGGTTACGGCAATGATAACCCCGGCGCAAAGAGCCAGGGCATGAAGCAGCTCATGGCGGGCGGTGGTGTGGCGATGATCGGCATTACCCTCGTTCCTCTGCTGTCCGGCCTGTTCTCTGCATAACAACCGGCTCCCGCCTCCTTTGAGGTGGGAGCAATCCCATTTTTAAGGAAGGAGAAAACACTATGAAGCACTTTCGGAGCATCGTATCGCTCCTGCTGGTATTCGTGCTGTGCTTTGGAATGATTCCCTGCGCTTTTGCGGATGAAATCACCACACCAACAGTGCCACAGTCTGGCGAGGGTTCTGCTTCTGAAGCTGTCCCCCCTAATACAGACCAAACGCCACCGCCCGAAGAATCCGCAGCCCCGCCGGAAGAATCCACAGAACCACCATCCGAGGAGGCAACAGAGCCTATGGAGGAAGATCCTACTGATGAGACAACACTTCCGGAAGAATTGGACGATTTAGATTCAGACGACCGTCTCCTGGGTGCCGAAGCCTACGCCTCTACGCAAAAAAGTATCATGCTTTTCGATTTTGCGGACAACGGCGACTACACGACCCGGCTGAACTACCAGGTGACTTGCGCCTATAAACCCAACGGCAGCGGCACCACCCGGACAGCCTATGTCAAGAACATGGGCTGGCACTTTGCGAGGTACGGCGGTGTTGCCCATGCGGATGAACCGCTGTACTGCATTGAGCCTTGGCGCAATTATGCGGCCAGCACCAGCGGGAACTCCGTGGACCGGGATGTAACATTGAATGGAAGCGGCAGTACAACCGGAAGCAACGTCTGGTATGCGCTGCCCTCCGCTCGGCGGGAGGCTATCGGGCTAATCCTTCTGTACAGTGACCAGCAGTGGAACCACTCCATCAGCGTTACATCAGTAAAGAAGGACAGCAATCCCAATGTACCCCTGCGGGTGGCAACGCAAATCCTGATCTATGAAATTGTCTGCGGCCTGCGTGACCCCAGCAGCTTTAACCGGAACAGTTCCAACGAGTGTGGCACTTCCGGCGACGTGTTCTATGCCGCCGCTTCTGCCTCGGTGTCCGGGTTTAGCTCCTGCTACCACAGTCTGGTATCTGCGATTCAGTCTGCGAAAACCATTCCCAGCTTTTGCGGCAGTTCCAGCAGCAACGCACCTACGATTCAGCTCTCCGGGAATACCGGAAGTGCCTATGATTCTAATGGAGTGCTGTCGAATTTCAGCTTTTCCAATGGAAACGGTGCCCGCTTTTCTAAGAGTGGCAACACTTTGAATATCACGAAAACCGGGGATATTTCTGAATCTACGGTGTTCACCGCAACCCGGTATCTGCCCTCGGCATCCAATTCCAGCTACAATATCTGGTATATGTCGGGTTCCAGTTATCAGACGACCGTCTCCCTGTATAACGCTGGAAGCAGCGGGCTGAATGCCTATTTCAAAATCAAAGCACCGTCTCTAGGAAATATCAGCCTGACCAAAACCACGGAAGATGGTCAGAATCTTTCCGGCTGGAAGTTTGGGATTTACAGCGATGCTGCCTGTGCCAATCTGGTATCCGGGCCGTACACCACCAATTCCAGCGGTAAACTCTCCGTAACGGAGTTGACCGCAGGCACTTACTACGTCAAGGAATTGGGTAACACAGATTCCAGCGTAGATGCCTTGTACAGCTGCGCCAGCACCAATCCCCAGCGGGTCACGATTGCCTCTGGACAGACGGCTTCTGTGAACTTTTACAACAAGAGAAACACCGGAAGTGTCCAGCTAATGAAGAAAACCAATACGGGCGAAAATTTGGGTGGCTGGAAGATTGGCCTGTACACGGATTCTGCCTGTACCAAACCTGTTTCTGGGTCTCCATTCACCACCGGGGCAGATGGCACAGTAACGGTTTCTGGCTTGCAGAAAGGAACCTATTACGCCAAAGAGATTTCCACGGACGATCCCTATTGGGAATTTGACACCGCCGTGAAGTCTGTAACGGTTGCCATTAGCAAGACCACAGAAGTCACCTTCACCAACACCCACTATGGGCGCATCGAAATCCGCAAGACCACCAACACCGGCAATCAGCTTGGTGGTTGGACATTCCGGGTGAGAGATTCCGAGGGCAATTCCTACGGAGACTTCACCACCGATGAAAACGGATATGCCTGCACCCAAAATCTTCCGTTAGGGTGGTACACGGTTGTGGAGTTACCCACGGAGGATAATTATTGGCTGACCGAGCTGGGTTTCCACGATGTGACCGTGAAAGCCGGTGAAACCACCGTGGACACTTGGCTCAATAAGGAGCAGGGGCTGGTCTGGTTCTACAAAAAGACCAACACCGGGCAGTCCGTGGAAGGCTGGCATATTACTGTCTATTCGGACGAAGCCTGCACCCAGAAGGTTGGCACCCTTATCACCAATGCAGACGGTAAGGCGGGCTATTACCTTGACCCCGGCATCTACTGGGCGAAGGAAACCGGCGACGAGCATGGTCGATTTGAGGACGAATACTGGATGGTGGACGAAACAGTCCACAAGTTTGAAATCAAGCCCCATGAGGATGTTTCCATCACCTTCACCAATGTCCAGTATGGCAGGCTGAAAATTTCCAAAACCGTGGAGGGCGGCGGTTCTGTGGAGGGCTGGCAGTTCAAAATTACAGATGCCGAAGGAAAGGTTCTGGACGGTTCTCCCTTCGCCAGCAACAAGGACGGTATTATTCTGACCGGGAATCTGCTGCCCGGACAGTACACGGTAGAAGAACTGCTTCCCGAAAACAGTTTTTACCAATGCGTCAGTGAAAATCCACAGACCGTCACCGTAAAACAGGGTGAGATTACCGAAGTATCGTTCGTCAAC
>CAKTNS010000007.1 GCA_934589225.1 uncultured Oscillospiraceae bacterium
GCGATATCCGCTGTGTACTCTGTTACCGCCGGGTCAAACTTTACCACCGGGTAATTCGCCTGGTTCGTTCCCTTCACCGAGAAGGAAGCGCTTGCCAGCCATGTTGTGTTAGCTACATTAGCCAAGAGCATTTCTTGATCATTCATATCAAACGTCTCAATTGGCTCCTCACCAGCTGTAACGTGCAACATTACAAGAATCTTAATCTGTTGTACAGTCGACTCAGCACCTGTTTCATCCGCACTGGTCAGTCGCATTAAAACAGTAGCTGTTGAGCTCTCTGTGTCATATACATCTAAGAGGTTTATCTCTTCATCAATGACACCATCACTGGATATGATATTGTAGCCATCAATGTGTAAAGTATAGCCTTCAGGGAATTCTACATATAGCCTAATTTTTTCACTGTTATATGCAAAACTGTAGTCGCTATTATCATTTGAATATGCAGGAAATAAGTCCACCTCGTTGTTGTCTGAAGTATATACCCTTAAACAGCTAATTGATGGATTCTTTTCTTGCTCAGGAATGTCTTCTTGAAATATAATATTTTCTTCTATAACTACACTTTCACCTACAACCTCTGCATCCTCTGTAAGGGCAGAATCTTCTGTAGGAATATCATGCGCTCTGTTCTCTTCAACAGGAAATTTCTCAGCATCTTCCCGCTCGAACGTTTCATCCCACGCATCAGCAGCAAAAGACGTCTCGCCACTTTCTATATCCTCTGCCTCGGCGGCATGGACTGATAGCACTGGAAAAAGTGGAAGCAACAGGGCAAATATCAGCAGGATACTAACCCCACGTCTAATCCCCATAAAAGCAGCACCTCCCCGAAAAAAATGACAAGGGGCCCCGCCAATTTGACGGGGCCCCCTGCGGCTCAAATCACCAGTGCATCAATTAGATGTAGGGTTCAGTTGTCTCAAAAGGAGTTGTCGCCGTCCATCTGGAAACTACCAGCTTGTAGTAAATGGTAACGACATCACCGGCCTGCATGGTATACTGGTTCATGTACTTATTGGACACATCAACAGAAGTGGAACCGTTCTTTACAGTGTAAACGAAGTCATTGCCAACATAGACGTAATTGTAGCCAGCAATTTCATCATTGTCGTCATAAGCAAAACCTTCAAAACCGTATCCAGGCCGCTTCGTGCTCCACTGAGCGGTCACACCACTGGAAGCGCCATCGGCCGCACCACTCTCCAGCTCTGCTTTTACTACACCTTTCTCACTGTAAGTCAGGCCAGTAAGCGCCTTGGCAGGGTTGCCATAGTAGTCGGTAAAGCTAGACCAGTCACAGGTAAGGTCAGCATTGCTTTGCAGTGCTTCGTACACGCTCTGGCCAGCATCAGCAGACAGGGTCACTACGGTTTCATCGCCATTCTTGATGACGACGGTCGCCTTGCCGGTGGTGGTGTCAGCAAATGCGGTCACGCTCAGGGACAGAACCATCATCAGAGCGAGGACCATTGAGAAAATTCTTCTGGTTGTCTTCATGATTTTTTGCTCCTTTATAAAATATTTATGTCACAGCCTTTCGACTGTTGACACCATGATTTGTGAACACCTTCGTCGTGTCCACAACAATCCCCGCTTCCATTGGGGCCCACCATACAAACGGGCATCATCCCCAACCCACTTCGTCACGCTCCGGCTCAAAGGCCATCCCCGCACAATCCCACAGATCGGTGTCGCAGCACAACATCGATATTCACTTTCTATATGCCTCCGGGTCACATCCCGGTTGACACCCATTTATCTCCGCACGAATCGCCGCTCTCTCCGCAGCTGTCGGGCCTTTTACGCCCTTTAATTCCGGCAATCCCGCACGGTAGATTGCCATACCCCAGCCGCCAAATCGCTGGGAAATATATCTTCCGCCCACCACCTCGTTGGAGTAGGGCACATGGCCCAGCTCTTCGGCGCATTTGCGCAGGTAGGTAAGCAATTCTTCATCTGTCATATGGCCGTTGGCTTCACCCCACTGGGCATCCCGCTCCAGGCGGGCTTGCTTTTCCGCGTGGGCCAGCTCGGCCTTTTCCTGATTGGCAGCCTTTCGGGCGGCCTTGTCCTTTTCCCGGTTCTCCTTGAACATCCGCTCCTGAGTGCAGAGCTCGTCCGTATAAATCCGGCACTGCTCTCTGGAAAGCTGATGCACCGGGTTCGTCAGTCCCGCGGCGCTGACGGCGTTTGCCCAGCCGGAAAAGCGCTGGGTCAGCAGGTAACTGCCGTAAATCTCCCCGGGATGGGGCGTATGGCCCAGCTTCCTGGCGCAGGCGCGCAGGTAGTCCAGCAGCTGTTCGTCGGTGTCATTCCTGTGTTCTTCCAGAAACGCCGCGTTCTTTTCCTTCATAGCGACGTTGACCATGGCCTTGAGCTTTTGCTCTCTCCACCGATTGTGGTCAAAATAAGGAACCTTTTCCTTTTTGCTCAAACCGTATCCCTCCATACTCCGGGCACAGTGCCCCGGCCTGTTGGGATCTCACGGTTCTGCGTCGCGTCCTAAGATCGTTCCGGCTTTGTAGGTCTCCTGGCTTCATGCAGCGCTGCCGCCTTCTCACTTTTCAGCAATGGCATATTGGCAGAGCCTTTGGCATATCACAGTAGCGCGTCTGCGCCGGATTTCCACCGGCTTCCCTTGTCCAGCCCGGGACGAACCGGGCCACAAAACCTGTATTCTGTTTTTGGGCAAAAGAAAAAGCCACACAGGCAGACCTTCTGCCGGCGTGACCGATTGTTTTCACTTCCTGCCTTCCTTCCGCCCATTTCAGGGGGTGCTTCGGCGCTCACACATGGTCGGTATTCTGGCTCGCGCATTTTGGTGGATTCCTCCGCCAGCGCCCGCACCCAGCCTTCTCAGGTTTCCCCAATGACCGGATCGCTCCGTTAAGGGTACGGACATTTGCGCATACAGCTACGGGTATAGCACCGGGATTTCACCGGATTCCCTCATCTCCACATCTGCAAACCGCAGATGCGTGACACCATGCAGCAATTGAGTTGTTAAAGTACGTTCTTTTGTGCCATACTATGTATGACGGCCAGAAGTCTGGGTCGCGGGGGACGGTTTCGTTAAGGAAAAACCTTAACGAAAGCCAGAAAGTCCACATACGTACCCATTCGTACAAGGTTATTATATCATAAGCCATATCTTTGTCAATTAAATTTGTCCCAGATTGTTAATTTTTGTACGGAATCGCAATTCAATGGACAACACAGGAACGGAAAAGCGCTAGATTTTATGCAATTCGGCAAATGGAAACCCTTTTGTTGGATGCAACTGCCGTCAAAATCATGGTCACAGGAGGAATGCCTATGCCCAGACGAGGGGAAAATATCTATAAGCGCAAGGATGGGCGCTGGGAGGGCCGGTATATCGCGGACCGAAAACCGGACGGTGGGGCCCTCTACCACTCGGTTTACGGAACAACCTACGCCGAAGTTCGCCAAAAGCTGGCCGTCTGCCGGGAGGAGAACCGCAAACAGCAGCTGCGCGGCTGCACTCTGACGGTAAAAGAGCTTTTGGCCCATTGGCAAGCGGAGAACAGCCACATCAAGCCCACCAGCCGGGAACGCTACCGGGTGTTGATCCAGCAGCACATTGAACCTGAACTGGGTGCGCAACGGGTATGCGATCTTTCAGAAGAAAAGCTCAACAGCTTTGTGGACAGAAAGCTCAAATCCGGGCGGCTGGACGGCAAGGGCGGGTTGGCCCCCAAGACGGTCAATGATATTTGCGTCATCGTCCGTTCCGCCTTGAAACTGGCACGGCGAAAGTTCCGATACAACGGCGAAGAAGAAATCCGCGCTCCGGCGGTTAAGCAGAGGCGGATTGAAACCTTTAGCGGGTGGGAATGCTGCCGTATTTCCGCGGAGATTTTGCGAAAGCCCAGCACCGAGAACCTGGCCTATCTGCTGTGCCTGGAAACGGGAATCCGGCTGGGCGAAGTGTGCGCGCTACAATGGTCAGACATTGATTTTTCCGGCGGAACCGTGCACATACAGCGAACGGCCTACCGTATCAACTACGGAGGCCGCACGGAGTTGGTGATTCAAACGCCGAAAAGCGAATGCTCGGAGCGGGTGATTCCCTTGACGGCGAAAATGCTTTCTCTGCTTCGCCCGCTGAAAACCAGCGGCTACCTGCTCACGGGCAGCGACAGGCCAATGGAGCCGAGAACGCTGCAATACCGGTTCCGGCGCTTCCTGGAGCGGCTGGAAATCCCCGTCCGGAATTTCCACATCCTGCGCCACTCCTGCGCCACACGGTGCATCGAATACGGCATGGATATCAAATCCCTCTCCGAAATCCTGGGCCACGCCGACGTGCAAACCACCCTACGGATGTATGTCCATCCCTCCATGGAATCCAAACGCAGTGCCCTTGAACTGGCAAGCACCCTATCCGGTATCGCCTAAAAAGCCCATTCGCCGTCAGAAATCTGGTCATGGGAACTTGAAAAAGCAGGATTTGCCTATGGGATTTTTGCGGGAGTATCGTCAAGGTTTTTCCTTGGCGAAGGCCCTTTTGTTTTTTTTATTATACCATGGATTCTTAAAAACCCGTGTCGAACGGTGTCGATTGCTGAAAAATTTCATTTCTAAATCTATCATGCTTACTATAAATATTATAGATTCTGTGCTTTCAATTCCATTGCGGGTATACTGTCTAACAGAATGATTACTAATTCCAAAAGGACGGAATACTATGGATTTGAAAGCAATCGGACGACGAATCAAAATAGCCCGTGAGCAAAAGGGCCTGACGCAGGAAGCATTGGCGGAGCTGGTGGATTTAACGCCCATGCACATTAGCGTCATCGAACGAGGCTTCAAGCCCACAAAGCTGGAAACCTTTTGCAGAATCGCAAACATCCTTGGTGTGTCCGCCGACACTCTGCTGCAGGATGTCATTGACTGCTCCGCAAATTCTGTTCCCTCTGAGCTGGACACTCTGTTAAAAGATTTGCCCGCAAAAGAGCGCCGCAAAATCTACCATTGCGTCAAAGCTTATATCGATGCCTATCACGAAAATGGCTAAACCCGCCAGCAAGCAATCAAAAGATTGCCTGCTGGCTTTCTTTTTACACCATTCGACTGACTTCGACAAGCCTCTTTCATTATTATAATTCCAGCAGAACTACTTGTAAATATGCTGAACCGAGTTTTACGGGAAGTTCTGAAAAAATAATGGAAAGAGGCAAACACAATGGATTTTGAAACAACATCCCTCAGCGGCTCCCAGCTCTTTCAGCAGCTCAAAAGCACCCTGGCACAATACGCCCCCGATTACGCAGAGGAGGCCCGGCAATACGAACAGGCCAAGGATTCCCTGCCGGACAGCACCTATTCCGATGCACTGGAAGCCCAATTTGCCGCCAAGCTGCTGTACATCGCCTACCAGGGCTTTCGGTGGAACCTGGAGTGTTTTCAGCAGCCGGTCAATAAGCTGCGCATCAATACCGATTACGAAGATCTCCACCAGGAACAGCAGCTTTCTCACCTGCCGGAGGTCATTCGGCTGGAAAAGGTTCTTCACGCTGCCTATGAAGACTTTTCCCCAGCCCAACGAGAAGCCGCAGCGCAAATTGTAGATTACTATGCTTATCTGGAAACATTGGGGTTCAAAATCGTGCATTACTGGGGCTTCCTGTGGGGAAATGCATTCTATTCCCAAGTAAATCCAGGATATGCCCCAGACAGCTCCTTCACCTCCCAATACGCCCACATGATAGAACGGGATCTTGGAATTGTAATCCAGCAAAAATAATGAAATAATTTTTCTTTTGAATTTACGAACATTTGTTCTTGACAACGTTTATGTAGCCCGCTATAATATGCCCATCCGAAGTAAATGATTCCATCAGCAAGGCCATCCACTCACTCAGGAAATGGGAAGCCGCCATCTCCTGCAGCCTTACCGATTGGAAGCAGCGTCCGTTTGAAACATTCTCGTCCTCTCAGAGAATGCGGTTTTTCACTTGAGGAGGTTTACCGATGAAAGTATTTATCTCAAACAAAGAGATTGAAGAAATTGCTTCCGGCCTGATTCAGGCAGCCTGTGGCTCCCTGGCATCCGGCCCCATCGATATTGACGGCATTGCCCGCTTTCTTGGCCTGCAAGTCCAATACGAGCATATCGCAGAGGATGAACTGGACAAGATCGGTTTTGTCTCCAACGGGAGCTATCCGCTGTCCGTACTGCGCCAAAACCAGCGAGTTGGCATTGTCTTTCCCAAGGACACCATTATTCTGGATTCTTTTCTACAGCGGCCTGTCGAAAACTGCCGCAGACGGTTCGTTCTTGCCCACGAAATCAGCCATATTCTCATCAACCGGGCAGACCCGCTTCATAATCCGGCCTGCTTTGACCGGGAATACGACAGCGAGCGGCAATACAACCTTCAAGAGCTGCAGGAACGGCTAAATCTAGGCGAATGCCAGGCAAACGCCATGGCTGCCATGCTGCTGATGCCCATGCCCCTGCTGCAAAATACCCTCCGCCGCCACTTACATCGCAGTCGGCTCCCCATCTACGGCGAATCTGTTCTGCTACCCAGTACCAAGCCCGCCATTCACGCAATGGCAGACGAACTAGGCGTTTCCTTTTCAGCTCTGCTTATCCAACTGAAAAAGTACAATCTGGTTGACCGCCGGGAAATCACAGGATACTTCCAGAAAATGAGGGATTCGATATGAATGGACGCTACGAACGACCAATTCCGGCAGCATCGCCGGAGCGGCAACGACGGCTCGATCTATCCGCATCTGAGTCAGAGAACCTTTCTCTACGGGAAATACGCTGTCCCCGATGCAATTATCTGATTATAAAAGTCTACTCCGACAGCATCGGTCACATTCGCCCGAAATGCCCGAAGTGTAAGGCCGAAGATACGCTCAATCTGGCATACTTCCGCAGACAAAAAGGCATTGGAAAGCGGAAGATCTACTATAAATGATAAAATAAAAACTGAATATTACGACTTACAATCGCGCAAGCGGAGACGATCTTAGATCGAGGCTACCAAGCACCGTACAAAGTCGGAATCAATGGGATAACCATACCCATTTTGATTCCACTTTTACGGTGCTTTTTTGTTGCCCGCTGCGCTTTGTACGATGAAAAGAAGTCCTTTCCCGGATTCCTCCGCGGAAAGGACTTCTTATGTTTTTATCCAAATGGCAGGAAAGCCTGGCCCGGTATCCCTGATCTCCGAAATTTGCACTCAAACAAATTTCACGATTAAGGAGATACCAAATATGAGATACAACTATTTTATCGCAAAGAAAGTTTTTGAGAGAGACTGGGCTAAATTAGCCAAATCTTACGCTGAGGCCGGAATGAGCAGCGAGGCAATCCAGGAAATGTACAACTTTGATTGGGCTGAGTTCTGCCGAAACAGAGTTAATATTACACATTCTGCTGATTTTTCACTTGAAGAAAGAGAGGATATTATGGAACAAATTACCGTTAATTACGATATTTACGGTGGCCATTCTCGGTATTGGTGGCTGTCTGAGCTTTCAACCCCTTGCCTCACCATTGGAGCTAAATACCTGTCTGATGAAGACAAGGAGCTGCTCACGCTATATATCTGCGAGGAGTACACTGTGCGAGAAATTGCAGAGCTTCAAAACAAGTCCAAATCGCAAATTTACAGAAAACTACGCCGCATTTTTTCTTTGTTTGAATCCGCTGTTTAGATAAATTATATAAATATGGAAGCAGATTTTCTGAAAATTCGCATTATAATTTGTACAATCATACAAAAGGCATTTTTCTCATCGAAAGATGGGACAAACGTTAAATTCCATTGCCTAGTTATTGAAGGGACTTCTTCACAGACTCTTCTCTGCATCTTGAAAACTGAATACAAGATGATATAAGCACAAACACGCATCAAAAGGGAGCCGACCCGCCGCCACGACGAGGAATATCCGATGTTTATCACCCAGATGTTCCTATGAGCGATCTACGAGTCGAAAGGCCCCAGCTGGTATCTGGGGTATCCCCTTTTGATGTAGTGAAATGGAACTTGCTCACGCGCTCCCGAAGACTGGGGGGCAGCCCTGTAATATTCGCCAGCCAATGTGCAGCGGTATTCGCAGAGTTATGACGGCCTTACCAAAGGCGGCTTGTATCATACCCATCAACCGGGAGGCGTAGCAAATTGGTTGAACTTCAAAATAAATCTGTATCTGTGTTATGCCGCACAGTATGTGTATGTTAAACCATTTCAATCAAAGTGTGCGGCACATTAAAGCTAGATACCATGCGTTGGTTGGGAAACCACCCAACGCATTCATGTAGTTTTAAGTAATATTCGGTAAGTTTTTGGGTAAAATTTATATTGTAGAAACGGAGGAAAATTGAAAATGATGCCTGCAAAAATAGATATGAGAACCGTTGACCGCACAAAGCTGCGGAGTTTGGACCAGGTAAAAATTGATACTTCCCTGCCATGTGAACAGCGAATCAAGAAATATGTTGAGCAGATTGGGAATCCGTATTGCTATCTGGACGGCGATGTAGTCGTTAGCCTTGGTTTTTCCGACACCGGCGTTTGTCTGAGAGATCAGCTGAAAGCACTTGCCAGCAACATTGGCTAATTGGTCAAGCATGGACATCAAGTCCGACATCGTTGACGACTTGCAAAAAATTCGAGATAATGTCCCCGGTTTCATCGAGTGGAAAATTACCATGGATGACTCCGTAGTAATTTCCTTTATATAGAATAGGAGGTTTTTGTTATGGGGTTATATGTAAACCAGCTTACCTCAGCCGGGGAAGATTCTTTTGACGCAATCGCCTACTATCGACTGTCCAAAGATGATGGAACAAACCATGAGTCAGACAGTATCGCTAACCAGCGTGTATTAATTCGGGAATATGTAAAGAGCCACCCGAACATCCGACTTGTGGATGAAGCTTTCGATGATGGCTACACCGGGACGAACTTTGACCGTCCCGGGTTCCAAAAAGTCATGGATGCTGTCAACGCCGGAAGAATCAACTGCGTTATCGTAAAAGACTTGTCTCGTCTTGGCCGTGAATATGTTGAGACTGGCAAATACCTTGAAATGGTTTTCCCGTCTATGGGCATCCGTTTCATTGCTATCAATGATGATGTGGACAGTGGAAACGCCAAATCCAGTGACGATATTCTGGTTCCGGTGAAAAACATCATGAACGAAACCTACTGCCGTGAGCTTTCTAAAAAGCTCAGGCGACAGTTCAAAGTTCAGAGGGCCAACGGAGAATACCTGGGTGCTTTTGCCTGCTATGGGTACAGGAAAAGCCCGGAAGACAAACACAAGCTCATTATTGACGAATACGCCGCTGAGATTGTCAAGGCCATTTTCACGTTCAAATTGAAAGGCTACAGCCCACAATCCATAGCAGATTACCTGAATAGTGAAGCAGTTCTTCCCCCTGCAGAATATAAAAAAAGCCAAGGACTTAACTACAAATCCGGTCTGAAAGGCGCAGGTCAAGCCCTGTGGAAAGCGTTTACCATCCAGAATATTTTAACAAACCCTGTGTATACCGGCGTTCTGATTCAAGGAAAGCGTGGTACGCCAAATTATAAAGTCAAGCAAATGCGTGTGCGTGACGAAGACCAATGGAGTATTGTCAACGATAATCACGAAGCGATTATTGACGAATTTACTTTCAACACCGTTCAGAAGGTTCTCTCCAAGGATACCCGTGTTTCCGCAAAGGCCGATGCTGTTGACCCATTGTCCGGCCTAATGGTGTGTGCCGACTGTGGCCGATCCATGGTAAAAAGAAGCGTAACCAGAGGAAAGAAGAAATTCTACTATTATGTATGTCACACCAACAAAAAAGGAGCCGGATGCACTAGCCACAGCATTTCTGTCGAAACACTGGAAGCAACGGTCATGCGGGCTATCAAAAATCAGATTAACCTATTGGTCGAGATGAAGCAGCTGCTGGATGAAGTCAATCATGGTGAAATTCTCTCCGTAAAATTAAAGCGTCTGGACTTGTTGATTGCAGAAAAAGATAAAGAAATCGACAAACAGAAAAGCTTCCGCCTAAAGCTGTATGAGGCACTTAGCGATGGACTGATTGAGCGGGACGAATATGACCTAATGCGCACAAGAGCGACAGCTGCCATCGAAGCTGCAGAGACCGTCATTCAGAAATTGGAAGATGAGCGAACCGAAATCATATCAAAAAGCACAACCAATCTTACTTGGTTGGAACAGTTTGCAAAATATCAATCTGTTGCAAAGCTCACCCGTGAGGTTGCCGCAGCATTCATTGACAAAATAACCGTTTTTGAAGATAAGACGGTGCATATCGACTTTAATTATCGAGATGAAATTGCTTCCTATCAGGAAATTCTAAAAAATATCAGCCAGGAGGTAGGCTAAAATGGCAAGAAAAAGCAGATTTGCTGCTGAAGCAAAAGAAGAAAAGAAGGCATCCCAGCTGCTGGCTGGAATTTATACAAGACTTTCCATTGAAGATGACGATGATGAAGAGCAAAATTCCATCGGCAACCAAAAGAAAATCGCCCTGGATTTTCTAAAAGACAAGGCGGACATTCTCGCTGCCGAGTATTATGTTGATAATGGTTACACCGGAATGAACTTCAATCGGCCAGATTTCCAGCGTATGCTGAACGATCTCCGCTCCGGAAAAATCAACTGTGTTATCGTTAAGGATATTTCTCGACTGGGCCGTCATTTTGTTATGACCAGTGAGTTCGTTGAAAAAATCTTTCCTATGCTGGGTGTCCGCCTTATCTGTATCAATGACGATTATGACAGCTTCGACGAAAATTGTGACTCTGCAGCGTTGCTCATGCCCTTCAAAATGGTAATGAACGATTCTTATGTAAAGGACATCTCCAAAAAAATCCGAAGCAGCATTTCCGCTAAAATGAGCAGCGGCGAGTATCTTCCCTCCGCAAGCAGTATCCCCTATGGCTACATTAGAAATCCGGAACAGAATACTTTCGATGTAGACGAAGAAGCTGCTCCCATTGTACTTCGTATTTATGAAATGCGGGCAAATGGTATGGCACTGAACGCAATCGCCAAAACTCTGAACGAGGAAGGCATCCCATGTCCCGGTAAGCTTCGCTACATCAGAGGTCTTACCAAAGCCGCTAAGTATGAAAATGCACTCTGGATTCATGGTACACTCCGCAAGATTTTAACCGACCAGGTATATATCGGGAATCGTGTTCATGGAAGAGTAAAGCGAGATAAGCTGGGCATGGAAAAACTTCGCCGCTCCGAAGAAGAGTGGCAGGTTATTGAAAATGCACACCCACCTATCGTTTCAAATGCGTTATATGAGAGCGTACAAACAGCAATGCAGGAAAGAGCCAGCCAGTGCAGATCTTTTCAAAAGCAGGAAGATCTTCAGCCTGAGCAAAGAGAGATTCTGCGTGAGATGGTGTATTGTGGCGATTGTGGAAGCATGATGCGCTCCTGCAAAGGTATAGGCCGAGCAAACAAAGACGGTGAAAGGAACGTATTTCTCTACTACGACTGTGGAAGATTTATGGATAGCGGAAGGGCAACGTGTTCCACGCACTACATCCGACACGAAGAAATCATGGACGCACTAAGAAACGCCTTGGATGCTCAAGTCCGTACAGCAATCGACTTTGAAGCCTTTGTAAAAGAGGTTCAGGCCATACCTAAGGTGGTATGTTATGAATCTTCTGTAAGAAACCAACTTTCAAGCATTCAATCCAAGCGCAGAAACATGGAAGTGCGTATTGAACAATTACTTGTCGATTTGACGGATGGATTGATTGACCGTCAGGAATACATCTACGCCAAGCAGCACTACAGCAAAGAATGTACGCAGCTTCTGGAAGAAGAAAACAAGCTATTTGCTTCCTCAAAATGTTTGGAAAGCATTGTTGCCAAATCCCACAAATGGATTCAATTTCTCAAGGAATATCAAAGTTTTCCTGAGATTAACAGGACGGTAATTGATTTCCTCGTCAAGCGAATAAACATTTTTGCGGGCAAGCGCATCGAACTGATTTTGAATTATGAGGACCCTTTCAGGTTGGTATCAGAGTATTTAGAGCATATCCCGGAGGTGACGGAAAATGCGCAGCGATAGAATTAACGCATACTATCTTCGATTATCTTTGGAAGATGGTGATGTCGCCGATGGCAGCATGGAAGAAAGCTACTCCATCAGCTCCCAGCGATTATGTGTAAAGCAGTTTCTCACTGCCCACAGCGATTTAGGAACAACTTTTCAAGAGTTTATCGATGACGGATATTCCGGCACAAACATGGAACGGCCCAGCATCCAGCGGCTGCTTAAACTGGTCGAGCAAGGTTTGGTCAAGACAATTATCGTCCGTGACCTTTCTCGTTTTGCCAGGAACTACCTGGAAGCCGGTCATTATCTGGAGTTCATTTTCCCCGCATATGGGGTCCGCTTTATTTCCATCAATGACCATTATGACAGCAACGATTATGGCGAAAATCCAGCTGGGCTTGATTTGGCAATCCGTAATCTCATAAACGAGATGTACAGCAAAGACATCTCCCGTAAAATCAAAAGTGCTGTTGATTTGAAAAAAAGACAAGGTGAATTTGTCTACGGTACAGCTCCCTACGGATATAAAAAAGGGCCAGTTAAAAATACAATCATCGTTGACGATGAGGCAGCAATCACTGTAAAACGTATTTTCAAGCTTGCCTCTGAAGGCAAAACAGTCACCGAAATTGCCCTTACACTGAATAAAGACCATGTACCTACTCCCTCGCAGCACTTGGCGCAATACCGAAGTGCCAAATACAAGGTCTACACAGACTGGACTTGGGACTCTGTAAAAAACATCTTAGAAAATCGAATCTATACCGGCGATACAGAAGCATTCAAATCCCACGTTGTAAAAATCGGCAGTGATCGCACAAAGCAGATTCCTCGTGAATTGCGTGAAATTATCCCCGGAACACATGAAAGCATCATATCCAGGGAGCTTTATTTCCTTGCCTTGCAAACCATCAAATCAAAATGCAAGAAAAAAGGTGTTTCCCAGCATAATCCTCTAACTTCCAGATTGATCTGTGGGTGTTGTGGAAATACTCTTAGTAAGGGAAAAGCAGCAAACAAAAGCTGGCTCTGTTCTAAGGCTCGCTACAACGATGCCCTGGAATGTAAACGTGTCCGTGCTGATGAAGCTCAAATAAAAGGCATTCTTCTTCGTGCGATTCAGCAACAATGCGCTTTAACTGATACCTCACAGCAAGAACAGCGGGCACTTCGTAAAGCCACAAAGTCTGAGCAAGCAGTTGTTTCCGACGAAATCAAAAGCTTGCAGCGGAAACATAGCCAATTGCAGAATACCAAGCGGGAATTGCTTGAAGCTGTGATGGAAGATAGAATTTCAAGGCAGGACTATATTCAAAAGAAACAAGTCCTGTTAGCGGACGAAGAGAACACTGCATCCAAGCTTGCTGTATTACAGCAGCGGCTTCAAAAACTGTATGCTACTGCGGAACAAACAGAACAAGCTCAGGAAACAGCAAAAGAAATTAGCCAATACAGCCAAATCTCCGAACTTACTCCGGAAGTGATGAGAGCCTTGGTAAAGCGTGTAATTATCTACCCAGACAACAGCATCCGAATCGAATGGAACTTCTCCAGCAATTTGATTCCTTTCGCCAATACGGCGAATTGAACCTAAAAAATGTTGTCCATACTGCCAATCACTCGTGTCAGGTTCGCCAATCTTGCAGGACGGCAAGCTGATTGGAGCGGTCACCCATGTTTTGGTAAATGATCCAACTTGCGGGTATGGGATTTTTATTGAGAATATGCTGGAGGCGGCGAGATAAAAGGCAGCTCTCCCGGAAAGGTTTTCCGGGAGAGCTAGTTCGATAAACCGGAATTTGTTACGCTGTTGCACTTTCCAGCAAAGTGAGCATTTTGTTATCGCAATCAATTTCGTATCGCAGACCCAACGGAAAAACACCAATAGGATACGCATGTCCCACATTAACATTGTACAGGATTGGGAGGTCTGGCAAATTTGCCTCAAATCCAACAACCTGCTTGTATACATCCTTATACTTCTCCAGTTTTTCTTCCACAGCAGGCTTGCCAACAATAATTCCGTTGATGGCATGCAGTATGCCTTGGGCATGCAAATTCCGCAAAAACCAAGATAGAACCATTTCATGCATATCAACTTCGCTTGTTTCAATCAGCAAAATCTTGCCTTTCCACTGGTCTAATGTGGGCCACAAAGAAGTTCCGAGCAACTCTGGGAATACATCGATACACCCGCCCAGCAGCTCACCAGTTACTTTTCCGCTACCTTGTATAACCTCATAGCCTGTATTAGGGTAACGAGGGGTAGCCTGGTTCATATTATCTTCTTTCCACCAAACCTTGTCCTTTTCATAGCTGCAAAAATCGCTGCAAGGAATCGGCAGGGTGTCCTGGGGAGCAAACAATGTCTTTTCCATGGCCTGTTTGGTGTATTCGTTGATAGCAACATATTCTGCGAGATTATTCATCACAGACAGGCCGTAATAGGATACAAGTCCCGCCTTGTGCATCATAAAATGGTTTGTTGTGGAATCCGAAAAGCCAGTAAATATCTTGGGGTTATTCCGCAAAACATCGAAGTCTATGTAGGGCAGAAGTCTTATTGTATCATCGCCGCCAATGGCATTAAATACGGCTTTGATTTCTGAATCCCTAAAGGCATCCATCAAATCCTGCGCCCTTGCTTCTGGGTGCCGATACAGATAGTCATTCCCTTTTAATGCGTTAGGCATAGCTACAACTTCTAATCCGTATTCTTCCAAACGTTTCTTGGCAAGTTCGTATTTATGAATAAACATCTTCTCGCCAATCATTCCTCGTGACAAGGAAACGATTGCAACTTTATCACCTTTATACAATCTTTTAGGCTTAATCATAATTCTACCTCTTTGTTCTCTTAAACATCTCGTCAAATTCCGATTTATGAATGCATGGACAGCAAATGTCATCCCCGTGAAATTATTCCCTTTGGATTCGTTTTTCAATGTCTTCAATTGATGGCAGCTGCCGTTGCAGTTCTTCCGGTAAACTACTGGTTACTTTATACGCACTGACACCCATAGGCTTGGACATATCCTTGAGCGCATATTCCGCTACCAAATCATTTTTGCTCTTACACAGCAGCAAACCAATAGAAGGATGATCGTTCTCCTTTTTCAGGATCCCATCTACCGCCGAAAGGTAGAAATTCAGCTGTCCTGCGTATTCCGGCTTGAATTCACCGGTTTTCAGTTCGATCACCACATAGCAGCGAAGATTCAGATTGTAAAACAGCAGATCAATGTAAAAATCATCTCCGCCCACATTCAGGTGATATTGATTTCCAAGGAAGGCGAATCCTGTTCCCAATTCCAACAGTAGCTTTGTAACATCTTTCACAAGCGCCTGTTCTATATCCCGCTCCATCATATCTTCTTTAAACGGGATAAAGTCAAACACATAGGGGTCCTTCATTGTCTGTGCGGCAAGCTCACTTTGCGGGGAGGGTAAGCGTTCTTCAAAATTTGCTATTTTCTTAGCCAGCGCTTGGCGTTGATAGAGCCCTATCTCAATTTGGTGTACCAAAACATTGCGTGACCACCCGTTCCCAGCTGCTTGATCGGCATACCAAATGTGCTCCTCCGCTGTCCTCACCTTATCCATCAATGCAATGTGATGATACCACGTTATTTGTGCAAGCGCCGCTTGCACAATTTCAAAGTTCGGAAAACGGAGCGCAAACTTCGCCATATATTTGAGATTTCGCACCGAATACCCTTTTGCTTCCGGGAATGCCAGCCTAATGTCTGTAGCAAGGTTCTCAATAAATTTATTTCCCCAGGTTTTATGCTCGTTGATGGCTGACCCAATATCGTAGTACAGGCATATCAGTTCCCTGTTGACATTCAGCGCTGCCCTATATTGCGCACTTTGGATTTCCTGCTTGATACTCTGTACCAAATCCAAGTACTCACCACTGTTCATCAGCATTTGCAAATCCTCCATTCTCATGAAACGAAACACACCTTTTTCTTTGGATATTTTACCATACAGCGCAAAATAAAGCAATCGGCTTTCAACAGTACAAATGAAAAGGCATTACAAACTATTGTGTTGTCCATAATGACAATCACTCGTGTCCGGCAGTCCCATTTTGCAGGACGGCAAGCTCATCGGCGCCGTGACCCATGTGCTGGTCAACGACCCGGCCTCGGGGTATGGGATTTTTATTGAGAACATGCTGGAGGCGGCGGGGTAAGGAAAAACGCGGGGACAGCCCATGGCGGTCCCCGCGGAGTTTAGGGTCCGGGGTCTTTTTGGGGGCGTTGTCCCGCCCTGTAGAGCAGGGTGCCCAGGTAAACGCCCAGGGTGTTGTGGAGGATGTCGTCGATCTCAAAGAGCCCCCGGCCGGTGAGCAGCTGGGAGGTCTCGATCAGGCAGGAGAACAGGAAGCCCGTGAGAAGCACCCGCTTTGGGCGCTGCCACAGGGCGCTCAGGGACACCCCCAGGGGCAGCAGCATGAGGATATTGAGGACGATGTATTTTAAAAACACATCATTCCCCTGTATCCACTGGGCATAGGACCACAGGGGTGTCAGGGCCACGTTCACCCCGCTTCCCGGCATCCGGGACAGGACCGTGGAGGTGTACACCAGGCCCAGATACAGCACCGTAAAGCAGCGGGCCCCAATGTGCTCCCGCCCCACGAGCTTCAGGAAAAGCCCCAAAACCAGGGTAAGCAGCAGGAAAAACACCACCCAACGGGTGTCCAGCGCCTCTACATAGGGTTTTAAAATCAGAATCCCGGCCTTTAGCATGGTTCACCTTTCTTCGGAAGAATTTTGCCAGCCGGAGTGCAAAGCCTTTACTGCTCCTCTGCCAGCCTTTTTTGAGTATACTCCAAGGCGGCAATGGTGTCAATGGTCTCCCGGAGGTTGAGCCTGCGGGTGTTGTTGGAGTTGAACTCCGTGAGGGTGTTGCGGTGTTCGTTGCCTTCTTTGAAATACTTGTCGTAGTTGAGGCCCCGGTTGTCGGCGGGGACACGGTAGAAGTCGCCCATGTCGATGGCCTTGGCGCATTCCTCATTGGTAAGGAGGGTCTCGTACATCTTTTCGCCGTGGCGGATGCCGATGACCTTGATGTCTTCTTTTTTGCCGCCGAAGAGCTCGCAGACGGCTTCCGCCTGGGTGCGGATGGTGCAGGCGGGGGCTTTTTTGATGAGGAGGTCGCCGTTTTCGCCGTGCTCAAAGGCGAAGAGCACCAGGTCAACGGCCTCTTCCAGGGACATGATGAACCGGGTCATGTTGGGCTCGGTGACGGTGATGGGGTTGCCGGATTTGATCTGGTCGATCCACAGCGGGATGACGGAGCCCCGGGAGCACATGACGTTGCCGTAGCGGGTGCAGCAGATTTTGGTCTTGCCGGACATCCGGGACTTGGCAATGGCCACCTTTTCTTCAATGGCTTTGGTCATGCCCATGGAGTTGATGGGATAGGCCGCCTTGTCGGTGGAGAGGCAAATGACGGACTCCACACCGAACTCAATGGCGGCGGTGAGGACGTTGTCGGTGCCGATGACGTTGGTCCGCACGGCCTCCATGGGGAAGAACTCACAGGAAGGCACCTGCTTCAGGGCGGCGGCGTGGAAAATATAGTCTACCCCGGTCATGGCCCCCCGAACGGATTGCAGGTCCCGGACGTCGCCAATGTAAAACTTGATTTTATTCGCCACCTCCGGCATTTTCGCCTGATACTCGTGGCGCATGTCGTCCTGCTTCTTCTCATCCCGGGAGAAGATGCGGATCTCGCCAATGTCCGTGGCGAGGAAGCGGTTTAAGACGGCGTTACCGAAAGAGCCGGTACCGCCGGTGATCATGAGGGTTTTGTTTTTGAAAAGTGACATTGTTTTTTCTCCAATACATATTAAACAGCGTTAATTCTACAAATCCTCTATTGTCTTTCTTCCCTCTAGGATGGTATTCTCTTACAATAGATGCCCACGTATAAGAAGAGAAACGATGCCGTTAGCTCTTTCCCCCGCCCCGCACACAGTTACGGTTTTCCAAATCTTATACCTTCTCTGTGCATTCTTAGGTAGTAACCACGCCATATTGCATTCCATTTTCTGTTGACAAGGGCGACAGAATCCACACGGTTTTCCAGCAATCGGTGAGTGGCAAAACCATATCTGCTTCATTATATCCTCGTCTCCCCATTTAGCAATATTTTCTTGCATTTCAACCTCAGTTATGTCCGCAATCGGAAACGCAAGATTGCCAAATAAGCATACCAAATCCTCAGAAGATTTTTCTTTATCTATAACCAGTCTGCCATTAATTCTCTTGAATCTACCATGTTTCTCTACAGCTGCCACACATCCATTGTACTCACCTGATGGTTTTTCTATCCCAATTTCTATCATGGGGTACTCATTTGCCAACCTTCCCAGCCAATCGTACTGGGTTCCCAGCTTAATTGTTTGGCAAATATTCTTATACGCTGTCGTTATCTTTTCATCTTTGGGAATATCTTCAACTTTGATGATTTTAACATCACTCAAATGTGCTCTTGTTGTTTTTCTTTCTTTTAATAACTGGATAATATTCTGCATTGCAGCAAGCTCAAAATCAACACTTTTTCTATTAGAATCAAGGCAATATACTGGATAAATGTGGACATTTGTTTTAGAAAGTTCTACAAGTCTATACGTTGAGTCCCATCCTCCCGTCCACAAAATATATACTGTTAATGGCGTCTGATTGCTTCCGCAATTCATTCGTTTTCCCCCCCTATAAAACACTATCCACTACTCTTTTATCTCCGTAGAAAGTATTTCTACGAATGGATAGTCCTGTTCTATTGTAGAAAAACACCCTAGAATTGGCCTATACCCAAACGGTTGAATAGAATTATACTCTATTCTAAAAGCACAGAAATTCTCATTTATCCCATATTGAATTCTTGTTGCCCCAACCTCTATCAGGCTTTCTTTTATTGTTGCAATAAATGCCTCTTCGGAAAAACCTTCCAACTTTTTGATTCCAAATTTTAATGTTATTTGTGCCATTTTTCTTCTCCTTTTATCTATGTTTTTGAGAAATGCATGAATGTTCTGCCATTGTATTTTCTTCTTTTTACTTTTCAATTGCAAATAAGAATCGAGTTATCTTCCATTTTCGCAAAATAAGGTAAATAGCAGTTCCTCCAAGCAATCCTACTGCAAAGTTTAAAAGCGTCAATACCAGCGGCGACATCCAGGTTTTATTGAAAAGGCAAATAGATATGTAAATCAGTTGTTGGTGAAGTAGATAAACAGTCATTCCGCCTTTTTGCATGATGCTTTCTGTTTGATTAGACGCTTTCCTACTCATCAAGAGGCAACCAATTACAACGCTGTATGTTCCAAATATACTGACGAAAGGACTCAACGCTACTGCAATTGCTTTTAGAAAGAATCCTTGGGTGCGTAGAATTTGTCCGCATATAAACAACAGTATGCTTAGTAACGTCCCCCCAAAAAAGACTTTCCAGGTTACATATCGCTTTGTGTCGGTTCTTCGGAAAACGATGCCCAGGTAGAAGAATAAGAAGTATATTGAGGCGGTTCTCAGCTGAAAGAAATTCGGGACATTTAACATAGAAAGAGCCGTTCCAAAATAAAAGCAAAACAAGAACAGCAGCAAGAAGCACACAATGTTCTTTCTTTCCGTCGTAATTCTCTTTGACAGTATCTGGAAAAGGACAAATTGCCAGAAGAAACCACAGCTGGTTTGGGGACGCTCCCAGAAGGAATTTGACTGTTAGTTCTTTCAAATTCGTCTTCCAGAAAAAACAGCAAAACGGAATTGCCCAAAAAATTGCTGCTGAGGCATACGGCAAAAGCAAACGGCGTACTTTCTTTTCTATGACCTTTTTCCAATCGGAATACCGGTCGGTTTCATATCGCAAGAAAGCATAAACATACCCTGAAACAAAGGTAAACGCATAGATGTGGACGCTATTCAAATAATAGGCAATATAGTGTAATGTCTTACTCGTTTGATAAGCCGTCCAGGGCCCCCATGTGACTCCTGCGCTACATAGCATACTGTGGTATAGCACTACAGCAACCATCAGAATAGTTTTAATTTTTCCGCATTTTTTGAGTTCGTAGGCTTTATAATCCAGATCACCGCTCGCTTTTTCAACTAACATACTCATTTCCCTTTTACACGGTTAATAATTTCTTTGATTATCGCAGGATTCAGTCCCCGTACCATCAGCCTATTATTTTCTCTAATAGGTTTCACTAAATATCCCATGAGCACATTAGTAAAGAACTGTGTCAGCAGGGACGCCAGCGCCGCCCCCATCGCCCCCATTACCGGGATTAAAAGGGCGTTCAGCGCAACATTTGACATTGCGCCAGCAACGTTAATCGGCAAAAGGTACTTCTGATTATTGGTCGAAAGCATCCACACACCACGAACGGACCCTAAATAGGAAAAAGTCGTATACCATACAGCAAGCCTTAGTATTTGGGCTGTCTGTACATATTTTTGACCATATAGTACCAAAATTACCGGCTTTGCTAAAAACGTCATCCCCAAACTCTGCGCCAGCGACAAATAAATGACAATGCAGTATAGTCGGGAAACATTCTGCTCGAAAGCCTTTTGCGAAGATTTGATACTTTCAAAAATAGACGGTCTCATCGAATCGATAATCGCCCCAAATACAAAAGAGGACATCCCTGCACATGCCACCGCCGCAGAATAAAAACCAGTTGCGGAATCATCCAACATGATTTTAAGCATTATCTTATCTGTCTGGGTAAATACCATAACCATCAAATTGGATATTATGTAATACTTACTCTTAGACAGCATCTTTCTTGCGCAGCCTATGGAAAAGCTGAACTGCTGTCCACCAACCTTCTTATAGACAATTAGAAGGCCAATCGCTATTACAGCATAGTCCAAACCATTAGAAATTGCGAACCAGAAAATCGATTTACCCGTAGCCAGAAGGAAAATTTTATATGCGGATACAATAATATACGCAATCAGCATTGTGATTGATGTATACTTTGACATCAATTTGGCCTGAAACCAATACTGCAATAGGTCCATCGATTGAAACAAGAGCATCAGGCTATAGAGTGCGCAAACAATCAATGTATCCCGCTCTCCGGCATTCGCTATGGAAACAAATGAGACTGTCCCGAGAATGCACAAAATAGACATACAAAAGCTCACGCAAAGGGACGTGCCAAGGGTCTCCCCTTCTTTATCCGGTTCATTAATCAGCGCCTGTACAAGCACCGAGTTTAGGCCCAAATACATAATTGGTGCCGCAAAGGACACGATTGAGGACGCATAGTTAATGAGTCCAAAATTTGATGGCCCCAGATATCTTGCGGTCAGCATACTGACTACAAGCGATAGGAACGCCTGAATCACCCTGCATATGATTATCCATGAAGCATTCGCTGCTATTTTGTTTTTCACTAAATTTTACTCCTGTAATAGCTATGTCTGAATTGCGGAAATGTCCAGCATATCTCCAAAAGTTCTATCCCAGTATTCTGGTTCAAATTTCTCAAATCCACTTGCCGGATAAAACGTCAATTCTCCAAAATAGAGCTGACCCTGTATCTCATAGAAATCAGCCCGAAGGAAGGGGATACCCTTAGACATTAATTCCGCATATCTGACCATTGTTTCGTATGTTTTTGGTTTTGGAATTTCAATGTTACTGGTCGAATGATATTGCCTTTTACACGGTAGTCTATTCCAATCTCGATCAAAGAACGTTATCTTTAGACCATCACTTGAGAAACGGTCCGTACAGACAAATGTAGCCTTGACCTTTCCATTGAAAACCATCAATTTATAATCCGTCAATCCGTCTGTATCCAGGCTCTCTAAATATTCTTCCGCAATAATGCGTCTAGGAACATTTTTGTACGGCCACTCCCGTCCTGATAAATAAAAATTGCGTTTAAGGCACTTCTCAATTTTTTCCTTAGCAGCAGTTTTATCAAATGTTCTCTTGTCCTTGCAAATCACCAGTCCACCACTATCATGGGTACACTTCAACACAAATTTTTGCGGCAGGGCGTCAAAATCAATATTATCAAAATGTTCCCATACTCCCAAGGTAGGGATGATATGCAGCGCCCCCCCCAGATTCGCTGCGAACTGTTTTGCTGCGTATTTGTCAACCATCACTGTATACTCTGGACGTCGGTCGTGAAGTTTTAACCACTGGAGTTTTTCGTTGAAGGTTTCGGGGTGCTGGAGGTTAAGTGGTCTTCCAAAATGATTTAGATAATATGCTTTTAAATACAATTCATCCGGAATTATCGAGCTAATCCTTCCCAGTTTTACAATAATCTTTTCTGGATGATTCCAATTCCGCTTTATCTTCTCAAGCATTTTCCTCGCCTCTATAATCCGTAATCACACAAGAATATATATTCTGTAGCTGTCTAGTTAATGTACTTGGATCATGTCTCCGTTTTGCCGTCCTTCGCGCATTTTGTGAAAACTTCTCCGCCAATTCGTCAGATTTGAATATCTGGGTAATGTATTCCGCCAACATATAGGGTTCGTTATAGCAATATAAGAAGCCTTCCTCCCCATGTTTTAGCATATCCATATTACCGCCAACGTAGCTTGCAATGCACGGTGTTCCAAGCATCATTGCCTCTGCCAGTGTGTTGGGGGCATTCTCAATAGCTGATGGAATAACCGCAACATGGGCACTTCTCCCTAATGCGGCCATTTCTTCCGCATCTTTTGTTCCGGTAAATTGAATGTTTTCCATAATATCCAATTCATTAGCCAAATCAAATAAATAGCGCATATAGCCAGTCCGGAAAAATCGATGCCAGCCTGTCATATTCCGGAACATATTGTTCCCAGTAATCACCAACTTGACATCAGGGTACTTTTCTTTAAGAGACGCAACAGCCATAAAGGCAAAATGTACACCCTTGATAGGATAATTTCCCTGTGAAATCAGAATAGAATGTTTTTTTACGAAACTGATATTCCACGCCTCTGATTCATTAAACGGCCTTCTAAGCATTCTAGGGCAGTAGTAATACTTCAATTTCGTATTAATCTTCAAAGCAGCAACTCTATCCCATGTAGAGCGGCCTTCTACATAGGACACTTCTTTCAGCAAAGCCACTTCTTTGATCGACCTCTTTTGAAAATCCCTCTTTCCAGTAATAAAGCCACTTGGGCGAATCCAGTCCCGTAAAGGGCTATATCTAAGGATTGTCGACATATCGATACCACCGTAGTAGTGACGTTGGTATTCAGACAGAATGCCTTGCAAAGACACAATAATCGGGATATTCTGTGCAGCCTCACATACAAGCATATTATGGCTTTTTTCTGTACCGTATTCATGTATAATCTCGGGGGTAAAATCATTCATTACATATGACCAGGATCCTCTATCTGAAGGGACAGCATAATAAATAATCCCTTCAATTTCTTCCTTTTTCACAGCTTCAATCATGGCTGGCGCTGCAATTGCCAGTGATATGCCGTCGCAACTTTTGAGATAATCACTCATTGCCTCCACCCAAGAGATTGCATGAGCGGAATGAAGCCCCATTTGGTTCGATATCTTTTGGTTAAAAGTATTTACTGTCCACAATATTTTCATGTCAATTCTCCACACATATTAGCTTTTCGCCCGATTTTCCTTATTCATTCCGTAAAAAATCAAAACATAAATTATCGGACTGAATGTTAGCTTTTCTCCGCAGGATAAGATAAATATGATCAGCAAAATTAGCAAACGCTGAAATTTGTTCTTTGTCAAAATCGCACTGTATTTTGTATATCCATATAATAAGAGACATGTATAGGCGAGTCCATACGTCGATAATTCACACAGTAAAGTATTTGTATTGTGCGTAACCGCCTTGCCGTACATTTCAAGCGCAATTCTTGGAAACTCTTCACTCACTTTGATCAATCCTGCTCCAAAAATCGGGTGTTGCAGCCATATTCTCAAATTTGCAAAAACAGACGCAAATCTAGCAATCATCGTCGTTCTCTTCATGTTGGTAAATTTGTCGAATACTATACCTTCCGAGGAAAGCAAGTCCGTTTGCGTTGCCATAAGCAACACCCCAACAATCAGCAAACAAACCAGTATATATTTCCTTTTTTGATTCGAATAAGAAATATTTCTCTTGCTTAAGTAAAGCAAAAAGAATATTGCTAACGCAATATATCCCGTTGTTGAAAATGTCAGTATAATCGCAAGAACATATACAAAAATCCTGAATATTTTTGGTTCATCGGAAAAATATAAATAAAAAATAAGTCCCAGAAGCAAAAACATTTGATATACTCCAGGCTCACGAAAAATGCCATAATTTCTGAGTAGTCCAGCAGACACAGGCACCAAATAAACCCCAAGGTTATAAAACGGAGTATGTGCGCTGTTATAGAATATCGGAAAAATCGAAAATACTGAAAGTCGAATTTCCGCTACAATAGTACAAACAACTGAAATCAGCGCCAAGAAATACAATAACTTCTCAAAATATCTTGCGAAGTCATCAATTGAAATATAGCTTGCAATTTCATAGCTTAAAATCAAAATAATACACTTATAGTAATATCCCGTTCTTAAATCCCCATTTACGAAACCGGACGCTAATATCAGGAGGCACATGACCAGGCAGACTATTTGAGAATATTTCACTTGACGAATATTGAAATATCTCAATTGTTTAGTACCGAGTATAAAAAGCACGCCAATAAGTACAGCATACTTAATAGTCTCAAAAAGAGGATTTATATTTGTCCCAAAGAGCAACGTGTCATCTGATACAATCACAATACATGCAACAATCAGAAATCTAGCTGCATTATTTGAAAATTTAAAATTCAAGCGTTTCATATCAGACTTTCCTTAATAATTCCAGAACTTTTTTTGACATCTCCACGTTGTTTTTCTTTTTCATGGCAAACACATGTCCGTCTTCGCCCTTTGCCCTCAACGTAGCTTTTGATTGTGATAAAATCGAGGCAAGTCCAGCAGAGATGGCTTCTTCTGTATAGCCGGAGAAAGAGTACATATGCTCAAAATACTCCTCCGGTATCCCCGGCAACCTCGTACTGACTACCGCTGTTCCCGACAGCAAATACTCCATTGTCTTTGATGGGAACGAATATTTTGCAAATTCTTCATCCGTCGGTCTTGGATTCACAAGAAGCAACGCTCTTTTTTCATAGGCAACCGCTTCTTCCGGTGAAACACACCCCATATACCGCACATTTGAATGCAGCGCCTGTACCTTTTTTAGTTCGTCAACATACGGTCCCTCTCCAAAAATGTAAAGCATCACATCTTGACGATTGAGCGAGATAAATGCATCTACCAATGTCTTAACGCCGTATTTCTCATACACACCGCCGGCATACATGATATAATTTTCATGCACACTCGATATCTCCGTATCCCTGCTGTCCGCAAATCCCTCAATCACAATATAAGGCTTTTTATTCACGTTGACCACATCATTGATGGATTCCGTCAAGGGAATATACGCATCATAGGCATGAAGGTCTCTATCAGATATTTTCTGATAGAGTGACAGAAAAGTTCTCTTAATGATGTTCTCTTTTCTCCCCTTCATGTTTGTACACAGGGTTGGAATATCTGTTACAACCGCAGCCACCTTAATGCCTCTCCTCTGTGCAGCCCGCCTGGTAGGAATCGATATAACAGGGACAAGAGGGTCAACAATCACCCAGGCATCCTTCCCCGCATGCTCCTTACACCATTTTTTTGCATAGCAGCCAGATGACCATATGAGACTTAGGTAGCGGCTGATTTTTCCATTTAGGAAAGGGAGGTAATAATAGTTCACACCCGTTTCTGTTTTCTCCACAGTTTTATGGAATATATACTGCTTTACTGTAGAAGCTGATACCGGAAGCGCTGATACGGCTGTAACATTTACCTGCTCATTAGATGCAAAACCATCGAGCATTAGACGAAAAAACTTCTGTTGCGGATCAACAATCTTTTGTTTTCTCATTTCGCACACAGTCTGATACATTTTTTCTGAACAGGAATTTGTTACTGCCAATATTTCCATTACGCTGTTCCTCCGTTTTTCTTTCGTTTCTCTATCTAATCAAACTGCTATTGGTTTGTATAATATCTAGATTTCCCATACAATCTTTTCCCTCTTACTCAACCAAACTTCTATGCAATCTCTTTCTAATTCCACATCTAATACGACTGGCTATTACAACTGGATACATAACCCCACAGTTCACAAATGGAATTAAAGCTTTCGCCTTAAATGGCATATTTTTCTTATCAACACCATACTGCTTATCAAAGCTTGAATTAAAACGCAACCTACGTTCACGAACTTCACTTCTTAGATCTTTGCCGGAAAGACATTTACTCATTCTGTCTATTGATACAACGAATGCGCAGATCTCAAAAGCATTGAGCGTATCAGCATAGAGTTCATACAAACCAGTCTCTTTCGTGTAATCTCGAATTGTATCGACTACCCCGCCCCATGGATCAAAAGATGGTTTTTTTGATTGACTTCCCTCGTGGTTTACATAAAAGTAAACTGGTTTTGAGTCAAGGAACGCAACAGATTGTGCGTCAAGCATTACTCTAAAGCTATATAACGCTTCTTCACCATTTTCATGGTTGGTATATTGGATATGATTTTTGCGCAAGAGTTCCAGGCTAACAGCCTTTCGCACACCGCCCCATGGTATTTTTCCAGTTAGTTGGGACCTCGTAATTCTATCTAGGCTCCATTTTATGTAATCTGACATTTTCTCTTTACAAAGAAGCTTTCCATTGTCGTCCACCTGATAGCAATCGATGAAAACAACATCATTTCTCTCTGCCAGTGGAGCCAGCCGTGAAAAATACTCCTCGTCAATATAGTCATCCGAATCCAAAAAAACCACATAATCACCAGTTGCAAGTGACAGTCCATTGTTACGTGCTGCCCCTGGCCCTCTATTCTCCTGGTGTACTACTTTGACTCGATTATCAACCTGGGAATACTGTTTAAGAATTTCAAGGCTATTATCTGTTGACCCATCGTCTACAGCTATTAGTTCCCAGTCTTTCCAAACCTGGTGTATCACGCTGGATATACTCTTATGCAAATACTTCCCCGCATTATAAACCGGCATTATAACAGAAAACTTCATTTACTTCTCCAAAATCCTATTTCCTCAAAAACTTCTTATACACCCAATGCTGCACTTTTACCGGCATCAGATACATCCCCGTCTGGGCCACTGCAATCATGGCGTAATCTCCAAAGCTGGAATATCCCATCTTCCAGAAACGTCGAACGGTATCAATATAGCTCCAGGTGTTTTCCCAGCTTTTCCGGCGTTTTGCCAAATCGTCGTTGCTGCGAAACCAGAGCAGGGCCTCGCCCACGTTCTCTGCTTTGCAACCCGCAAAGAGCATTCTGCCAAACAAATCTACATCCTGGTTTCTTCTTAGGTCAGAATAGCCCCCCTGTGCCAAAACTGCACTTTTGCGATACATAACGGCAGGGTGATTGAACGCACTTCGCTTCTTCGCAAAATTGTAGATGTCCTCCGAGTCGGTGGGAACCGCACGGGTCGATACAACATGCTCCGGGGATACCGTAAATTCATCCACCCAGGCCCCCACAATGGCAAGCTCCGGGCGTTCTTCAAACCGCTTCAGCTGCTTTTCACACCGCTCTGGCTTTGAAATATCATCCGTATCCATCCGGGCCACCAGCTCGTTTCGGCAGGCTTTCAGGCCCACATTCAACGCTAGCCCAAGGCCCAGATTCTTTTCGTTCCGAATCCGGGTGACTTTGTCGCCGTATTCATCCAAGACAGCATAGAGCGCATCCGTCAGGGGGCCGTCCTCTACAATGACGATCTCGTCCGGCTTCACGGTCTGGTTCAGCATGCTGTCTACTGCCAGACGTAAATATTCCGGCTTTTCCTTGATGTAAAGAGACATGAGTACACTGTATTTTTCCATTTTTATACCCCCAGCAGCCCTCTCGCCTCTGCCTGTTTCCTTTCGTATTCTTCTTTGTCCACTCTCCCGGCTTTCAGCAGGTAGTCCCCAAAGTCATCCGTGATCTCTACCTCGTCCACGTCGCTGTCTTCCAGGCCTTTTTCACCGAAGAAGACCTGCTTGACGGTGTCGAAGATGATCTTCACGTCCCCCTGGAAGGTGACATTCTGGATGTATTCCAGGTCCGTGGACAGCTTGCCGTCCCAGCTCAGGGCGTTGCGGCCACGGGTTTGGGCCAGGCCGGAAAGTCCCGGGCGGACGGTGTGGCGCTGGCGCTGCTCCGGGGTCATAAAGACCATATCCCGCACCAACTGGGGCCGGGGGCCGATGACGGACATGTCACCTTTTAAGATGTTGATGGCCTCCGGCAGCTCGTCCAGGCTGGTGGACCGCAGGGCCCGGCCAAAGGGTGTCAGCCGGACCTCATCGGGCAGCAGATTCCCCTGCCCGTCCCGGGCATCGGTCATGGTGCGGAACTTATAGAGTTTAAAAATCTTCTCGTCCTTCCCGGGCCGGGGCTGGGTAAACAGCACCGGAGACCCCAGCTTCACCCGGACCAGCACCGCCAGAATGATATACAGCCAGGAAAACACCACCAACGCCAGAACCGCGCAGACAATATCCAGCAGCCGCTTGATGTACCTCTCGTAAATCCCTGTTCTTCTCTCCATAGTCCCTCTTACTCAAAACACGCCCGAATGACCTGAATGATCCGCTCCTGCTGTTCCTCGGTCATTTTGTTATCACTGGGCAGACACAGACCCCGCTGGAAGATGTCCGCCCCCACGTCGGCGACACCCCCGGCGATATAGGCGTTGGTCTTCGCCCGGCCGGAACCGGACTGGGTGATGAACTCGTGCATGCGGTACATAGGCTGCATGTGCATCGGCTTCCAAGACTTGCTTTGGGGATAAAAAAACGCCCACCGGAGTGGGGCCTGATTGCAAGGGTTCTTGCAGATCAGGTCCCCACCCAGGTGGGCGAAGGGTTTTTTATTGGTTTGGATGGGGCGGTTTTTGGGGGGATGCCGTAGTGATGGTGATCTCCCCCATCCAGATTTCGATGCGGGCTATTTCTTCCGGCAGGTACTGGGGTGGTGTTCCCAGCTTTTCCAGGATGGCCGTCTCCCGGATGGGTTTGGCTGGACAGCCGTTGCCCTTGGTTCCCAGGTGGTGCTCCCGGCAGATCCAGGCTTTGTATGGGGGGCTGCCGGAGACGGTCCTGCGGGTCATGGGGGCGCCGCAGCCGCCGCAGAAGAGTTTGCCGTAAAGGAAGTGGGCCCGGCCGCCGTGGCAGCGCAGACCGGTGTCGATTTCCGCCCGCCGGGTTTCCAGCTTTTCTGGACAGCCTCCCAGGTTTCCCGGTCGATGATTGCCTCGTGGTCATCGGTCAGGTAAGTGCTTTCAAAAGGGGTTTGACCCGGCCGTTTCGTATAAAAGTCCTTGGGCGGCTGTTTCTGGAGCTTTTTATCCCCCACATAGGCTTCATTGCCCAATATATAGAGGATTCCCTGAGGGGTCAGGGGCTTGCCGCTTCTTCCGGTGCGGCCCAGAGCTTCCAGGCATCTGGCGATGTCCGTCAGCCCGGCGCCCTGCAAATAAAGCTTGAAAATCAGCCGCACCGTATCGGCGGCCCCATTGGGCACCAGCTTTCCGTTCCGGCAGTCATAGCCCAGGAGGCGGTTATTGCCCAGGTTATACGTCCCGCGGCTGAACCGCTGCCGGTAGGACCACTTGACATTTTCCGAAATGCTGCGGCTCTCGTCCTCCGCAATGGCGGCCATCAGGGAGAACAGGAAGGAACCGGCTGGGTCATCGGTCCTCAGATGCTCCTTCTCAAATTCCACAGCCACATTTTTAAGCATCAGCAGATCTGCGTACCGCTTGCACTCCGCCACGTTCCGTGAAAATCGGGAGACGCTTTTGCAGAGGATGCGGTCGATTTTCCCCTGCCTGGCATCCTCCAACATCCGCATAAATTCCGGCCGCCCCCGGGCGCTTCGGCCGGAAAGGCTGTCGGCATAAATGCCCGCCAAAACCCAGTCATCCCGGAGACCGATCAGATTCCGATAGGCCGCCTGCTGGGCTTCCAGGCTGTTTTCCTGGGCCTCCAGCTTGGTGCTCACCCGGCAATACACCGCCACCCGCAGCCGCTGCCCCTCCCGTTTCGCGGGGATCCTCGTGATTCTCATTTTTCCCTTCCTCCTGTTCCAGTCCCATCAAGAACCGATATTTGTTTTTCTTTTCGCCCCTTCTTATTCGCTCCAAATAGTCGTTATAAAAGCGGGAATAGGGGCCCGGATGATACCGCTCCCCGGCAAAATCCAGGGGCACGGCCCCTGTCTCCCCGTCCCGCCACCGGAGGGTCAGCCGGTCCTCCCCCGGAAGGATGGCCTCCAGGGTATCATCCAGCCAGTAAAAATCCACTCTGGACTTCTCCTGACCGTACTTTTCCCTGTAGGCTGACAGCAGCGCCCGGTCCAGCACGTTCTGGATCAGCAGATACCCACCGCAGCCCCCGGGCCCATAGCAGCCCCAGCCGCCGTTTTGGATTTTTTCGCCGGCATAGTAGAAATTATTCAGGCTCCCATGGATCAAAATTTTCCCGCAGCGGGGGCACCGGAGCATGGCCCCGTAGGGATAGGCGCTGTTGCCCCCGGACACCTTCCGCAGCTCCAGAATTTTCTGGGCCTGGTCAAAAAGATGCCGGTCCACAATGGCAGCGTGGGCGTTTTCCACCCGGAACATGGGCAGCTGACCGGTGTTGCGGATTTGCTTATGGTCCAGATGGTCCGCAATAAAGGTCTTTTGCAGTAGAGAATCCCCGATGTACTTCTCATTTTTCAGCATCCGGTCGATTTGCAGCCGCTTCCAGCAGCTCCCGGCGGGGGGCTTGACGGCTCGGGCCGTCATATCCCGCATGATCTCCAATGGCAATTCCCCATGGACATACCGCTCAAAAACCTCCCGCACCACCGCCGCCTCTTCCTCGTTGATCAAATACAGTTCCTTGTCCCTGTGGTAAAAGCCGTAAAGCGGGACCTTGACCTCCTCTCCCGCCTCAAAACGCTTCCGGATGGCCCATTTCACATTTTCGGAAATACTGCGGCTCTCCTCCTGGGCGAAGGAGGCCATAATGGTCAGGAGCATTTCCGAAAAGGAATCCGCCGTGTCAATGCCCTCTTTTTCAAAAAACACGTGGACTCCATACTGCTGCAGCTCCCGCACCGTCGTCAGGGTGTCCACGGTGTTTCTGGCGAAGCGGCTGACGCTTTTGGTGATGATATAGTCGATTTTCCCGGCCTTGCAGTCCTCCAGCATTTCCAGAAATCTGACCCTATTCTTCAGGGAAGTCCCGCTGCGGCCTTCATCGGCGTAAATGCCCACCAGCTTCCAGTCCTGCCGCCGGGCCAGCTGAAACCGGAATGCCTTCATCTGGTTTTCCAAGCTGTAGAGCTGGGCATCCTTCTCTGTGCTCACCCGGCAGTAGGCGGCCACCCGCTTGAAAACAACCTTCCGCCGGGCCTCAATTTTCGTTACTCTGGCCATCTGGTCCCGCCTCCCTTTTTCTGTTGCTGCGCAGCGCCCCCAGGCTGATGAGCCGCTGGACGGCATCAAATTTTTGGGGCGAGACAATGGGCTCGTGGTGCCCCCAGATGTAGATTCGGTCCCGGTAGTTTTTATTCACCACCTGCTTCCCCGGCACCAGGCTGACGGTTTGATTCGTCACATAGTCCCCCTTGTAAACCGGATTCGTGAGCATCCGCTTCAGCCGCCTCTGCTGCCAGACGGGGCCCTCCTCCATGGTGTTCAGGGCCTTCAGAATTTCCTGATAGGAGTTCCCGGCTCCCGCCAGGTCGAAAGCCCTGCGGACCTTCGGTGCCTCCCCTTCGTCGATTTCCCAGCGGTTGTCCCCGGCATTCCGGTAGCCATAGGCCACCCGGCCAAAGGGCCGGCCCTCCAGGGCGTACTGCTCATGGGCCCGGGCGGTGTGCTGGCTGATGCTGTGGCTCTCCTCCTGGGCAATGGCGGAGAAAATATGGAGCATCAGAGCCGCATTGTCGCACATGGAATGAAGCCCCTCCTTTTCAAAGAGGACCTGCACCCCCAGGCCCCGCAGCTCCCGCATCAGCTCCGCGCAGTCGGACATATTCCGGGCAAAGCGGGAAATGGATTTTGTCAGGATCACATCGATCTTCCCCGCCCGGCAGTCCTCCATGAGCCGTTGGAGCCCGGACCGTTTCTTTGCCGACAGCCCGCTTTTCCCCTTGTCGCCGTAGAGCCCCACCAGGCGCATCCGGGGGTCTCCGGTGATGAACGCCCTATAGTAAGCCATCTGCCCTTCGTAGGACCCCTCCTGGGCCTCCTTTTCCGTACTGACCCGGCAGTAAGCGGCAACCCGAAGGGGCTTTTTGTTTCTTTTCATCTCTTCCACTCCTTGTCCAATATAAAAAGGGTGCTCCGCCAATGGGACCCTTTGGCATTTTGGCGGAACACCCATAAAAATGTATTGATTCTGCTGCCGCCCAGTTTTTCGTTGACAGCATAAAGATATTCGTCTATAATAAGGTTATAATAAAGTAATTAGGAGGGATGCCCCATGATGATTCGTTCCGCCACAGCCATGCGCAATGATTATGACGGCATGGTGAAATTATCGAAGGAAAAGCAGGAACCCATATTCATAACCCGGAACGGCGATGGGGAGATGGTTTTTCTGCCCCTGGAGCTCTGGGAAAAACGGGAAGCGGAATTAAACCTTTTGTCTGAAATGCTCCGGAGAGAAGAAAACCGTCTAGCCGGAGCCAAAACATTCACACAGAAGCAGGTTCGTGACATGGCCCGGGAGCTGCTGCATGAGGATTGAGTGGTTGTATGAGGCCCAGCGGGAGTATGCGGAGCTGCTGAGCTACTATCGCTACCAGGTCAGTTTGGAAGCCGCCCGGAAAATTTCCGCAAAAATTCAGGATTCCGTAGAGAATCTGTCGCTTTTTCCGGAAATGGGCGTTTTAAAACAAGACACGCTGATGGGAAAATACGGCTTTCGGGCTATATTTATTGAGCAATATGTCTGCATCTACAAAATAACGGGAGATTGCATTTATATCTACCACATTACAGACGCAAGGAAGAACTATATTTACAATATTTTTGATATTGGATAGTTCCTTCCGCCTCATATGAACGTGTAAAAATTCCGCAGGGACGGCAAATTGTCACCGTTCCTGCGGGGTTTACTTTATTGGGCCGCCGGACTATTGAAACCAGGGCCCGTTCCTTGGCTGCCGCAAATCTGCAAACCAGCCTTTCCGAACCCATTGTAGGGTGGAATCAAGTACTTTTCAAGTCTATTTTTTAATTCTTATAACATTCCTTTGCGATTTCTTGCTTTTTATCCGGGGATGTGGTATAGTAAGGAATGATTTTTGTTTACTGGAGGCCATTACCCCATGGGCTTGCGCAAATTTGTTTCTATTGCTGCCGTGATGCTTCTGATGCTGGCACTCTCCGGCTGCGGCGGATCCCCCGCTCCCGCGGAAGAAACCACCCAGCCGCCGGAAACCACCAACGCCGCTTATCTTGCCACGGAGCTGCAAATGGTGGTCACCTATGAAAATGTGGGCGACCTGGAAAATTATAAAAATCTGACCCTGTTGGATGCCACCGGCTCCACGGCCTACCCGGCTTTGGAGGTCTACGCCCGGAATCATCCGGAGGTCCAGGTGATCTACACCGTGTCCCTCGGGAAAAAAGAAGTGGCCCACGGCATTCCGGAGATCACCCTGACCGCCGAAGAAACGGACTATGACAGCCTCATGACCAATCTGGCCTTTTTAAAGGACACCAAAAAGCTGACCCTGCCCAAGACCTGCCTGACCGCCGAGGAATTGCAGAAGCTCACGGATGCCTATCCGGATCTGGAAATCAGCTATACCCTGGGTCTGGCCGGGCAGGAGTTTACCGCCGACACCACCTCTTTGGACTTGTCCGCCCTGTCCTCCGGTCAGGTGGTGGCAGCCTCGGAGACTCTGGCAAGACTCCCGGAGCTTGAAACCGTGGAGCTCATGACCTCCGGCGGCACCAGCGCCCTGAGCCAATCCGATGTGGAAACCCTGATCAACGCCGCCCCCAACGCCAAATTTCACTATACCTTCACCCTGTTCGGCAAGGAGATCTCCACCAACGACAGCCAGGTTTCCTTTAAGAATCTCTCCCTGACAGAAGCGGATATTCCCGCCCTGCGGCAGGCGCTGGCCATTATGACCGGCTGCGATGCCTTTATTCTGGACAACTGCGGCCTGGACAACGAAACCATGGCCACCATTCGGGCGGACTACCCCAATACGGAGCTGGTGTGGAAAATCCAGTTCGGCAAATACAGCACCATGACCAACGCCGAAACCATCCGGGCCGTTTATAACGTCTTTGACGATACCTGCGAAAACCTCAAATACTGCTGGCGCACCAAATATATGGACATCGGCCACAACGAGACCCTGACGGATTTAAGCTTCGTGGCCTATATGCCGGACCTGGAGATCATGATTGCCTCCGGCTGCGCAGTAAAAGAGCTGAACGGCTTTGAAAACTGCAAAAAGCTGGAATTTTTGGAGCTGGCCTTCTGCTACAAGCTGGAATCCATTGAGCCCTTGGCCGGCTGCGAAAACCTAAAGAACCTGAACATCTGCTACTCCAAAGTTTCGGATCTGAAAGCCCTGGATGGGCTGCCTTTGGAGCAGTTCATGTGCAAGCAGACCCGGGTCCCGGCTGCGGAACAGAAGATTTTCAAGGAGATTCACCCGGACTGCGTCACCAATTTCTACGGAAAAGAGCCCTACGCCGGTGCGGGCTGGCGCTATAAGGACAACGGCAAGACCTATACGGAAATCTACAAAAAGGTCCGGGAGGTCTTTGGCTACGATGATATGCCCACGCCGGTAATCGAGAAAAAATAATCCCTAAAAATTAAACCTGCCGTGAAATCCAATCACGGCAGGTCTTTTTATCAGCGCATATATTCAAACTGCAAATCGTAAATGTCCACGGTGTCACCGTCCTGGATGCCCATTTGCTCCAGCCGGTCAAAGAGGCCGGATTTGCGAAGCATCTGGTCAAAGTAGTTTCTGGACTCGTAGTCATCAAAGTTGATGTTCTGCACCAGCCGCTCCAGCCACACGCCGGTAACCAGCCAGGTGGAGCCCAGATGCTCAATGGTCAGCTCCTGGGGATCGCCGGCTTCCGGTGCCTGCTCCACATACTCGGGCTCGTAAATGGTCACCGGGGGCAGGGTGCGCAGACGCTCGGCCACCACCCGCATCAGGTTCCGGGTGCCCTGGGTGGTTCCGGCGGAAATCTCATAGAGCTCGCAGCCCGCCGCCTCCACGCAGGCACGAAGACGCTGCAAATTGTCGCTGTCCGGAGGCAGCAGGTCGATTTTGTTGGCGGCCACGATCATAGGCCGGTTGGAAAGGTCCACGGAGTAGTTGCCCAGCTCGTCACAGATGGCGTTAAAATCATCCACCGGGTCCCGGCCTTCGCTGCCGGAAACGTCCACCACATGGACAAGGAGCCGGCACCGGTCAATATGCCGCAGGAAGTCATGGCCCAGGCCCGCACCCTCGGCCGCACCCTCAATAATGCCGGGAATATCCGCCATGACAAAGGACACGCCTTCATCCACGTAAATGACACCCAGGTTGGGATACAGGGTGGTAAAATGATAGTTGGCGATTTTGGGCCGGGCGTTGGAGGTGACGGAAAGCAGTGTGGATTTTCCCACATTGGGGAAGCCCACCAGGCCCACATCGGCCAGAAGCTTCAGCTCCAGAATCACGTCCCGTTCCTGACCCTTGAGGCCCACCTTGGCAAACCGGGGGACCTGACGGGTGGCGGTGGCGTAATGGGCATTGCCCCAGCCGCCCCGGCCGCCCTTGGCAATGACAAAATCTTCACCGGTGGACATATCCACAATGATCTGATTGCTTTCCGCATCCCGCACCACGGTGCCCCGGGGGACTTCAATGACCAGGGGCTCTCCCCGCTTGCCGCTCATATTGCGGCCCAGACCGTTCATGCCCGCCTGGGCGGAATACTTGCGCTTATAACGGAAATCCAGCAGGGTGGACAGATTGTCATTGACCCGGAGAATGACGCTGCCGCCATGGCCGCCGTCACCGCCGTCGGGTCCGCCGGAGGCCACATATTTTTCCCGGTGGAAGGCCACGGCTCCGTCGCCGCCCCGACCGCCGCAGACGGTAATTCGAACTTTATCTACAAACATTAGGTATACCTCCATTGTTATCCGGCGGGTGACACAGAAAAAGCGGCGCTTTTCCACTCCCTTTTCTCTGCCACCCAGGTTCAAAAAAAGGACCGCCGCTATTACGCAGCAGTCCTTCGTTTCTTAGGCTTGTCTTACTGCTCAGCGTAAACGGAGCACTTCCGACGATCCTTGCCCATGCGCTCAAACTTGACGGTACCGTCAACCAGGGCGAACAGGGTATCATCCTTGCCGATACCAACGTTGGTGCCGGGATGGATGTGGGTGCCTCTCTGGCGAACCAGGATATTGCCAGCCAGAACGAACTGACCGTCAGCACGCTTGCAGCCCAGACGCTTGGACTCGGAATCACGGCCGTTCTTGGTGGAACCGCCGCCCTTGTGGTGAGCGAAGAACTGAATACCAATCTTCAGCATTGTATTACACCTCCAAAACTTCGATGTTATCTGGATATTCGTCCCGCAGGCTGCAAAGATAGAGCATCATGCCGGCCAGAACCGCCTGAACGCTTTCTTCTTCATCGCAACTTGTGGGGAGGGTCAGGGTAATGCGGGCATCTGCCTCTTTCACCCGGACCTTGGCCTTGGCGCCGCACACATCATTGATGGTGGCCTCTGCCATGGCGACAACGGCGGAAACCGCAGCGCAGACAATATCACTGCCTGCCTCGGCATAGCCGCTGTGACCGGAGACGGAGAATCCGGTGATCCGCTCGTCCTCGGTAAAAAATTCGATCTTGGTCATACTCTAAAAATTACAGAGCGATCTTGGTGATCTCGACCTTGGTGTAGGGCTGACGATGACCGATGTGGGTCTTCTCGTTCTTCTTCGCCTTGTACTTGATGACGTCGAGCTTCTTGCCCTTGCCGTTCTTCACGACCTTGGCCTCCACAACAGCACCCTCCACAGCGGGAGCGCCGATCTTGGAATTCTCACCGTCCAGCACAGCCAGGACCTGGTCGAACTTCACGGTCTGCTCGGCTTCAACAGCCAGCTTCTCAATGAACAGAACATCGCCCTCGGCCACAGTGTACTGCTTACCGCCGGTAACAAAAACTGCCTTCATTAATTTCACCTACTTTAATTGTGTAGTCTCGCTCTAAAGGCGGCTGATTTGCACAGCACTTAAAGCCCCTTCGATGCGGCTGAGTTATTTTACCATTGTTTCTTTAAAAAGTCAACAGGTTTTTGAAAGAAATTTATTTAATAAACCGGATTTTTCCTGATTCCACCGGAAAAGGCAAAATAAAAACGCTGCCTGTGATCGGCAGCGTATTTATCAGCCAAGGGAATCAGACGGCCCGCTCAACCTTATTGGAACGGAGGCATCTGGTACAAGCGTACACATGGCAGGGAGTTCCATTAACAACGGCCTTGACCCGCTTGACATTGGGCTTCCAGGCACGGTTGGAACGTCTGTGGGAGTGGGAAACCTTAATACCAAAGGTTACGCCCTTGCCACAAAAATCACACTTCGCCATTCATTGCACCTCCCATCTGAACAATTCGTAATCGTTATTGCGCCCAATTCGAACGCCTAGATATAATAGCAAAGATTCCTGAAAAAAGCAAGTGTTTTTTTCGAAATTTTCTTTTTATTTTTCTCCCTTGATATTCTACCCCTCTTTGGTATAATAATCTGTAAGATGGCTTCCGTGTTTTTTGCCCCGAAGCCGGGAAGGAGTGGAAAGATTGAGCGAATATGTTGTAACGCTTCCCAATATTACCAAGGATTTTCATCTGGAGGTGGTTTTTGCCTCCACCGACTATTCCAAAATCCGGCTGACCGTGGAGGATGTGGCCCGTCCCGGCCTGTCCCTGTCCGGATACTTTGACCATTTTGAGCCCCGGCGGGTCCAGGTCCTGGGCAATATGGAATGGAGCTACCTGCAAAAAAAATCTTCCGAAGAGCGGCTCATTACCTTTGACCGGCTCTTTAATTACCGCATCCCCACCCTGATCGTCTGCCGGGGGCTTCCCGTAGATGCGGAGTGTCTGGCCATGGCCAAGAAATACAATATTACCATTCTGCGCTCGGAAGAGCCCACCTCCACCTTCTGCTCCAACCTGATCTCCTACCTCCGGGCGGAGCTGGCCCCCATGGTGACCCGCCACGGCGTGCTCATGGAGGTCTACGGCGAGGGCCTGCTGCTCACCGGCGAAAGCGGCATCGGCAAGAGTGAGGCCGCCCTGGAGCTTCTCAAGCGAGGCCACCGGCTGATTGCCGACGATGCCGTGGAGATCCGCAAGATCAACAGCAGCTCCTTGGTGGGCTCCGCTCCGGAGCTGATCCGCAACTATATTGAGCTGCGGGGCATCGGCATTGTCAACGTGGCCAAGCTCTTCGGCATGGGCTCCGTCCGCAGCCGGAAGTCCATTGACCTGGTGGTGAACATTGTCCCCTGGAACAACCAGGCCGCCTATGACCGTCTGGGACTGGAAGAACAGTATATGGAAATTCTGGGTGTTAAAATTCCCATGAACACCATTCCCATCACCCCCGGGCGAAATCTGGCGGTGATTCTGGAAGTGGCGGCCATCAACGTGCGCCAGCGCAAGCTGGGCTACAACGCCGCCCAGGAATTTACGGACCAGGTAAACAAGCATTTTGCCGCACTAGAGGGTAACGAATGAAAGAACTGACCATCGGCCCAAATGACGCGGGCCAGCGGCTTGACCGGTTTCTGGCCAAGGCCGTCCCCCTGCTCCCCGCCTCTCTGGCCCAGAAATACATCCGCTTAAAGCGCATCAAGCGCAACGGCGGCAGAGCCCAGCGGGATACCCGTCTGGAAGCGGGGGATACGCTGACGCTCTATATTAATGATGAATTTTTTGACACCCCCCGGGAGGACAATGCCTATCTGACGGTGGCCTCCCCCAAACTTCACATTGTCTATGAGGATGAGCACATCCTCCTGGTAGACAAGCGGCCCGGTCTGGCGGTCCACCCCCACGACGGGGCGGAATACGGCCGGACCCTCATTGACCACATCCAGGCCTACCTGTACCAGAAGCACGAGTGGAGTCCCCGGGAGGAACATTCCTTTACCCCGGCCCTGTGCAACCGCATTGACCGGAACACCGGCGGCATCGTCATCGCCGCCAAAACCGCCGAGGCCCTGCGGGTCATGAACCAAAAAATCAAGGACCGGGAGCTGGACAAGCGGTACCTGGCCATTGTAGAGGGAACCCCCAGCCCCAGGGACGGGAGCCTGCGGGGCTACCTATTTAAAGATGCGGTCAAAAACCGGGTGTATGTGACAGACACCCCCAAGCCCGGGGCCAAAACCTGCCAGACAAACTACAAAACCCTTGTTTCCCGGCAGGAGCTTTCCCTGGTGGAATGCGAGCTCATCACCGGCCGGACCCACCAGATCCGAGCCCAATTTGCCCACGCGGGTCACCCCCTGCTGGGCGACGGCAAATACGGCAAGCTGAATAAAAAATACCAGCGGACCTATCAGGCCCTGTATTCCTACAAGCTGACCTTTTTGTTCACCACCGATGCCGGAAGCCTGGATTATTTAAACGGCAAGAGTTTCCAGGTAGAAGCCGTGGACTTTGTGGAAGAATACTTCCCCGGTTTCCAGATTCCCGGCATAAAATAATGTATTTACAAGTTCAGCGGCCCGGTTTCGTTTGAAACCGGGCCGCTGAGTTAGGGAAGCTCTGATTAAATCGGCAAGAGCTGACGGCAAAAGATTCGCCGCTCAGCAGCAGACGATTTGTTCAGAGTTTCCTTAGATAAAGGCAAGCCGTAAAAAACCCAAAATAAGCAAGTGAACAGGATAAAAGAGATAGAAAAACCATTTTGAAAATGTTTTTCCCTTTTCAATGCGTTTGCCATTATAGAACAATACAATACAAATTGCGGCCATGCCCATTCCAATGGCACTTAGAAGCGCATACAGCATATTCGCGGCAAGAGAAAATCTTCCAATTCCACCCAAGAAGTTAAACGACCCGAAAATTACAACGGAAAGGCCAAATGCAATCTTTGTGCGGTATTCAGAATTTCCTGCCCAAGCAAACAGCAGGGTAAATATCGGTGCCAGCAATGCCCAATCGCAAAATAGACTTATGACCATTCCAAGACTCACCAGGCACACTTTTGTGAGTTTCCTTTTTGTTGTATCAAAGACATATAGAATTCCAAAACATACACACAACGTAAACATCATGTTCAAGCCGTAAAACTCTATCACACCATTTGTCGTAAACGCCAAACAGTATGGAATTTCAGAAATCAGGGCGAAGATAAATAAGCGTAATATGTATGTTTTCTTTGAATGTGTGTAGTGGTATCCCTCTACCAAAAAATAAATCATGGTTATTGCCGTAAAATATCCAATGGCGATAAAAAGCTCAAACACCCATGTGCCGGGTGTCAAAAAAATAGTAGCAATGTGGTTGAGAAGCATGGTAAACATCGCAATATACTTGATTGTATCACGATTCAGGACCTTATAGGGTTTATTTGATAATTCTGTACACATCGTTCATTTCACACCTCCGTCTTTCCTATCCGGTATAACATGCGATTATGAACTTTTCTATTCCTTTGGGATGTTTCCCAAACGGCTTCCAGAAAAAACTCCAGGGAATTTTTGTCCACCGGCTTGCCGTTCCGTATTCTATAGGTGTAAGGTCCTTACGAAACCAAAGGAGTGAACCCATTGGAAGATACGCAAATCGTCGAGCTGTTCTTTGCCCGGTCCGAAAAGGCCATTGCGGAGACAGACCATAAATACGGTGCTTACCTGAAAACCATTGCGGGAAACATTCTTCCCTCCTGCCAGGATACGGAAGAAATTCTCAATGACGTTTATCTGGCAGCCTGGAATACCATCCCCCCCAAGCGGCCCCTGACCCTGAAATATTATTTATCCAGGGTGGTACGCAACCTGTCCTTTAAGCGTCTGGAATACCTTTCCGCCGGAAAGCGAAACTGCGGCGGGGAGGTGCTGCTCTCGGAATTGGAGGATTGCATTCCCGACGAATGCCAGAATGCCCAGCAGCATCTGGAAGCCCGGGAGCTGGCCCAAAGCCTTAATGGCTTTCTGGCGACCCTCAGCCCCCGAGACCGTCAACTGTTTCTAAGCCGCTACTATTACGCCATGACTGCCCCGCAGCTCGGGAAAAAATACGGCGGCTCTCCCCGGCAAATCAAATACCGACTTCAGAAGCTCCGGGGAGAACTGAAAGAACATCTTGAAAAGGAAGGGATCTATGTATGAACGCACAGGATTTGAATCAGGCATTGAACCATGTGGACGAAGGCTATCTTCTGGAATTGGACACCCTCGATAAGGAGCAAACAACTATGAAAACCCATAAAAAAACCTTCCGCATTCTGGCCCTGGCCGCCGCCATCGCCCTGCTGTCCGTTACCGCCTACGCCGCCGACTTCCTGGGCATCCGTTCCCTGGAAAGCGCCGGTCAAGGCACCCATTACAGAAGCTACGCTCAAATCCAAAAGGCTGTTTCCAAGGCAAATCTCTCCGTGAACCTGCCGGAAACCCTGCCCGAGGGCTACACCTTCAAGGAAGCCGATGTGGACACGATCCGGGGCAAGGACGAAAACGGCCACACAGCCCTGACCTACCGGGAGCTGAACGCCACCTACGCGGACAACTCCGGCAACCGGCTGTATCTGGCCGCCTACCTGACCCAGGAGGGTCTGCCCAAGAGCAACAGCATCCCCTCTGAGACAAGAACCGTCAGCGGCGTGACCCTGTCCTACCAGCAAGACCTCTACCGCCTGGTCCCCGGCGACTACCAGCCCACCCCGGAGGACGAAGCCTGGTCCCGGCAGCCCAACCACTATATCTCCTACGGCAGCTCCACCATCCAGGAACAGGCCATGGCTTTCCTCACCTGGCAGGAAAATGGCGTGAGCTACATGCTCTACGAACTGGACACCACCCTCCCCGCCGACACCCTGTTCTCCATGGCCGAAACCCTGCTGCAAGGCTGACACCCCAAAAGCAACCCGGACGTACCGCTCTTTACGGTACGCCCGGGGATTTTTTACGTTTGAGGGAAATCAGGGAAAAATTGACAATTGGCAATGGACAATTGACAATTATCGGGGTGACGAACGTATCCGTTTTTGAAATACGTTTTTGAATCAATATACCAATCAGCGAAACCGTAGGGAACGGCCTGTGTGCCGTTCCGCTGCGTGGCAATTATAACCAGTGGGGTTGAATGGAACCACGCCAGTAGGGGCGGCTACTAGCCGCCCGCCACGTTTCGAATATAGCCCGTGGGGTTGAACGGTATCACCACCCGATATGTCATTCCGAGCGAGCGAATGCGAGTCGAGGAATCTTCCCAAGTTGCAAACTTTACCTTGCGTAGGTTATTACTGCAACTTGAGTAGATTCCTCCACTCCGCTTGCGCTGCGGTCGGAATGACAATGGGGTTACGTTTCTACGGATTCGCCCATTGTTTATGCAACATTTTGCGCCGCCCCGCCGCCCTCATCAGTCTCGCCCACGGGGCGAGCCAGCTTCCCCCGAGGGAAGCTCTTGTTCCGTATCGGCTGGACTCCGTTTGAATCTGACGGAGATATACCCGGAAGGTTCCCCGGAACGGCACACATGCCGTTCCCTACGGTTTGGCTGGTGGGTGTTACCGTTCAACCACACGGGGTGTATTCGAAACGTTGCTTGGCGATGAATCTTCGCCGCTACATTGCTTTTACTGTTAGACGTAACGACTGTCAGGACAGCGGTGTATGGCTGCTCCGCTCCGCCCGGGTGCGGACCTTGCGGAATACCACCAGGAAGGCAGTGAACTGCACCAGGAAGGTGATGCTCCAGGACAGGGGGTAGGAGAGGTACAGGCTGGGCTGGGTGTGGAAGGCCGGGATCTGGAAAACGGTGTTGATCCACAGAATGCGGATGCCGCAGATGCCCAGCACCGTGATGATCATGGACAGGAACGAAGCGCCCATGCCCCGGAGCACGCCGGTGAGCACGTCCTGCATGCCAAAGAGGAAGTAAGGCAGGATGTCCACCTTCATCCGCTCCATGCCGATCTGAATGGCTTCCTGAGAATCCGTAATGTACAGACTCAGCAGCTGGGGACCGCAGGCATACATGGTAAAGCCCGCCACCAGCCCCGCGATCACCGCATAGAGGGTGCAGAGGCCGGTCACCCGTTTCACCCGGTCAAACTGCTGGGCGCCGCAGTTCTGGCCCACATAGTTGACGGCGGTCTGGTGGAAGGCGTTCACGATCACATACATGAAGCCCTCCAGATTGGACACCGCCGCATTGCCGGATACCGCCACGGAGCCAAAGGTATTGACCGCCGATTGCAGGGCCACATTGGAAGCGGAGAACATGGAGCTCTGGATGCCCGCGGGAATGCCGATGCGGAGCATTTTCAGAAGAGGCTCCTTATAAATGTGGACCTTCCGCAGCTCCAACCGGCATACATCCATCCTTTGGGTCATGACCCATATAATGGCCACCGCGGACAACCCCTCCGAGAGGATCGTGGCCCAGGCCACGCCGTCTACATTCATGCCGCCGAACTTTACGAAGAGCACATTGAGGACCACATTCAGAATCCCCGCCAACGTCAGGATCACCAGCGGGGTTTTGGTGTCCCCTGCCGCCCGAATCATGGAGGCGCAGAAATTATAGAGCATATTGAAGGTGATGCCCAAAAAGTAGATTTCCATATACATTTTGGACAGGGGCAGCACGTCCTCCGGGGTGGACATGGCCCGGAGGATCTTTCCGGACAGGGAAACCCCCACCACCGTCAGGAAGATGCCGCTGATGGCAGCCAGGGGCACCGCCGTATGGACCGTGCGGAAAACGGCCTCCTGCTCCCGGCTGCCGATGCCGTGGGCCACCGCCACACCGGCACCGACGGACATACCGATGAAGAGGTTGATGATGAGGTTGGTAATGGCACCGGTGGAGCCCACCGCCGCAACGGAAACGCTGCCGCAGTACCTGCCCACCACCACCAGGTCTGCCGCGTTGAACAGCAGCTGCAAGACGCTTGTCAGCATAATGGGGATGGCATAGGTCACCAGCGGCCAGGCAAGAGACCCTTGCAGCATATTTCGGTCCTGATGCTTCATAGTTCCGGACTTTTCTCCTTCTGTTTTCAAAAATAAAAGTGACGTTATTATACCGCTGAAAATCAGGAATGTCAAAGAATGAAAGGTACAAAATTGCGCAATCCCCTTAGGCGAGGATTGCGCAAAATAGCAAATAACTTAAAACTTCCCTGTGCGGCCGGAGTGGCTGCCGGTGGAGTGACTGGTGGAGACGCTTCCGCCGGAGGAGGAAGAAGAGGACTGCTCTTTCTGCCGGGGGGTCCGTGTCACCGTGCGGCGGAGGAAATGGTCCGACTGGCGGGTCAGCCGCATGGAGCCGGGAACTGCATAGTCATCGGCCTGGTCCTTGGTGCCCGCGGAGTGCATGGGCACCACCAGCACCACCGCCGTTACCGCGGCGGCAAAGAGCCCCGGCAGGCAGAAGAAGACGATGTTTACAAAGGTGCTGCTCTCCTCATCGTTCCGGGAGGTGCTGCCCTCTTCAATGGGGGTGCCGTTTCGGGCGGCCTCCAGATACTCCTGGCAGCAGTTGAGGTATTCGTTAAAGCCGCCGTAGTAGTCGTTTTCCCGGAAGTAGCCCAGGATTCGGTCTTCGATCAGGTCCCGGCCCCCTTCGCTGAAGGCATAATTGGCCGCGTCACTGTTGAAATGGAGGCAGAAATCCCGCTCCTGCATGCTGAGCATCAGGCAGGCACCGGCCTTTTCCGGGCCCCAGCCCAGCTCATAGCTGTCATAGATTTCCACACTGGCATCCCAGAAGTCCGTCTGTTGGGCGTACACCTGGTAATTGTCCAGGGCAATGATGTACACGCTGAATTCGTATTCCTGGCTGATCTCCTTGGCCCGGGCCTCCAATGCCGCATCCTGCTCGGAGGTCATAAGCTTTGCCGCATCGGTCACATACCGGAGCTTGGCATCGGAATCGTCCTGGGCCGCAAAGGCCGCCACAGGCAGGGCCAGCACCAGAAGCAATGTCACCAGGGTCAGAAGCAAACGTCTGTTTTTCATGGCGATGCCTCCTTAAATAAACAGCCAGCCCAGCAGGGCCGTAGCCGCCGCAAAGGCAATTCCAACGTAACTCCACAGCCGCTTTTTATCAATGGGCAGATCCCCAATGAGCTTTCCGGTCTGGCCGTTCATGGCGAAGAGGTAGTTTTTCCCGTTCCACTGGGTGGACAGCAACCACACAGGAAGCAGTGCGTACTTTACATCCTTGGGGTGGACCCGGATGTTTTTCCCGGTGGTGACACAGGTCTCGTAGCCCAGTACCGTATTGCGCACGGCGTTTTCCGTGCTGCGCTGGCAGCGGAGGTTGGCCCTCTTCTGGCTCTCCTCCTTCTCCACGTCATACTTATCCGCAAAGAACCCCGGAAGGTAGGACAAGGAGAAGGGTTTCAGGTCTTTATACTCATAGGGCTCAATGGCATCCATATGGGTATCCGGCATTTTGGAAGCACCGTCTACGGGGATCTTCTCAAAATCCAGAGAGCCCGCCCGGTGGACCAGGAAGTGGTCGGTCTCCGTAATGATCTCGTCGGCGGTGGTGTGGCTGTGGGAGCGGGTGGCATCAAAGCGCATATCCGCCTCCACATGGGCATCAAACAGCCAGAAGGGCACGTATACCCCCTTGACCTCCTGCAAATGGCTGTCCTTCTGGAAGGCCTTGGGCAGGATGGGCTTTTTGCTGTAGTGCTTTTTAAGCGCCGCCAAGGCATCCTCCTTGGTTTTGGCAAAGGGAATGATGTAATCCGGTTTTTTGCTGCCGGAGAGCTGGCCGGGCACCACTGTGGGATTGCCGCAGTAAGGGCAGGAGGTGGCGGCGGTGGTCTCCTCGCAGATCAGCTCCGCGCCGCACTGGGGGCAGGAATATGCCCGCAGCTTTTCCTCATCCGCGCCCCATTGGCTGCCTGCCTGGGACAGGTCCCACTGCTCCTGGGGCTGGTTTTCCGCTTCCTCAAAGGCTTTTTCCGCATCCTGGGTCTTTTGAGACTGCATGGCCTCGATCTCCTCCAGGGTGTAGGAGCTGCCGCAGTAGTCGCACTCCAGCTTTCCGGACTGGGTGCCGAAATGCAGGGGTCCGGTACAGGCCGGACATTTGTAATTGATCACCTGGTCGGGCATAAGATCTCCCCTTTCTGTCGTCCCTTTTTATCTGTTCTGCGTCCCCTCCGGCAAAGGGGCCGGAGGGGTTTGGGTCTCCGCTTCTTTAAGAAATCGCGTCTGCGTCCGTGAAGGGGTCGCCACACTCGGGGCAGAACTTGGGCGGATGCTTGGGGTCCTCCGGCTCCCAGCCGCACTTGTCGCAGCGGTAAAGGGGCTCGGCGGCGGGCTTCTTGGCACCGCACTGGGTGCAGAACTTGCCCTTATTGGTGGCGCCGCAGCTGCACTTCCAGCCCTCCTGGGGCTTCTTGCTGCCGCACTCGGGGCAGAAGTTGCCGGTGGCCTTGGTGCCGCAGCCGGGGCAGGTCCAAGTGTCTGCCGCAGGCTCGGGAGTTGCAGGGGCTCTGGAAGCGGGGGTCTGGTAGGCGGAACCGACGTTCTGCTGGAACAGGCCCTGCATATTGCCGGTACCGGCGGAGCCGGCCATATTCATGCCCGCAAAGGCCATCATGGGCCCCGTAGCCGTATTCTTGGCAGCAGCTTCCATGGCATTGGCGGTGGCATCCACCATTCTGCCTGCGGCTGCGTTGCCGCCACCCAGGAAGGCGGACTGCTGCATGGCCTTCAGCCGCTTTTCGTCCTCTTCCGTAGCGCTGACGGAGGACACGCCGAAGGACACAATTTCAATGCCCCGCTTCTGCCGCCACTGGGCGGACAGAACTTCATTGAGGGCGTTGGCAATATCCATGGTATGCAGGGGCAGTTCCGTATAGCCGATGCCCATGGTGGAAATCTTTCCGAAGGCAGGCTGCAAGGCGGTCATGAGCTCCGAGCGGAGCATGGAATCCAGCCGATCCCGGCCGAACTGGCCGTCTACGTTGCCGCAGACGTTCTTATAGAACAGGATGGGGTCACACACCCGGTAGGAGTATTCGCCGAAGCAGCGGATGGACACGGTGGTGCGGAAGCCGATGTCCTCGTCCACCACCCGGAAGGGCACCGGGGTGGGGGTGCCGTACTTGTTGCCGAAAAGCTCCTTGGTATTAATATAGTATACTCTCTGATCTTTGGCCGTATCGCCGCCGAAGGTGAAGCGGCGGCCCATGGTGGCAAAGGTGTCCTTCACCGACTGGCCCAGAGCACCGGAGAACACGCTGGGCTCCGTAGAGGCATCGTAAACAAACTCACCGGCCTCGGCGCAGATTTCCGCCACCTTCCCCTGGTCCACGATCAGCATACACTGGCCGTCGGCCACGGCAATGACGGAGCCGTTGGTAATAATATTGTCGTTTCCACGGTTGGAAGACCGGGAGGAGACTTTTTTTTGGCCCTTTACCGCCAACACCGTCTCCGGCAACGCGTCACAATAAAAATATTCCTTCCACTGGTCGCCCAGTACACCACCGGCGGATGCCAGCGCAGCTTTGATCAGGCCCATGGTAATCTCTCCTTTGATTCAGAAATTCGGTTTGGGAGTTGGGCCCGGGGGCCTTCCTCTTCTGTCTATTTTACCAAAGGCCTATTCTAAAATCAAGCACATTCTGTAAAAAATGCAGCTTTTTTCCGGAAGTTCCCCCCGGGTGCGGATTGACTTTGAGCCCTGGGTCTGTTAGAATGAAAATGTCTATTTTTTCTTGTGGCGGAGGGCCTGCTATGGATTCTGTTTTTTCCCGTTGTTCCGGAAAAATGCACAGTTTCTTCCGGGAAAGCACCGTGGAAAAGCTGTGGTTTCTGTGCCTGTTTCTTTTGATTCTCCCCGTCTATCTGGGGCATTTCCCCCTGCCTCGGTGGGGGCGGCTTTTGGTTTACGGCAGCTCTGCCCTGGCCTACTGCGTTCTTCTGGTGAAGCTCTTCCTGTGGGACGGCCACCAACAGAAGGCCCTTTGGCTGCTGTTACTCAGCACCGCCATCCTGGTCCTTGGCACAGCCGTCACCGGGAACCGCTGCTTTCTTTCAAGCTTTCTGCTGGCAGCCTCCGCAAAAGGGATCTCCTTTCGGAAACTCAGCCGGTTTTTCTTCTGCTTCTTCCTCGGTGCCCTGGCGCTGAATCTGCTGTTGGTGGCCCTGGGGGTGCTGGAGGACACCGTCACCGTCCGGGCAGAGGTCTGGGGCAACGGCAACCTGCGGCACAGCTTCGGCTTCGGCCACCCCAACACCGCCGCCTTCTGGGGCATGCTGCTGATTTTTTCCGGGCTTTTGGCCTGTCCCCGGGGCAAGCGTCTGCCCACCATGGGGATTTGCCTGATCCTGAGCCTCGTTTTATTCCGGCTGACGGATTCCAAGGCTGCCTTTTTTGCGGTGCTGGTGGCCATGTTCCTATTGGGATGTTCCATGGTCCTGGAAAGGCCTCTTCAAAAAGCAGCCTGGATGGCCCCGGTGCTTTCTGCCGTGATGCTGCTTCTGGCCCTGGGTTTTCTGGGGCTGTGCCTGGGCTACCGGGAGGACAGCGGCTTTTTCAGACTCTGCAATGCCCTGTTTTCCCAGCGTCTGGCCTATGGCCATCAGGGCTTTGAGCTCTTTGGCTTCAGCCTCCTGGGGGCCACGGTGGATTTTAGGTGGGACCCGGTGGATAGTCTGTTGTGCTACGCCCCCATCTGTCTGGGGGTGCTGCCGAGCCTTGTATACCTGGGAGCCAGCCTCTGGGCCCTGTACCGCAGCGCCAAAGCGGGGCGCTGGGACATCTGCGCCCTTTCCCTGGCAGGGCTTCTGTACTGCACCATGGAATACGGTCTCATGAACCCCGTAAACCTGCCCCTTTTTGCCCTACAGGCCGCCCTTTCTGACGAGGAGCCGGGAAAATTGTCGGTTTGACAGAAGAAGCCAAGAGACTTCCCGTTTTTTTGGGCAGAATTTTGTGAACACTTCTATTGAAATGTCCACCCAAGGAATGCTATAATATTGGTGCACTATGTCCGGGCCACCGGATAAAAATAGAAATATAAGCGAGGTAAATCATTGATGATTACGTACGGAGAGAACATCAAGATTTTCTGCGGCAATTCCAACCCGGAATTTGCCAAGAACATCTGCAAGGATCTGGGGGTTGACCTGGGCCAGGCAGAGGTAAAGACCTTTGCCGACGGTGAGGCATCCGTCAGCCTTCTGGAAACCGTTCGGGGCGCCGACGTTTTCCTGGTTCAGTCCACCTGCAAGCCCGTAAACGACCATCTGATGGAACTGCTGGTCATGTGCGACGCCTGCCGCCGTGCTTCCGCCGGAAGAATCACTGCTGTTATCCCCTATTTTGGCTATGCCCGTCAGGACCGCAAGGCCAAGAGCCGCGATCCCATCTCTGCCAAGCTGGTCGCCAACATGATCACCGCCGCCGGCGCTGACCGTGTTCTGACCATGGACCTCCACGCTTCCCAGATCCAGGGCTTCTTCGACATCCCCCTGGACCATCTGCTGGGCAACCCTTCCTTTGTTGATTACTACCTCGCAAAGTTCCCCGAGGAGCAGTACAACCACGATGATTTCGTCGTTGTCTCTCCCGATGTTGGCTCCGTCGGCCGCGCCCGTGCCTTCGCCGCCAAGGTCCACATGGGTCTGGCCATTGTGGATAAGCGCCGCCAGAAGGCCAATGTCTGCGAAGTCATGAACATCATCGGTGATGTGCGGGGCAAGACCTGCATCCTGTTTGACGACATGGTGGATACCGCCGGTTCTCTGTGCAACGCTGCCCGGGCTCTGACCGAAAACGGCGGTGCCAAGGCGGTTTACGCCTGCGCCACCCACGGCGTTCTGTCCGGCCCTGCCTATGAGCGCATCGAAAACAGCCCCATCCAGGAAATGGTCTTCCTGAACACCATTCCCCAGTGCGGCAACACCGCCAGCGGCAAGATCAAGTTCCTGGACGTTTCCCATGTGTTCGCCCGTGCCATTGAGCACATCCACGGCGGCACCTCCATTGCGGACCTGTTCTAATGCCCTGCAACGATAGCTGGCTCATCGTAGGCCTGGGAAATCCCGGTGCCGAATACGCCAAAACCCGGCATAACATCGGTTTTCGCTGCCTGGACCTTCTGGCAGAAGCCTTGGGCTGCAGTGTTGACAAGGGCAAGTTTCAGGGGCTTTACGGCCAGACCACTTACCGTGGGAAGAAGCTGTATCTTTTAAAGCCGCTGACCTATATGAATCTGTCCGGTCGGTCCGTATTGCAGCTCAGCGCCTATTTCCGCATCCCGCCCCAGCGGATCATCGTCTTGTTTGACGATATTTCCCTGGAGCCCGGCCGCCTTCGGGTTCGGCCCAGCGGTTCCGCGGGCGGACACAACGGCATCAAGTCCATTATTGGGGAGCTGGGCAGCCAGGACTTCCCCCGGGTCAAGATCGGTGTAGGCGGCAAGCCCAACCCGGATTTTGATTTGGCGGCCTGGGTGCTCTCCCCCTTCTCTTCGCAGGAGGAGAAGGCCCTGTCCGTATCCCTTAAAAACGGTGCCGACGCGGCCCTGACCATTATAGAGCAGGGTGTCAGCGCCGCTGCCAATGCCTACAACGGAAGCCATCCGTAAAAAGAGAACAATTTCCTCCAGGGTACTCCCCTGGAGGAAATGTACGTTGGGGCCAATCCCCGAACCCATTTTATTTTAGAGGTGAACCATGGAACAGCCATTGCTTTTTCTACTGAAAACCATTCCGGAATACGCCTCCCTTTTAGAAGTCCTCAAAGAGCGCCAGTCTGCCGCCGTCACCGGCGTGGGACAGATCAACCGGAGCCATATGATCGCGGGGCTGTCCCATGACCTGGGGAAGCCCATTGTCGTGCTGTGTCAGGACGATATGGCCGCCCGGAGAACCCAGGAAGAGCTCAAATGCTTCTTAGGGTTCACGCCTCCCATCCTCCCCGGCCGGGACCTGACCTTTTACGATGCGGCAGTGGTCTCCCGAAGCTGGGAGCAGAAGCGGCTGCGGCAGCTCTATGAATTGGCCGCCGGCCACACCCCCATCCAGATCATGAGCTGGGAATCCCTTAGCCAGCGGACCATTCCCCCGGCGGTGCTGGAGAAGGCCTGCTTCACCCTGGAGCTGGGAAAGGAATACCCCCTGGAGGCCCTGACGGCCCGGCTGGTCTCCTCCGGCTACAGCCGCTGCGGCATGGTGGAGGGCGTGGGCCAGTTTGCGGTGCGAGGGGGCATTGTGGACCTCTATTCCCCCGGAGAAGATGCCCCCGTGCGGCTTGAATTCTTTGGAGACGAGCTGGACACCATGGGCTACTTTGACCCCCAGACCCAGCGGCGGACCGACAATTTGGAAAAAATGCTGGTCATGCCTACCCGGGAGGCCCTGCCAGGGATGCACCCCCAGGGCACGGAGGGGCTTCTGAAAGACCTGCAGCACCTGCTCTCCCGGCAGAAGCGGCGGAAGAATCTGAACACCGCCCTGATTTCCACCCTGGAAAAGGACATTGAGAAGCTGCAAAACGATGTCTACACTCTTGCAGCGGACCGGTATCTGACCCTCATTTATCCGGAAGCCGCCACCGGGGCGGATTACGCCCCCCAGGATGCCCTGTGGGTTTTGTGCGACCACGGCAATTTGCAGCGGGCCGCCAGAAGCCGCACGGAGGAGGTGGGGCTCCAACTGGACAGCCTCCTGCAAACCGGGTTGGTTGCCGGGGAGCTGTGCGACTTTGTGTGCCAGTGGGAGGACTTCTGCAAGACCCTTCCCCGGTACACGACCGTTTACTTTGATGCCTTTGGCGGCAGCGCCTATCCGGAAGCGGCGGCCCCCCGGCAGCTGCTGCCCATGACGGCCAAGCAGCTGCCCAGCTACGGCGGCAATCTGGATGCCGCCGTGGCGGACATGGCCCACTACCAGAAAATGGAGTTTGGCACCCTGGTGCTCTGCGGCACCCGGCACCGGGCAGAGCTGATGCAGCAGATGCTCCGGGAAAAGAACCTCTCCGCATTTCTGGCCATTCCTCTGAACACCCTCCCCAAGGCCGGGCAGATTCTGCTGTCTGACGGCACCCTGCCCTATGGCATGGAGTATCCCTTGAGCAAGCTGGCGGTGCTGACCGAGGGGCAGATCATCGCCAAGGCCCAGCCCAAGCGCCGGGAGAGCCAGAAAAAAACCGCCACCAACCGGCAAAAGCTCAATGCCTTTACAGACCTGACCCCCGGAGACCTGGTGGTCCACGAAAACTACGGCATCGGCCGGTTCGTGGCCATGGAGCAGATGAAAATCGACGGGGCCGTGAAGGACTATATTAAAATCGCCTATCAGGGCTCCGATACCCTCTTTGTCCCCGCCACCCAGCTGGACCTGGTCAGCAAATATATCGGCGGCGGGGCGGAGAACCCCAATATCAAGCTGAACAAAATCGGCTCCGATGCCTGGCAGAAGACCAAGGCCAAGGCCCGGAAGGCCGCCAAGGATATGGCCGGGGAGCTCATTCAGCTCTACGCCGCCAGAAAGCGGCAGTCCGGCTACGCCTTTTCCGCCGATGCCCCCTGGCAGCGGGAATTTGAAGACAACTTCCCCTACCCGGAAACCGACGACCAGCTGCGCTGCATTGCGGATATTAAAAAGGATATGGAATCCCCCATTCCCATGGACCGGCTGCTCTGCGGCGACGTGGGCTTCGGCAAAACCGAGGTGGCCCTGCGGGCGGTGATGAAGGCCATTATGGACGGCAAGCAGGTGGCCATTCTGGTGCCCACCACGGTGCTGGCCCAGCAGCACTACCAGACCGCCGTTTCCCGGTTCCGGGGCTTCCCCGTGACCATCGATGTGCTCAGCCGCTTCCGGACCCCCAAGCAGCAGCAGAAAACCTTGCAGGATGTCCGCAGCGGCAGCGTGGACCTGATCATCGGCACCCACAAGCTGCTGCAAAAAACCGTGCAGTTTAAGGACCTGGGCCTGCTGGTGGTGGACGAAGAGCAGCGCTTCGGCGTGACCCACAAGGAGCGGCTGAAGGAGCTTTCTAAGGGCGTGGACGTGCTGACCCTGTCCGCAACCCCCATTCCCCGGACCCTCAATATGGCCCTGTCCGGCATCCGGGACATGTCCACCATTGAGGAGCCCCCTTCGGACCGGTACCCGGTGCAGACCTACGTCATGGAGTACGCCACCCCCATTATCGACGATGCCATTCGCCGGGAAGTGGAGCGGGGCGGTCAGGTCTTCTACCTCCACAACCGGGCGGAGACCATTGACCAGTGCGCCAGTGCCCTGCAAAAACGGATCCCCGGTCTCACCGTAGGCGTGGCCCACGGGCAGATGAGCGAGGATGCCCTGGGAGAGGTCATGACCGCCATGGCCGAAGGCGACATTCAGGTGCTGGTATGCACCACCATTATTGAAACCGGCCTGGATATTCCCAACGCCAACACCCTGATCATCGAAAACGCCGACCGGTTTGGCCTCAGTCAGCTCCATCAGCTCCGGGGCCGGGTGGGCCGTTCTACCCGCCACGCCTACGCCTATTTTACCTACCGTCCGGACAAGAATCTGACGGAAATTGCGGAAAAGCGTTTGAGCGCCATTCGGGACTTTGCCGAATTCGGCTCCGGCTTCAAAATCGCCATGCGGGACCTGGAAATCCGGGGTGCAGGCAACCTGTTGGGTGCGGAGCAGTCCGGCCACATGATGTCCGTGGGCTACGACATGTACCTGAAGCTGCTGGATGAGGCGGTTCTGGAAGAAAAGGGCGAAGCACCCAAGGCACCGGAGTGTACCGCGGACCTGAACGTCACCGCCAACGTGGACAAAGAATATGTGGCCCGGGGCGAGGAACGGATGGACCTGTACCGCCGGATGGCCGCCATCCGCACCCAGGAGGATGCGGACGACCTGCTGGACGAGATCGTGGACCGCTACGGCGAGCCCCCCAAGGGCGTGCTGAACCTGATTGATATTGCCCTGCTCCGGGCCAGTGCCATGACCCTGGGCATCAAGGACATCAAGCAAAAAGCGGGAGACCTGCTCTTTGTGCTGACCAATCTGGACTTCAACGCCGTGGGCAGCTTTTGCGCCGACCCCGGCTACAAGCAGCGGCTGACCTTCCTGGCCAACGCCAAGGAGCCCACCCTGCGGCTCAAATTGGTGGCCGGGCCTGACAGCCTGAAACAGGCCAAGGCCTTTGTTTCCAAGTATCAAAGCCTGTGCGGCCGGTAAAAAACGGTTGTAGGCTGGTCCAAGCTGTGGTATAATCAGGAAAAAGCCCGGCAACGGCAGGAGGAATGTCCTATGGATACAAAGAATCCCCTATTGGAAGAAGACGACGACGCGTTCCTGGCATCCCTCGATGAGCTGCTGGGAGAGGAGCCAAAACCGGAGGAGCCCCCCAAAGACGAACAGCCGCCCCTCCCCAACGAATCCAAAAAGAACAAACGCCTAAAGGCAAGCCACGCAAAGGCCCCCAAGCCCTCTAAAAAAATGCTGACCGTTCTGGCCCTGTGCCTGGGGGCAGCGGCGGTGCTGGCCATTGCCATTCCCGCCTTTCTGCGGGCGGCGGACCCCTACGGCGGGAAAATCGCCCCGGGTGTCCATGTAGGGGCCGTGGACCTCAGCGATTTGAGCAAGGGAGAAGCAAAAAAGGCCCTGACCGCCTTTTACGGCAGCCGTTACTCCCAGGATTCCCTGGTGGTCTCCTTCCCGGAGCTGTCTTCCATCCTCTCCGGTGTTGGGGAGCAGGAATATGACTCCATCACCCTTTCCCCCAAGGAAACCGGTGCCCACCTGGATGTGGGTAGGGCGGTGCACGCCGCCTACGCCCTGGGACGGGAGGACCTGCGGGAGGACAAAAACCTGCCCCTGCTTCCCTATCTGCACTTAAAAGAAGAGGTGCTTCAAAGCAGCATTCAGAGCTTTCAGGCCCAATTGGAAGGGCTCTACCGAGCGGACAGCAGCGAAATCCAGCCGGACAGCGTCACCGTCACCCGGGGCTACCCCGCCGTGACCATCGACACAGACCGGTTGTACCAACAAATGCTGGATGCCTATGAAAACGGCACCCTCTCGGACTGTAACTATGACGGCAGCGTAACCCTCCGGCAGCCGGAAGGGGTGGACCTGGAGGCCCTCTGGCAGCAGACCCGGGTGGAGCCCAAGGAGCCCCAGGTGGACACAGGCACCTATCAGGTGATTCCCGGGGAAGACGGCCGGGAATTTGACCTGGATGCCGCCAAGGCCCAGTATGACAACCTGCCCTACGGCCAGCGTCTGGAGCTTCCCCTGGAAAGCACCCAGCCGGAAATCTCCGACGAGGACGCCTGGTTCCAGGATACCCTTGGCCACTGCGAGACCCCTCACAGCAACAACGAAAACCGGAACAGCAACCTGAAAAAGGCCTGCGAAATGCTGAACGGCCTGGTGCTGCAGCCCGGCCAGGAATTTTCCTATAACGAAACCCTGGGTGAGCGCACCAAAGACAAGGGCTGGCTCCCGGCCCCGGCCTACTCCGGCACCACCCTGGTGGATTCCCCCGGCGGCGGCATCTGCCAGGTCAGCTCCACGCTGTATCTGGCCAGTGTCTACGCGGAGCTGACGGTTCTGGAACGGGTCAACCACGGGTTTCCGGTCAGCTACATCCCCCTGGGCATGGACGCCACGGTGAACTGGGGCTTTACGGATTTGAAGCTTCGCAATGACACCCCCATGCCGGTAAAAATCCTGGCAGAAGAAACCGACGATCTGGTCAAAGTCTCCATCCTGGGCACCGAGACCCGGAATTACGACATTGAAATGACCTATTCCGTAGGCGGCCGCCATGTGAAAACCTACATGAGCAAATACGACAAAACCACCGGCGAGCTGATCTCCAAAGAACCGGTGGCCCTCTCCAGCTACTTAGAGGATATTTACAAATGATTTTTCCCCTCTGCGTTTCACCGCAGAGGGGATGTTTTCTTGCGATTTTAAAAAAGCCGCCCTTTCAGGTCCATGGAGCCTGAAAGGGCGGTGTGATTCTTGGTGTTTTCTTACAGGTGCAGCACCCGGTCTTTGATCTCCTGGGTTCGGCCCTGGTTCCAGAACTGGGTGCCGATGTAGCCGCAGGTGCGCCTGGCCACGTTCATTTTGCTCTGGTCCCGGTTGCCGCACTGGGGGCAGACCCAGACCAGCTTGTGGTCATCTTCCTGAATCTCGATTTCTCCGTCGTAGCCGCAGACCTGGCAGTAATCGGACTTGGTGTTCAGCTCGGCATACATGATGTTGTCGTAGATGAACTGCATGACCTGCAATACCGCGTCAATGTTGTTCTGCATGTTGGGCACTTCCACATAGCTGATGGCCCCGCCGGGGGAGAGCTGCTGGAACTCCGCCTCAAAGCGCAGCTTGGTAAAGGCATCGATGGGCTCGGACACATGGACATGGTAGGAGTTTGTAATATAGCTCTTGTCCGTAATGCCGGGGATGATGCCGAAGCGCTGCTGCAGGCACTTGGCAAACTTATAGGTGGTGGATTCCAGGGGGGTGCCGTAGAGGGAGAAATCCATGTTCTCCTGAGCCTTCCAGCGCTTGCAGGCATCGTTCATATACTGCATGACCTGCAGGGCAAAGGGCTTGGCGGCCTCGTCGGTGTGGGACTTGCCGGTCATATACTTGACGCACTCATAAAGGCCCGCATAGCCCAGGGAAATGGTTGAATAGCCGCCGTAGAGCAGCTTGTCAATGGGCTCTCCCTTTTGCAGTCTGGCCAAAGCGCCATACTGCCACAAAATAGGGGCCGCGTCAGACAGGGTGCCCTTCAAACGGTTGTGCCGGCACATAAGGGCCCGGTAGCACAAATCCAGACGCTCGTCAAAAATCTTCCAGAACTTGTCCATATCCCGGCCGGAGGACAGAGCCACGTCCACCAGGTTCAGGGTCACCACGCCCTGGTTGAAGCGGCCATAGTACTTGGGCTTGCCGTTTTCATCCACATAGGGGGTCAGGAAGGACCGGCAGCCCATGCAGGTGTAGCAGTGGCCCTCGCCGTTCTTGTCCACCTTCAGCTCCAGCATTTTCTTTTCGCTGATGTAGTCAGGAACCATCCGCTTGGCGGTACACTCGGCGGCCAGACGGGTCAGGTACCAATAGGGGGTGCCCTCCCGGACGTTTTCCTCTTCCAGCACATAGATCAGCTTGGGGAAGGCAGGGGTGATCCAGATGCCCTTCTCGTTCTTGACACCCTCGTAGCGCTGGCGCAGGGTCTCCTCGATGATCATGGCCAGGTCCTTTTTCTCCTGCTCGTTCCGGGCCTCGCCCAGGTACATGAAGACGGTGATGAAGGGGGCCTGACCGTTGGTGGTCATGAGGGTCACCACCTGATACTGGATGGTCTGAACGCCCCGGCGGACCTCATCCCGGAGCCGGTCCTCGACCACCTTGGTAACGGCCTCTTCACTGGGGGAAACACCAAACTCCTGCATCTCCTTTTCCACGCTGCGGCGGATCTTTTCCCGGGAAATCTGGACAAAGGGGGCCAGATGGGTCAGGGAAATGGACTGGCCGCCATACTGGTTGGAGGCCACCTGGGCAATGATCTGGGTGGCGATGTTGCAGGCGGTGGAGAAGGAATGGGGCTTCTCGATCAGGGTGCCGGAGATCACGGTGCCGTTTTGCAGCATGTCCTCCAGGTTCACCAGGTCGCAGTTGTGCATATGCTGGGCGTAGTAATCGGAGTCGTGGAAGTGGATAATGCCCGCCTCGTGGGCCGCCACGATCTCCCGGGGCAGCAAAATGCGGGAGGTGATGTCCTTGGACACTTCACCGGCCATATAGTCCCGCTGGACCGCATTAATGGTGGGGTTTTTATTGGCGTTCTCCTGCTTGACCTCTTCGTTATTGCATTCGATCAAGCTCAGGATCCGGTCGTCGGTGGTGTTGGACTGCCGGGCCAGGTTGCGGATATAGCGGTAGGTAATGTATTCCTTGGCCACTTCAAAAGCGCCGTGGGCCATAATGGCCTTTTCTACCAGGTCCTGGATCTCCTCAACGGAGGGGCTGCGGCCCATTTGCTCGCAAGAGACACTGACGCTCTCGGCAATGCGCTTGATCTGCATGGGGGTCATCCGGACTTTTTCTTCTACAGCACTGTTGGCCTTGGTCACGGCCATGCTGATTTTCTCAATGTCAAAAACGGCCTCGGTGCCGTTGCGCTTAATGATCTTCATGACAACGCTCCTTCTCTGGGGATTTTTCTCTTCGCCGCCCCATTATACTACATATTGTGTTTTTGTCAAGCTTCCACCACTAAATGTTGTGGTCAGGGTCTTTCCATGCTTTTTAGAGAAAAAGATTTGAAAGTCCCAAGGCCGCCATTTTCCCAAAATTCAGAACGAAAGTTCGGGATTTCCCCCGGCCTATAAAATAAGGCATTGTAATTCCCGGCGGAATATAGTACAATAAGGCCGTATGGTCTTAACATAACTTAGGCTGTTTCAAACAGAAAACGAAAGGATGCTTTTCCGATGAAAAAGAAATTCGGCAATCTGCACAGCGGTGAGGAAGCCAGTCTCTACACCATCGAAAACGGCGGCATCACCGCCACGGTCACCGATCTGGGCGCCACCCTGGTGTCATTGTTGGTGCCGGATGCCCAAGGGAACCTTGCTGACGTAGTTTTGGGTTTTGATGACCCCAACAGCTATGTTTCCTCCGGCAGCTTTCTGGGTGCCACCGTGGGCCGGAATGCCAACCGTCTGCGGGACGCGGAATTTACCCTGGGGAACAAGCGTGTTTCCCTGACCCCCAACGAAAACAACAACAATCTCCACTCCGGCCCGGACTTCTTTAAGAACCGACTGTGGACCCTGGAAAAAGAGGCTGCCTCCGAGGTGACCTTCTCCGTCCACAGCCCCAACATGGACCAGGGCTTCCCCGGAGATGCCCATATCCGGGTCACCTACGCCCTGGACGGCCAGGGCGGCCTCCACGTCCGCTACTGGGCCAAGGCCGACCAGGATACGGTTTTTAATATGACCAACCACAGCTATTTTAACCTGGCAGGTCACCAGCACCCGGACCGGGCGGTCCAGCAGGTGCTCTCCATGCCCGCCCGGCACTTCTGCCCGGACGATGCCCAGAACATCCCCACAGGGGAGCTGCGGGACGTATCCGGCAGCCCCATGGATTTCCGGGTGCCCAAGCCCATTTCCCAGGATATTGATGCGGATTACGATGCACTGAAGCTTCAGGGAGGCTATGACCACAACTGGGAGGTTTTCTGCAATCCCTGCGCCACCCTGACAGACCCCGCCTCCGGCCGGTGCCTCTGCGTCTATACCGACTGCCCCGGCATTCAGTTTTACTCCGGCAACTACCTGAATGACCAGGGAAAAGACGGGGTACACTACGGCCGCAACAGCGGCATGGCCCTGGAGACCCAGTTCTATCCCGACTGCCTCCACCATCCTGATTGGGACCAGCCCGTTACCAAGGCCAATACCGTCTACAAAAGCGAAACCGTTTACCGCTTCTCCTGCAAATAAGCGCACATTTCTTACCTCCTGCATAAAATGGCCTATAAGCGCAAGCTTCATTCGCTTTTATCAGGAGGTAATTCCATGGCTGATCAATGTACCGACACCCTGCGCTGCAGTCCCAACGACCTGCGGCAGGCAATGTCCATTCACACCCGCAAAATCACCGACTCCTGCCGGGACAAGGACTGCATTGAGGACCTGCCCGTCTATCTCACCGCCAGCTCCCAGCGGACCCTGGAGGGCTCCGCCGGGACGAGAGTCCGGTGCGCGGAGCTGCTGAGCACCTACATAGACGTCAGCCCCGTGACCTTTGACCGCAGCCATTACTGCATCGACATCACCTTTTTCTATCGGGTGCTGGCGGATACCGTGATCGGCACCAGCCGCCCGGCGGCCCTGTGCGGCCTTGCCGTCTTTACCAAGCGGGTGGTGCTCTGCGGCGAGGAGAGCCGGGCCCACATCTACCGCAGCGACCGCCGGACCGACGGCCTTGCCAACAGCCCCACAGCCGTTGTGGAGGCCCTGGACCCCATGGTCCTCAGCTCCCGGGTACGGGACGTCTGCGACTGCCTTCCCCGGGAGAGCTGCCCGGTGCAGCTGCCGGAGTGGGTGAAAAACCAGTTTGACGAGGATCTGGTGCTCCAGCCCGACCGGCGAAAGCTCTATGTGACCCTGGGCCAGTTTTCCATCGTCCGATTGGAACGGGACGCCCAACTGATCGTCCCCGTTATGGACTACAGCATCCCCACCAAGGAATGCTGCGACTCCCCGGGCTGCGCCGAAGACCCCTGCGAACTTTTCAGCCGCATCCCCTTCCCCGCCGCCCAGTTCACCCCCAAAGGCTGCGACTGCAAAACCAAGTGCCCCCAGGAAAACAACTGCTGCAAATGACCAAAACGTCCCGCTTCGGATTCGAAGCGGGACAGTTGTTTTTGCGCCTCCGGTTTAGGTGTAAAAGATGAGGATGCCTTTTAGTGAGACAGCCCCAAAGATGTATTTCATTATAAGCTCTCTATAAAGGGCTGCAAATTCACATACCAGTAAGGCGAAAGCAATCAGTCCTGAATTCCAACATGGAACAGATCACACAGGGTACGCTAGTTTCCACTGCTTATAATCCCGCAGATAATCGCTGGCGACCTGCCTTTTTTTTGCGCCAATCAAATTCCTCGAGTGAGAAAGGTCATATTCCCTTCCCTCCATAAACTCTTCCGCCAAGTAGGTAAAATCTACGCTCATACCGGAGCGCTCATTTTCCAACATGACAAAGAATCTTCCGGAAAGCCACACTCTATCAAAGGAGAGCGACAAGTCCAGCGACTTATCGTCCTTCATTGCAGCTGTACAGAACTTTCGCTCCCGTTCCTTCCTGCATATTGTATTACGGAACGCATGGATAGATGGAACATCCTTAAATCCACGCAAGAGCTTCGTTCCCGGAGCACGTTCCCGAATGACCGGCTCATAATTCGGGTGCAAATAACGGAATGATTCCAGCGTTGCACATTTTTTGATGGGCAGGATCGCTTCTCTATAGAACGGATAGTCCTTTCCATTGAAATGGATCGCCATGTCCTCGAAATCAACGTCTGAGATATCGATGGACAAAGCTTCTTCCTCTTTCATGATTCCCATATAGGCAAGCCAAAAGAAGCAGCGATACACGACATCCACAGTTTCCTCAGATTCCTTTTCAAAAACGCTATCCAGATATCTTTGCAGGTGCTGTGGGCTTGCAACAGATTGGCGGCGCATTTTATCCAGGCCAACACGATTGAAATCAACAGACTCCATTGCCCTTGTCGCCCCGGGAACATGATTCTCGTAGCACCATCTGGCGTAGGCACGAAGCGACGAACCTCTGGTACTTTTGCTTCTCGAACGGTATCCCATAAGCTCCTGAAGCACATAACCAAGATCTTCTTCGCTCATCTGGCAAAAGTCTTTTGATAACTTTTCCTCGTATTTCGCAAGGGACTCAAATATATTATATAACGATTTTCGCTTTGATTCACTATTTGAATATGCGGATACAAACTGCTCTTTTAACTTCTGATTGTACATGCGTCATACCTCCTGAAAATTGCATTTGGAATACGGGAGCATTAAAAATAGAAAACGAGTATTCAACCGAATATGCGTCCTCGAACATCCTCTTGAATTTTAGCATGGACAATCTTTGCATATTACCAGCCCCTTCTATTTGTTACCGCTTGACGAACTTTTGTTCTAAAAATAGCACAAAACGAAATAAGTGTCAACATGTAAATATTTCCGGCAGCCTAAATATGAAATGAATTGGACATTTACGGTTCCAACCTTTTCCAATTGGATGCGCCGCTGCAAGAGTTCACATAAAAGCGCAGTGCTATATAAGTTTTTGTTCCGTACCTGTAGTATTCCTTTTTCGTCATCATTTCTAGGTCGTAGGCATGGTCCGGGTGCTTCTCAATGAGCATTTTTTCAATAGCGAAGGATATCTTCTTGAAGAATTTCATGGATTCCTCCTCTGAAAAATAGCTGAATTTAGGGCAGGTTGCCACTCGACCACCGTTCCCCTTATATACCTTACCGGTTTTCGCAAGAAGTAGATGAAAGCACACATTTTTGAACTCTCTGTATGGCTGATCAGTTGCCTCACCAGGCAGCTTATCCCATGCTGTGCCGCTCAGTCCTGTCCAATAATACCATTCATCTCCGAAGATATCATCAAGAACATCCTGTATTTCCGCAAACCCGCCCCTGCGGTTCTGTGGGCTTTGGAGCATTCGTGTCACGGCGAACACTTCATCATCTGTCGCAACAATATCCTTTGCAGTCAGATTGTAGACTCCCTCTTTATGGGATTCAAAAAGCCATCTGGCTCCTTTTCCGATGTACAGCAGAATCCAAGCCAGCCCCATCAGCATTAGTATTACAACTTCCATATACTTTCCTCTTCTTATTATCCTGTTGCGTCCCGGAGCTTATCCGACGCACTGTCGATATCTTCTATCGCAGATTCCAACAGCGATACCGCATCCTCCATCTTCTCGTATCGCTCGCTACTCTGCAAGCTCTCCGGAAGATTGTCCAGACTATCCTGTTCCTGATCTGCTGCCTGACTGATAATCTGGTTTGCGGATTCCAGCATAGACAACGCACGCTTCAAGTTTTTTCTGCGGTTGTCGTTCATGGAACACCCCCTTACAGTTTTACTCCCCAAATTCCCTGCACACGGAATTGGAACTCAATTCCATCCTCAACGTCCCGCGATTTCCTCACCACAAATGACTTCGTATTCACCAGGACTTGATGAAGCGGATGATCTCGCTCTTCTGCAATCACCTCCGGGCATGTTACACATAGAATAATATCCATTGTAGACTCGTCAATGTCCACGGAAAAGCTTTTCGCCTCTGCCTGGGCGATCAACGCATCAATATCCTCGCAAACATTTTTCAAAAATTCTTTTCTTGCAGGGATCTCTCGCATACCAAGAAATTGCTTCGTCGCCTCGTCCGTTACGGACTCCACAATATCATAACTATTCATAGCGTCGTCACCTCCAATCAATCTATTTTGTTTGTAAAACCATTAAATGTGAAATTCACCTGTGTACAGCCGTCCGTACGCACATAGATTTCCACATTCGAAGCGATGTTGGAGCACAACACAAACCACTCCGGATGATGAAACCGAAGCTCTTTGCCGAGAATAGAGATGTAGGCCATAGATGTATATGGCTTGTTCAGTTCATAAAAAATCTGAACCTGCTTCCCGGAAGTAATGTACTTCAGAAGCTTGTATACAAGTCTCACATCTTTCAATCTTTTGATGCTTGTGATATGTGTCCCACTTTCATCTTGTTGGACCGCTTCTGCAACGAAGTGAATGGCCTCCTCCGCTGCTGTCATGGCGTCTTCTTCGCTTGCAAACTGTTCATTACTAAAGTCACTTGCCATAATTTCACATCCTTTCTACAATAGAATATCATAAAACAGAGATTCAATCAACCTCAATCCTGGAAAGGTATACCGTACGTGAATCTTATTTTCCAGCTCGGCGCGACGGCCCTTTGCTGAGCCTGAAATATCCATTCTCTCCGATTTCATATAGCGGTATATAATTCCACCACTTCGGTTTTACCAGAGAGTACTTGAATTTTCTCTTACCAACGGCCCCGCAGCCAATATCTATTTTCCCCTTGTAGCCAGTTTCTGTTTTGATAACCGTTCCTGTACATTTCTCTCGTCGCTGCATAAAATTTACCTCCGTTTTATCATAGATAACCTGACATGGTACAAGATTATCTATAAGGTAATCTATTAAGCGATACTATGTAACACTATTTGACACTACTTTGCATATACCCAAACAGATGTTCTAAGTTCAGATATAATACCACGGAGGTTGTTGCCTTTAAAATGGTAGTTAATCACCACGTTTTTGAGATATAGAGAGATTATATAAGCAAAAAACTTCGTGAAGGTTTTTCACCGCACGAAGTAACATGTAAGTGCCGTCCACTTTTGATCTCACGGATACGAGCACCAAATATTTATTCGCAATCACAATAAATCATTTCGTTTTCTCCCTGAGCAATGTCAGCAGTTCCCCCTTTTTACCAAAGAAAACACCGGATATGATCTTTCTGCTCGGCTTCTAAGATTGGTGTCGTAAGACGCTCAATCATTCGATTAATACTTACTCGCAGGCAAAGGAATCGGCGTTGACAATCAGCATTTCCTCCGGGCTGACCTGTGAAAAATCCACTCGGTACCCTGCGGCAGAGGCCAGATACTCAATAAACGGCCGTTGCGTTCTGCCGTTGCCTTCTCGAAGGGGATGCAGAACATTAATCTTGCTGAATCGGTACAGTGTGCTTTTCCAGCAGAGAACCGACTATTTTTTCCAGACTGCCGGGATTCATCAGATATTTTCGAATCCTGTCCTTATCTTCGGAGTGCACGGGCATCCCTTCTATGACCATTCCACGAACTTTTTGAACGGCACAAAGGCACGCTTACGCAATAATTTTTGTCGTATCGTTGCGAAATGACACTAAAAATAAACACTGCTCATAATCAGGACAAAAAAGAACTCCCGAACGCCTACGCATTCGGGAGTTTGGAGGTACCGCCCAGATTTGAACTGGGGAATGAAGGTTTTGCAGACCTTTGCCTTACCACTTGGCCACGGTACCATATGAAATTGGAGCGGGTGACGAGGCTCGAACTCGCTACCTCCACCTTGGCAAGGTGGCGCTCTACCGGATGAGCTACACCCGCATCTATTACCCGAGTGGACTCAGGTAATATGGTGCCTCCGGTCGGAATCGAACCAACGACACGCGGATTTTCAGTCCGCTGCTCTACCTACTGAGCTACAGAGGC
>CAKTNS010000008.1 GCA_934589225.1 uncultured Oscillospiraceae bacterium
ACTTTTGTTCCACGTGTTCGCTAACATTGCAGCTGCCATGGTTTTTAAGGTTTTCAACTCTTGATTAGCATTGTCAACTGTAAACTGTAAACTGAAAAAAATTGTCAATTTTTTCAGTGTGTTCCTCTGACGACTGCCACGCCCTTGGATTCCAGGTACCGGGCGGCCTGGGTGATGGTGGGGCATTCTTTGCCGGTGTCGTGGGTGACGGTGCAGACGCCCAGGTGGCAGATTTTGGTGCCTTCGGAGATGATGCGGTCCAGCTTTTCCTGGAACCCGGCGTCGATGCCCGCCTCGCAGCCGTTGCAGCGGGCCATGGCCACCAGCTCCAGGGGTTCTTCGTAGTCCGCAAAGTGCCGGGTTTTGCCGTTGAAGGCCTTCAGGCACCCGGCCCCGGTGCAGACGCGGTTGGCTTTCAGACAGTTCAGCATGGCGATTTTCATTTGGGTTCCTCCTGTGTTTTGGGATAGTAGAGAATGCGCAGGATGCCCTGGGCATCGGTGGACACCGTGGCCTCCACCTCATAAACCTGCCGGATGAGCTCCGGGGTCAGGACCTGCCGGGGGGTGCCCTTGGTGATGACTTTCCCGTCCTTCATGACCACGAGCCAGGTGCAGTACATGGCGGCAATGTTCAGATCGTGAATGGCGGAGATCACCGTGCGGCTCAGCCCCTTGACGATGTCCAGCAATTGCAGCTGATATTTGATGTCCAAGTGGTTGGTGGGCTCGTCCAGAATCAGGCAGGGAGTCTGCTGGGCCAGGGCCCGGGCCAAAATCACCCGCTGCTGCTCGCCGCCGGAGAGGGTGGAAAAGCTCCGTTTTGCCATGTCGGCCATGCCTACGGTCTCCAGCGCCTGGGCCACAATGGCATAGTCCTGGGAGTTGTCCCGCTCCATGGTCCGCTTATGGGGGGAACGGCCCATGAGCACCACATCCTGGACGGAAAATTCAAAATTGTAGTAATTGTGCTGGGCCAGGACCGCAATGGTCTGGGCGCTTTTTTTATAGGAGAGCTCCCGGATATCCGTGCCGTCCAGCCGCACGATGCCGGCCTGGGGTTTCAGCACCCGGTAGATGCACTTGAGCAGGGTGCTTTTGCCGCTGCCGTTGGGGCCGATGATGCCCACAAAATCGTTGTGGTCCACTTCCAGGGAAACACCCCGGAGGATGGGGGTTCCGCCCAGTACTGCTTCAATGTCTTTTGCTTCCAGCTTCATCCTTCGCCACCTCCAAATCCGTAACGGCTCCGGGCCATCAGATAGATAAAGCAGGGCGCGCCGATCATCGAGGTCAGAATGCCGATGGGCAGCTCCGTCCGGTCCAGCAGCGTGCGGCAGGCCACGTCCGCCCACAGAAGAAAGACGGCCCCCAGCAGAGCCGAAATCGGCACTGTTTTTTTATGGTCCGTTCCAAACAGCATCCGAACGATGTGGGGGATCACCAGGCCTACAAAACCGATGATACCCGCATTGTACACGGAAAAGCCCACAAGCAGCGAAGACACCACCAGATAGAGAATGCGCCAGCGGTGCAGATCGGTGCCCAGGGTCACGGCGGACTCGTCGCCTACCAGCATCAGATTCAAGGTCCGGTGCTGGGTCATGAAGAAAGCGACACAGGCCAGCGTCACTGCCAGCATGGTGGGATTTGTATCCCAGCTGGCGGCGGCCAGGCTGCCCATGGTCCAGCGGCCGACGGCGGCAATGGCGTTGCTGCTGTTGTTGATCACATAGAGGATAAAGCTGGATACCGCCGAGCAGATGGAGGACAGGGCGGTTCCCGCCAGAATCAGCTTTACAGAGGTGGCGCGGCCGCCGATGTTTGCCAGAAACAGCACCCCCCAGGAGGCGGCAAGGGCACCCAGAAAGGCCATGACACCGACATAGTTTCCGCCGAAGACTGTGCCCACCCCCAGCAAAATCGCAAGGGTCGCACCCAGGGAGGCACCGGAGGAAACGCCCAGAATATAAGGGTCAGCCAGGGGATTTTTGACGATGGCTTGCATGACCACGCCGGACACCGCCAGAGCGGCCCCGACGCAAATGGCCAGCACCAGCCGGGGCAGCCGGATAAACCAGACAATATCGCTGAGACTGCCGCTGCCGTAAAGCTCCGGGTCGCCGATCTTCAGGGTTTTAAAGAGGATCACGCTGTAAACATCCCGGACCGACAGGTTTGCCGCGCCCATGGTCACGGCCCAGCACAGCGACAGGAACAGTACGGCAATCAAAAGGATGATCGCCAGAATATACAGGGGCTTTCCGTGAAAAATACCGTTTTTTAAATCCATATGCTCTTCCTATAGCAATCTCTGGGTATCGATTTGCCGATACCCAGAGACAAATGTTTTTACCTGTGTATTACTGATACAGCTCGGGATACAGATTGGTTGCTACATCCAGAATGCCGTCAATGGTCCGCATGCCGCTGCAATAGATGCCGGACAGGTTGATGGCGAACACTCTGTTGTTCTTTACGGCATCCAGGCTGGCGAAGGCGGGATTCTCGGTGATGAGCTTTACCACATGGTCACCGGCGTAGTCCACATCACCGACGGAGTAGCCGTCATACCAGACCATGAAGATGGCATCGGGATTGGCCAGCACCAGGTCTTCGGCACTGATATTGCCGTTTTCGCCGTGCTTGCCCACAGCCAGCTCCGCACCGCCGTGGATGGCAACGTTGCCGCCCAGGACGTCCTCGCCGTATACACGGTAGGTGCCGCCCTCATCTTCCAGAACGGCGGCGGTCAGCCGGGTCTTGTCGGCCAGGTAATCATCGATCTGCTGGACCTGGGCCTTCATGTCGTTGACAATGGCCTCGGCTTTGTCCTGCACGTCAAAAATCTCGCCCAGGGTCAGAATATCCTGATATTCGTGTTCAACGGTCTGGGGATTCTCGGCGGCCTTGCCCCGGCAGGCGCTGTTCAGGGACATGTAGGTGCCCACGTTCCGCTGGTGCCAGAAGTCCACGTCGCCCAGACGCTTGTCGGAGAAGGTGGAGTACCAGCCGGTGATGAAGTCCGGATTCAGAGCGATGATCTCTTCCTTGCTGGGCATTTTGTCGTAGTAGTTGATGGTTTCAAAGTCGGTCTTCAGGTCCTCCCGGACATCGCCGTCCAGGCCGTAGGCACCTACGATCTTGTCCGCCAGACCCAGAGCCAGCAGGATTTCGATGTTGTCCTGGCTCTGCGCCCATACCCGCTCGGGGGCTTTCTCGAAGGTGTATTCCACAGGCTCCTTGGAGTAGTTGTAGGTCTGAATGGTCAGGGGATAGACCGTGCGCTTTGCGCTCTCGGTGGCGGCCTCGGTGGCAACTTCGGTGGCGGCGGCGGTGGTTTCTACGGTGGTCTCGGTGGCGGCGGTGGTTTCCGGGGCGGCGGTGGTGGCCGTGGATGCCTGACCGCAGGCCGCCAGTGCCAGCACCAGCACCATGGCCAGCACCAGAGACAGGATACGCTTCGCTGTTTGCATAAATATTCCTCTTATTCTGTTTTTATTTTCAATCCCATCGGGAATTGAATACGCCGAAGCCCCAGCCGGGGGAAAAGAAATGCCTGCCGACGAAATCGTGGCAGGCAAAAGGGGCGTACAATAGAGGCTTATGCAAAAAAGCCCTAGAAAGCTCCTGATTTCTGACTCCAGTTCCGGCGGAGACAATGGGTCTGCAAGGTATCCTGACTTATCCCAAGCGGGCTTCACAGTGACCGACTCGCGGGGCTTTGCACCCCATTCCCCTGGCGGCCCAAAGCCGCAGGCAGATCCATAGCAGTATTCAAAGTGTGTTTTAATATAACACGGATGCAATCAGAATGCAATTCTTTTTTGTGGTCTCCAAAAACTTTTTTCACTGGTTCTCCTTGGAGCCGGGCCAGAAGGGTTCCGGGCAGCAGCCGCCCCGCTGGCGGATCTGCAGCTCCTGGCTTTTGACGCTGACGGTGGTGCAGGGGGGGATGGAGCTGGTAATAAAGACGTTGGAGCCGATGACGCTGTCCCGGCCGATGACGGTCTCGCCGCCTAAGATGGAAGCACCGGCGTAAATGGTCACGTTGTCCTCAATGGTGGGGTGCCGCCGTTTGCCCCGGAGGCTCTGGCCCCCCCGGGTGGTGAGGGCACCCAGGGTCACGCCCTGGTAGATTTTCACATGGTCCCCGATGACCGTGGTCTCCCCGATGACGATGCCGGTGCCGTGGTCAATGAAGAAGTATTTGCCGATGGTGGCCCCGGGGTTGATGTCGATGCCCGTGACGCTGTGGGCGTGCTCCGTCATGATCCGGGGAAGCAGTGGTACCCCCTGGCCGTAGAGCACATGGGCAAGCCGGTAGACCGTGATGGCAAAAATGCCGGGGTAGCAGTAGACGATCTCGTCGGTGCTGTAGGCCGCCGGGTCGCCGTCGTAAAAGGCCTCCACGTCGGTCTGGATCACCGCCCGAAGGGCCGGGATGGCCCGGAAGAATTCCAGACTCACCTGTTGGGCTTTTTCCTGGGCTTCCTGCTCCCCCAGGTCCTGGTGGTAGACCGCCGTCAGCTGCTTTACCAGATTGTACATCACGTCTTCAATGAGCATGGAGAGGTTGTGATGGGCGTTGTACATGCGGTAATTCCGGTCCCGGCTGAATCCGGGATAGACGATGCGCATGAGCTTTTCAATCATGTCGATGACCACGGCCTTGTCCGGGTGGGCAAAGGGACTCATGCGGTCAATGCTGCGGCCGTTGCGGTAATCCTCCAGAATGGTATCCACAATGGTTTCCACCTGCTGCTCCATAGTAGCCATAAAACTGCCTCCTTTACACAAAAGGCGGCCCGGAAAAAACCGGGCCGCCAATAAAAATCAGTCTTCTACGCGACGAATTTGGGCCCCCAGGGCGGTCAGCTTTCCAATCAGGTCTTCATAGCCCCGCTCCACAAAGTGGATGTTCTCCACCTGGGTGTGGCCCTGGGCGCTGAGGCCCGCAATGACCAGCGCCGCACCGGCCCGCAGGTCATGGGCAAAGACCCTGGCCCCGTGGAGGGTCTCAACGCCTCCGACGGTGGCGGTCTTTCCGTCAATGCGGATGTTGGCACCCATGTGCTCCAGCTCCTCGCAGTAGCCGAAGAACCGGGTCTCGTAAACGCTTTCGGTCAGGCGGCTGGTGCCCCTGGCCAGGGACATGCACACGCAGACCTGGGCCTGCATATCCGTGGGGAAGCCGGGGTAGGGCCGGGTCTTTACGGTGGTCTGCCGCAGGGGGCCGTTCCGGATGACCCGGATGGCATCGTCAAAGACGATGATCTTGGCACCCATTTCCTCCAGCTTGCTGGTGATGCACTCCATATGCTTGGGGATCACATTCTGAACCAGAATGTTGCCCCCGGTGGCGGTGACGGCGGCCATATAGGTCCCGGCCTCGATCTGGTCCGGGATGATGGCGTAGGTGCCGCCCTTTAAGGTGTTGACACCCTTGATCTTTACCGTATCCGTACCGGCGCCGGTGATCCGGGCACCCATGGTGTTTAAGAAGTTGGCAAGGTCCACGATGTGGGGCTCTTTGGCGGCGTTTTCAATAATGGTCTGGCCGGGAAGCAGGGTGGCCGCCAGCATAATGTTTACCGTGGCCCCGACGCTGGCCATGTCCAGGGAAATTCTGGCTCCGTGGAGGCCTTCCTCTCCGGGCTGCAGGGCAATGTAGTCTTCCCGTTCATCCACCTCGGCACCCAGGGCGAAGAAGCCCTTCATGTGCTGGTCAATGGGACGGGAGGCGAAGTTGCAGCCTCCGGGCAGGGCCACATGGGCTTTCCCAAACCGGCCAAGCAGGGCCCCCATCAGATAGTAGCTGGCCCGCATTTTGCGGACCAGGTCCGCATCCGGGGCGGCGCACTGGACATCGGTACAGTCCAGCTCTACCACATGGGGCTCGGGGTATTCAAGCTTTGCGCCCATACCCTCCAGAATATCCAGAAGGATGCGGACATCGGATATATCAGGTACGTTTTCAACGCGGCATTTTCCGCTGACCAGCAGTGCCGCGGGCAGAATGGCCACTGCCGCGTTTTTGGCACCGCTGATGGTGACGGTCCCCTCCAGGGGGCTGCCGCCGTTTATTTCATATCTGGCCAAGGAACGATCCTCTCCTTGTGATAGATTCGGGGATAGAACATTAAAATTCCAGAGTATTCTATCATGAAACAGAGATTTTGTAAAGGGAGATTATCAGAGTTTCCCCCAAATCACCGGCGAAGGCCCTTGGGATAGTGGTTTTTGACCTGATTTCCGTCCCCTTTTCCCCAGCCGATGCTGTAGCCGTCCACGGTGACCAGGCACCAGCCCCGGAAGGAACCGGGCAAAACCTCCCCGTGGAGGTACTTTTCGATTTCCGGGCCCTGGGCGCTCAGGGGCAGGATGTTTGCAAAGTCCCGCCCCCACAGGGCCAGGGCGTGGGCCGGTTCCAGCCGGTCCTTTTTAAGCTCTCCCAGCTCCAGGCCCGCCCGCAGTACCCGCAGCCCCCGGAGGGCCGGGGTGCCCGGAGGGGCCCAATAGAGATGCTTACCAAAGGTCAAGGGAATCCCTTCCGGCAGCCGGACGCCCACTTCCCGGGCAAAGCTGTCCCAGGCCTTGGGCAGGGCCGCCGCTTTTTCCGGCGGAATTTCCGGTTCTTCCCCTTCCAGCTTACGCAGCACCGCCCCAAAGTGTCCCTCCCCCAAAAGCCGGTGGGGCCACATCCGGTAGCTTCCCTGGGGGCCGGGGGTGAACCAGGGGGCCTCTACCTCCTCCGGCACAAACTCCGGGTGCCGCTCCAGAAAGGCTGCCACGGCCTGCTCGTCTTCCTCCGGGGCGAAGGTACAGGTGGAATACACCAGTCTCCCGCCGGGCTTCAGAAGCACCGCGGCGTTGTCTAAAATCTCCGCCTGCCGGGCAGCGCACATCTCTACGGTCTCCTGGCTCCAGTCCGTCACGGCGGCCTCCTCTTTCCGGAACATGCCCTCTCCGGAGCAGGGGGCATCTACCAGCACCCGGTCAAAAAAGCCCGGCAGCCGCTGGGCCAGATTCCCGGTTTTCTCGTTGGTGACAATGGCGTTGGCCACCCCCATGCGCTCGATGTTCCGGGAGAGGATCTTCGCCCGGGCGGGGCTATATTCATTGCAAAGAAGAAGGCCCTGGCCCTTCATCCGTCCGGCGATCTGGGTGCTCTTTCCCCCGGGGGCGGCGCAGAGGTCGCAGACGGTCTCTCCCGGCTGGGGGTCCAGGAGGGCCACGGCGGACATGGCGCTGGCCTCCTGCAAATAGTACACCCCCGCCTCGTGATAGGGGTGGAGCCCCGGCCGGGCCTGGGGGTCATAATAGTAGCCCATGGGCTCCCAGGGCACCGGCTCCTTTACAAAGGGCAGGGAAGGCATCGGCTTTTGCGGGTCAAACCGCAGCGCCACCGCCCGGGGCCGCTCCAAAGACTCTAAAAACGCCGGGTATTCGTCGCCCAGCTGCTGCTGCATCCGTGTTAAAAATGCTTGGGGAAGCATAGGTAAACTCCTTTTGAAATGGCTTTTTCCCTATCATAGCATAAAGCCCCGGGATTATCTACCGCCCAAAATAAAAAAATCCTTGCAAATGGGGCGCTAATGTGCTATGATACAAAAAGAATATTCAAAAGCTGCGATTGGGCTGCCCTTTGCTGGTTTGCATTTCAGAGAGCGCGGGATGGTGAGAGCCGCGTATGTGCAGGAAACCGGGCTTTCTCCCAGGAGCTGCCGCCTGAAATACACAGTAGGGTTGGCCGGGTGACGCCGTTATGGGTCTTGGGCGTAATAGCGCCTTAAAAGCGTGCCGTCTTAGCGGCAAATGCGGGTGGTACCGCGGAAGGATCTCCTTTCGTCCCGATATTGGGATGGAAGGTGTTTTTTTATACTCAAAATGACCTTTCTTTACAGGAGGAAACACCATGAAACAACAATTGGAAAGCATCCGGGAGCAGGCCCTGGCCGCTCTGGAAGAGGCTTCTACTCCGGCGGCTCTGGAAGAGCTGCGGGTCAAGCTGCTGGGCAAAAAGGGCGAGCTCACCGCCGTATTAAAGCAGATGGGCAAGCTCTCCGCCGAGGAGCGGCCCGTCATGGGTCAGATGGCCAACTCTGTCCGCTCTGCCATTGAGGAAAAGCTGGAGCAGCGGAAGCAGACCATCCATGCTGCCGCCCTGGAAGCCAAGCTGGCCGCCGAGGCCATTGACGTGACCATTCCCGGCGAGCAGTTTACCATCGGCCACCAGCACCCCATGAACCAGGTGCTCCAGGAAATCAAGGATGCCTTCGTGGGCATGGGCTATACGGTCTACGAAGCCCCGGAGGTGGAGCTGGCGGACTACAACTTCACCAAGCTGAACATTGAAGAGGGCCACCCCTCCCGGGACCGCAGCGATACCTTCTATTTCACCGATGACGATTCCGTGCTTCTGCGTACCCAGACCAGCCCCATGCAGATCCGCTACATGGAGACCCATGAGCCCCCCATCTGCATGCTGGCCCCCGGCCGGGTGTTCCGGAAGGACGAGGCCGATGCCACCCATTCCCCCATGTTCCATCAGATCGAGGGCCTGGTGGTGGCGGAGGACATCACCATGGGCGATTTGAAGGGTGCCCTCATCGCCATTTTGCGGAAGGTCTACGGCGAGACCGCCGAGACCCGGTTCCGCCCCCATCACTTCCCCTTTACGGAGCCCAGCTGCGAAATGGACATGCAGTGCCACAAGTGCCACGGCACCGGCGAAATCGACGGCCAGACCTGCTCCACCTGCCACGGTGAGGGCTGGATCGAGGTGCTGGGTGCCGGTATGGTCCACCCCAAGGTCCTGGAAAACTGCGGCATCGACCCGGAGAAGTACACGGGCTTTGCCTTCGGCATGGGCCTGGAGCGGATGGCCATGGGCCAGCTGAAAATCAACGACCTGCGTCTGATTTTCGACAACGACGTTCGGTTCCTGAACCAGTTCTGAGGAGGGCAAAACAATGAAACTGAACAGAAAATGGATCAATGAAGAGTTCGTAGACCTGCATGAGGTTTCCGATAAAGAATTTGTGGAGCGGCTCACCGTATTCGGCCAGAAGGTGGAAACCTGGGAGCGGATGGATGCCGAGATCAAGAATGTGGTGGTAGGCCGCGTCCTTTCCATGGTGCGCCACCCCAACTCCGACCATATGTTCATCTGCCAGGTGGACGTGGGCCGGGAAGAGCCGGAGCAGATCGTCACCGGTGCCCAGAACGTCCACGAGGGGGACCTGGTGCCGGTGGCCCTGCACAATTCCTATCTGCCCGGGGGCGTTCACATCACCAAGGGCAAGCTCCGTGGGGAAAAGTCCAACGGCATGCTCTGCTCCTTTGAGGAGCTGGGCCTGACCCAGAACGACCTGCCCGGCGTGTTTGCCGACGGCATCTGGATTCTGAATGATGAGGACTGCAAGCCCGGCGACGACATCAATCCCATCATCGGCAACGACGACACCGTGGTGGACTTTGAAATCACCAACAACCGCCCGGACTGCTACTCCATCATCGGCCTGGCCCGGGAGACTGCCGCCGCCTTCGGCAAGCCCCTGCGGCACCATGAGCCTGTGGTTCACGGCTCCGAAGCCGGTTCCATTTTTGAGCACCTGGACGTAGAGGTCCCGGCGGAGAACCTGTGCAACCGCTATACCTCCCGGATGGTGGCAAACGTAAAGATCGGCCCCAGCCCCAAGTGGCTGCGGCAGCGGCTGCGGGCCAACGGCGTCCGGCCCATCAACAACATTGTGGACATCACCAACTATGTGATGCTGGAATACGGCCAGCCCATGCACGCCTTTGACTACCGCTATGTTTCCTCCGGAAAGATCGTTGTCCGGGAAGCCCAGGAAGGGGAGACCATGACCACTCTGGAGGGCACCCAGCGGGAGTTGAAGCCCGGTATGCTGGTGATCGCCGACGAGACAAAGCCCATCGGCCTGGCCGGTATTATGGGCGGGCTCAACAGCGAAATCCGGGAAGACACCACCATGGTGGTCTTCGAGTCCGCCAACTTTAACGGCACCTCCATCCGCCAGACCGCTCTGGCCCTGGGCATGCGGACTGAGGCCTCCGGCAAGTTCGAAAAGAACCTGGACCCCATGCTGACGGTCCCCGCCGTCCAGCGGGCCTGTGAATTGGTGGAGCTGCTTCAGTGCGGTGACGTGCTGGACGGCATGATCGACGTGATCAACCACGTCCCCCAGCCCAGAACCATCCCCCTGGAGCCGGAGAAGATCAACAAGCTCCTGGGCACCAAGATCTCCAAGGAGGACATGGTCCGCTATCTGGCGCTGCTGGAAGTGCCGGTGGTGGACGATACAGTCCAGGTGCCCTCCTTCCGGCCGGACCTGGTGCGGATGGTGGACATTGCCGAGGAGGTGGGCCGTTCCTACGGCTACAACGAGATCCCTGTGACCCAGTTCCGTACCGCCACCCACGGGGGCTACTCCAGAGAAATGAAGCTGGAAGTGAAGACCGGCACCCTCTGCCGGGCCATGGGCTACAGCGAGATCATCACCTATTCCTTCACCTCTCCCTCCGTCTTTGACCAGATCCGCATTCCCGCGGATTCCCCTCTGCGCAACGTCCTGCGCATCCAGAACCCCCTGGGCGAGGATACCTCCATTATGCGGACCATCGCCCTGCCCTCCATGCTGGAAATTCTCTCCCGGAACAATGCCTACCACAACAAGGCGGCCAAGCTCTATGAGATCGCCACGGTGTACCTGCCCCGGGAGGGCCAGGTCCTGCCGGAGGAGCCCAAGAAGCTGATGCTGGGCACCTATGGCACCACCGAGACCTTCTTCACCCTGAAGGGCGAGCTGGAAGCCATCTTCTCCGGTCTGCGGATGAAGAAGGCGGAGTACACGGCGGAAAAGAACGACCCCAGCTACCATCCCGGCCGCTGCGCCAGAATCACCGTAGACGGTGTGGACATTGGCGTTATGGGCCAGGTCCATCCTCTGGTGGCCGCCAACTACGGCATGGATTCCGAGGTCTTCTGCGCCGAGCTGGATCTCACCAAAATGATGGGCCTGCTGCTGCCGGAGCCCACCTATGTGCCCCTGCCCAAGTACCCCGCCGTCAGCCGGGACCTGGCAGTGGTCTGTGACGAAGAAGTGACCGTTGCCCAGGCGGAAAAGGTCATTGCCGCTGCCGCCGGGAAGCTGCTGCGGGATGTAAAGCTCTTTGACATTTACCGGGGCGTAGGCGTGCCCACCGGCAAAAAGAGCATGGCCTTCTCCCTGGAGCTCCGGGCCGACGACCGGACGCTGACCGACAGCGATTCCGAAGCCGTCACCTCCAAGGTCCTGAAAGCCCTGGAAGACCAGCTGGGCGCGACCCTGCGGTAATTCCCTTTCCCTAATAACACGCCCCCTGGCCCCATAAACCGTGGCCAGGGGGCGTTGCCTTGCCCTGTGCTTTTATGCTGGGGGATACCCGTCAAATTGGTGGGGCAGGGTGTTTGTAAATCCTGCACTTTGCAGGCTGTCGCTTTGGGAGAACGTTTTGTATAATATGACCAGAATCAGAAACAGGAGGTAAACAATCATGGCATTCTCTCTCGACAGCAAGGTAAAGGACATTCTGAAGAATCCGGCGGCGGCAGCGGTTCTGGATAAGTACAGCCCCGATGCTTCCAAGAATCCCCAGATGAAGCTGGTTGGCGGCCTGACCCTGCGGAAGCTGGCATCTTTCCCCCAGTCCGCATTCCTGAAGCCCCATCTGGAAGCCCTGGAAAAAGAGCTCCAGGCAATTGAATAACGCCTCAAAAGAAGCGGCTCCCGAATCGGAAGCCGCTTCTCTGGCTGTCTAAAAACCCCTTAAGGGCTTTTTAGACAAACTTTTGCAGTCTACTGCGTGCATAAATTGTCCGCCTTTGGCGGACAATTTCCACACTTGTAGCCTGATAGGTATTTTCTGCCAGGTACACGCCCCGGCAGAAAATGATTGGACTTTATTCGCAGACAAAGGTCTGCGAACTCTGCGAGGCTTTTTCTACAAGCTGAGAAGCGGCTCCCAAATCGGAAGCCGCTTCTGACTGTTATTTTCAGATCTGTGGGACAAAGATCCCGGCGTTCTGGCCGCCGTCGGCAAGAATGTCTACGCCGCTGATGTACCCGGCACCGGCAGAACACAGGAACGCCGTCAGCGCCCCCATTTCGTAGGGATGGCCCCAGCGCCCCGCCGGGATCAGCTCCAGCTGGTTTTCCGCGGTTTCCGGCTGGTTGTCGATCAGCTTCTGGTGCATGGGGGTCAGATAGCAGCCGGGAGAAATGGACAGGATGCGGCAGTGCTTTTCCGCAAATCTGGATACGTTTTTCTGGGTAAAGTAGATCACGAATTTTTTGGACATGGCATAGGCCAGCCCGGCACGGAAAAACTCGCTTTCCTCATCCTCCGCCTCTCCGGCCAGAGCCAGCAGCCGGTCGTAGAAGTCCGGCTGATCCCAGCTCTCAAAGGCCTGGGTCCATTCCTCGGTCTGGGGCATGGTATAGGCCGCCACGGAGGAGAAATTGATCATAACGCCGCCTTCGGCCAGAACCGGATAAAAGGCCTCCACCATGTTGACGGTACCCACCGCATTGATGCGGATGATGTTCTCCGTGCCCGTGTCGCTGGGGGAAACGCCGGAGGTGTGGATGACTTGCCGGACCTCTCCCAGAGAGGCAGCGTAGGCCGCCAGAGCCTTCACCTGGGTTTTATCCCCAATATCCGTTTTGCAGATGTAGCTTTCAAACCCCAACTCGTCGAACTGCTCTTTTGCGGCGGCCATTTTACCTTCGTTCCGTCCGGCCAGGACAATGGCGGAGTCCTTGCCCAGCTCCTTGCAGATGGCCTTTCCCATGCCGCCGTGACCGCCGGTCACCACTGTGATGGTTTTCTTCATGTTGATACCTCCAAATTTTTATGGGCAGCCCCCCTGTGGGGGCTGCCCGGGGCGGTTTTACCGCTTAGCTGTTTAGAAACAGGTCCAGCCGCCGTCACACTTGAGCTCTTCTCCGTTGACATAGCGGGACTGGTCACTGGCCAGGAACAAAATGGCATCCGCCAGATCCTCCGGCATGGCAAGTTCCCCGGAGAATTCCAGAAGCTTGCTGGTTCTGCCGAATCCAAATTCATCGGAGGGCGGCATGACCAGGGGAATGTCGGTCACCACGCCGCCGGGAGACAGTGCGTTGCAGCGAATGCCCTGCTCCATATACATAAATGCCGTGTTTTTGGTAGCCGCCAGCACGGCCCCCTTACTGGCGCAGTAAGCCGCGCCGGAGGTCTGATGGGTGGCACCTACGGAGCAGATGTTGACGATTACACCGCCGTCCCCCTGGGCCAGGTACTGCCTGCATTCCTCCCGCATTCCGTACATCAGTCCAAAGGTATTGACCCGGAATGTCTCATGGAGCATTTCATCGGACAAGTCCGCAATGGCAGTGTTGTCATCCATGATACCGGCACCGTTGACGGCGGCATCCAGCCTTCCAAAGGTCTCCACGGCCTTTTGAACCATGCCAACGGCTGTGGCGGGGTCACCCACGTCTCCGGCATACCAGGCCATGGTACCGGGCATCCCTTTGCATTCCTCAGCCAACTCTTTCAGCCGTTCTTCCCGGCGGGCGACTGCCACCACCTTGGCCCCTTCCTGACAGAAAAGGGTCGCTGTGGCTCTGCCGATGCCGGCGGAAGCGCCGGTGACGATGCAGACCTTTCCGTCCATTCTACCCATAAATTTCCCTCCTCAACAAAAAACCTTGCCGACGACCACCGCCGGAGAATCATTGCAGCCTACCGTCAGCTCCGCACCGTCGGGCACGTCCGCCCGGACCGTGGCGAAGCCGATATTCTTTTCCACAGTGTAGCCGTAGATGGTCTGGGCGCAGCGGCCCACCTCCACGCCATACCAGTACACCCGCTCCCAGATGGAAATGTCCTCTGTGGATTCCCGGGAGAATTCCAGACCCACCATCCGGTATTTGGGGTGGGCTTTCCGTTCCAGGGCGGCCTCCTTGCCGATGAAGTCTTTCTCGGCAGCCACGGCCCAGCCCAGGCCGCATTCGTAGGGACTCAGGTGCTTGAAGTCCTGTTTCAGGGCGAAGCCTTTCTCCATGGGAATGGAGCGGACATAGACCTCCAGGGTTTGCAGTTCCCGGCCACCAACACTTTCCACGGCTTTCAAAGCGGCATCGTGGATGGCCTGACTCTGCTCAAAGGCGGCGTAAATCTCATAGCCGTTTTCCCCGGTGAAGCCGGAGCGGTGGATATAAACGGGAATATCCCCGATTTTTCTTTCACAGATGGCAAACCGTTTCAGCGCGTCCACCGGTGCGTCCAGCAGGGCATTCATGGCCTTCAGGCTGTCCGGACCCTGCACGGCGTACATATCATAGTCATAGGTGATGATCTTCGCCTGAATATCCGCATTCCCCTTGTGCTTTTCGATCCATGGCAGCAGCCGGGGACCGTACAGGTCCGAGACCCAGTAGAGGCCTTCTGCCATGTGCATGACGATCACATCGTCAATGATCTCTCCCTGCTCATCCAGGGAGGCGGTGTATTTGGACTTTCCCACCGGCACCTTGGACAGGTCACTGATGTAGATTTTTTGCAGCACCTCCAGGGCATCCTTCCCGGTGATCTCCACCAGATCGTGGGTCCACCGATAGAAGCCAACGCCTTGACGGATGGCCATGGCATCGGCCCGGGCAACGGTATCTTCTTTAAACAGCATATTCCGGCACCTCCTTACAGCATCCGCAGGTCTTCCTTGCGGATAACCTTGATATACATCTCTTCTTCCTCCCGGTCCTCAATGACGCAGGACCACTCGGGGCTCACCAGGGTCTTGGCGGCACCGTTCCACTGGGCCTCGTAGGCATCGATCAGCTCCTCCAGCGGGGCCATTTCGTAGCGGGCGGTGAAGTCTTCGCTTCTGACCTTGATCCAGGTCTCGTCCTTGGTCCAGCGGACCATTTCATAGGGCACCTGCTGTACATCCAGCATATAGCGGATATAGCCGCCCAGGAGCCGTCCGTCGTTTTCATCCATCTCATGGGGAACGCCCAGGAAGCTCCGCAGACCCTCCTTGGCAAAGGGGTCAATAAACTGGTTCTTACCCGCCGTGGCAAACACGATGCGGAATACCCGCAGGAACTCGTCCTCGTCAGGGGCCATGTCCTTAATGGCCATCATGGGGAACTGGATGGACCAGACCCATCCCATCTGGGCGACCCAGTGGTAGGCGGTTTCCAGAGAGGTCTCTTCTCCAAAATTCTGGGTATACTGGCCGTTGCGCAGGCACTGACCCTCTTTGACCATCCGCTCCCGGGGGGTATCGTGGATGGGGTCTACCGGCTGCTGCATATGCTCCAACCAATCCTGCTTGGGCAGGTTATAAACATCCCGGCGTTCCGCAACCACCCGGCAATGTTTGTTTCCGCAGCCCCGGGCCTGACACATGTTCAGAGCCACCTCGTTCTCCGTTCCGTTGGAGGAGGCCAGGTCAAAGTTGGCGGTGAACATGCTGGTGGTCATGTTGCAAAGCTCGCTGCCTACAATGTCCCAGGGGCAGGTATCCAGCTCTTTTTCCACCCGGTTCCGGGTGAACTGGATCACACGGCCGGCCATATTCTCCCATTCGTCGCCGGAGTCGCCGGTGATGCCCCCCAGCCAGCTGGACTTTTCGCAAAGCTCCGGGATGTTGAAGGCTTCATAAAGTGCCTGGTTTACATAAGCCTTTTGATCCTCCGGAGAGCCCGCTACTGCCATATTCATCATATTGGCAATGTCACAGATGGCGGCGGTCCGCTTTTCCCAGCTGGGTTCAAAGATCCGCATGACCTGGAAGAGGTTGGCGGTCATGGCGGCGATCTGCCGGTTCAGCTGCCGATAGGCCTCTTCTTCCGTAATAAGCTTGCCCCAGGCGGTGGCGAAGCATTTTCTGGTATCCAGTTTTTCTTTCAGCATGGTATGCCTCCTAACTTCTTTTGCTGTGGCTCCATTATAGTGAAAAAGCGTCCAGGAGGGTATTCTACAAAAACGGTGGTTTTGCCCATCCTTTCCCGTACAATTTGTATTCCGCCAAACCATACAATTTATAGGGCCGCAATTTGTGAATATTCCCCATAAAGCAAGGAACCCCCATACAAAATGTACGGGAGGTATCTTGACAGCCTTCCGGAGAAAAACTATAATGGTCTCAATCTTCTTGGGGAGGCGGCCTTATGAAGCTGTGCGCGGATATTCTCTATTGGCGGCTGAAAGAAAAACTGACCACGGTCACGCTGCGGGGCAAAACCGGCAGCGAGCTGGCACTGAACCGGCCGGAATTTTACCTGGACCGCACCCAGTCCTTTGAAAAAAACAGGGTGTATGTGTGCTCCGCGGATCATCTGCCCCAAAGCCCCCGCTTGGGGGAAAATGTCTGCCTGGTGTGCCTGGGGCAGCGCCGGGAGCTCAACGCCTGCTACGACCGGTGCAGCGTGATCCTGGTAGAGGGGCCGTGGGATATTTTCCGGGTGTTCAATCTGGTGCAGGAGGTATTCAACCTCTGCGACACCTGGGAGGAGCAGCTCTGGTCCATTCTGCGCCACGGGGCGGCCCTGCCGCAAATGCTGGATGTGAGCCGGGGCATTTTTGAAAACCCCATGCTGCTGATCGGCTCGGACTTTCGCTATCTGGGGGTCACGGAGGAAGGGTATCTGCAAAACGAGCTGGGGCTCCAGCTGGATACCCAGTCCTTTGACGTGGAAAAAATGGCCACATTCCTGTCTCTGCATGACATGTCCAACCATGTGCGGGAGCCTCTGCTGTTGGAATTGCAAGGAAGGCGGACCCTCTCTGTGAACATCTTCGATCAGGAGGAGTATCTGGGCTGCCTGACTGTTTATGAAGGCATCCGGCCCTTCCGGGATTCCGACACGGCCCTGGCTGTTTTCTTCTCCAAGCTTTTGCGGCAGGCCATCCAGCTTAATCCGGTGCTGGCCGGTACCCGTACCGCTGTGCGCCGGGCATTGCGCAGCGTCATCTCCGGGCAAAGCATCGACTTTGAATATCGCCGCGCTCTTAGTGTGGAAAGCGGAAAGCAAGACTGGGTCTGTGTCAAGCTGATGCCCAAATCCGGCACGGCACATCTTCCGGGGGCCTATCTATCAGCCGCTCTGGAGGAGCGGCATCCGGGCGCACTGGCCTTTGAATTTGAGGATGCCGTGGCAGAATTTCTCCCTGTGGATCAGGCAAAAAAAGAGTCCATGGAATCTTTGCGCCCGGTTCTGGAAAAGCTGGGGGTTGTCTGCGGCATTTCCTCTTCCTTTTCCAATCTGTATGACGCAAATCACGCTTGGTTCCAGGCATCCGCTGCCCTGCAAAACGGCCTTTGTCAGGGAAACGGCGCGTCCATCTTCTACTTTCAGAATTATCTGCTTCCCCAGCTTCTCAGCGGCGCGCTGTCCGGACGTCCCACCTGGGTCTTTTACACGGAGGGACTGAAGCAGCTCAAAGAACATGATGACCATTCTCAGGTGTCCTATTTGCATACGCTTCGAATCTACCTGGATAACAACCTCTCCGTGGCGAAAACCGCCTCGGCACTGTTTTTGCACCGCTCCACGCTTCTGGACCGTCTGGCACACATCACCGCCATGCTGGGCAGCGACCTCAAAGACCCGGATTACTGCCTGACCCTTGGCATTATTCTAAGAGCGGAATTGGAACAGAAACGGACGGAGAAGTGTTCCGCAAATTGAGCATTCCATACCGGTCCCTTTTTGCGGACAAAGACTTACGAACACTGCAAGCTGCACCCCCTGGCCGCATAGACTGTGGCGAGGGGGTGCTTTTATGGAAGCGGAACTGGAATTGGGCGGCAGCCCGGTGGGGAAAGTGCAGGCCTTGCGGCAGGGCCTCTATTATGTGTTTCACTGCCGCTGCCGGCTGGATACCCGGCAGGCGGTGCGGCTGTGGGTCAGCTGTGGAGAAAACAAAGAAGACCTGGGGGTGCTCATTCCCATGGACGGGGGCTTCGGCCTGGATACCCGGCGGCCCGTGAAGCACTTGGGGGAGGGGATGCTAAGCTTTCGCCTGGCCCTCAAGCACGACCCGCCCAAAACCCACTTCGAACCCATCTCCCCGGAGGAGCCCTTCGCCTATTTGCAGCGGCTGAAGGATGCTTACCTGGAAACCCGAAACGGCCAACCGGGGGCGGTCTGGAAGGAATAGGGCACAGGCGGGTGCTTTGTGTTTGGCTCGTATTTTGAGGAAGCTTTCGAACATGAGGGAATGGAAAATTCTTTATGGCGCTGTTTTGCTGAAAAAAGAAATTCGCAACGGATACATTTGTCATGGAAGTAAACGATACTTGATTGACATATTTTGCATCGATATGATAAAATAGTGCCCTATAGAAAGGGTGTGCGAAATGGTTTTTTCTTCAGTATCTTTTTTGTTTGTTTTTCTTCCATTGACGCTTGCAGGGTACTATCTGATGGGGAAACGGGGGAAAAACGTATGGCTGCTGATGGTTAGCCTCCTGTTTTTTGGGTGGTCACAGGGACAGTATGTTTGGGTCATTCTCGCAAGCATCGCAATCAATTATTGCGGTGCGTACATGATTGGAAAACTTCCCAGATACCGTAAGATGTCGTTGCTGCTGACAGTGATGTTGGACTTGGGGCTGCTGTATTACTTTAAGTATTTTGACTTTACGCTGGATACAATGAATCGGATATTCCATTTGGAAATTCCTCTGCGGAAAATTATCTTACCGATAGGTATATCCTTTTTCACATTTCAAGGCATTTCGTACGTTGCGGATGTATATTCAGGACGTGTCAAAATTCAGAAGAATCCCTTCAAGGTTGCGCTGTATATCGTCTTATTCCCACAGTTAATTGCAGGACCTATAGTACGTTATCAGGATATAGAGCGGGAAATAGATGGAAGATATGCAACAAAATCCGGGGGGGGGCGCTGTATGCGGAATACAACGCTTTATATTGGGCCTGGCCAAAAAGGTCTTAGTTGCTAACTCTATGGCATATGTTGCAGACAGCATATGGAAAAGCGGCCCATTGAGAATAACCTGTGCTGTTGCCTGGCTGGGAAGCATTGCCTACGGACTACAAATATACTTTGACTTTTCAGGTTACAGTGACATGGCCATTGGCTTGGGGCGGATGTTTGGTTTCCACTTTCAGGAAAATTTTAGGCTTCCCTATATTTCTAAAAGTGTGTCCGAGTTTTGGAGAAGATGGCATATCTCGCTGTCCTCATGGTTCCGGGATTATGTATATATTCCTTTGGGCGGAAATAGAAAGCATGTATACCGGAATCTTTTGATCGTGTTTCTTTTGACGGGAATTTGGCATGGTGCTTCTTGGCATTATGTCCTGTGGGGCCTTTGGAATGGTTTCTTCGTCCTGGCAGAAAGAAAGTTCTGCGGTAAAAGAAAAAGCACTTCTTCTGACTGGATCGGCAGAATTTACACCCTGTTGGTTGTGAATTTTGGCTGGGTGATATTTAGGGCGCCGGACATTATGGACGGGCTGCGATATATTCGAACAATGCTGGGAATGAGAGTACCTGACCAGATAGATTTCACGTTCTTTTGGTATTTTGATCGATGGTCTGGCTTTATGATGGCCGCTGGTATTCTGTGCGCTACACCGATTCCGGGGAAAATATGGGATAGAATAAAGAGACGTTGGAATCCAGAGATACAGGCACTATTAAAGATTGCCATTCTGGTTGTACTGTTTGTGTTTTCAGCATTGCGAATCGTATCTGAAACATATAACCCCTTTATTTATTTCCAGTTTTGAGAGAGGAGAAAGAAAATGGGAAAACGGTCAAACAAAATTCTGACGGTGCTTTTTTTAGGAATGCTTGCGATCCCTCTCTTAACAACAAACTTGCGTTCAGAGGTGTCGGTGTCTGAAAACCGAAAGAAGCAGTCACTGCCAATCTTGTGGACAAAACAAAGGGGATTCAATGCAGATTTTACAGAGGACTTTGAAGCATGGATAAATGATAACATCGGTCTGCGGGAGCAGCTGGTTTCTCTGGACGGAAAGATACAGTATTATCTCTTTGGAAAACTGCCCAGTAATACGGATATGCTGTTAGGCCCCGGTGGAGCGTTGAATTATGCTACCGATGAGATCATTAAAAGCTACCGGCATGATAATCTCTTTTCGGAAGAACAATTGCAAGAGGTTGTAGATGCGCATCAGTGCATTGCAAATTATTTGAAGGATCAGGGAATTCAATACTATTTCTTTCAATGCTGGGATAAACAGTCTATATATCCGGAGGATTTTCCGAGAACGGTGGTTCAGCACGGTACGGTCTCTCGCATAGACCAGTTGACGCAAGCACTGGAACAGACACAGGATGTTCCGGTATTATCCCCGAAAAAACTGTTGATTGAAAACAAGGACAAGCATGCAACCTATGGTTACTGGGCAGATGCGACCCATTGGACACAGAGGGGAGCCTATCTTGCCTATCGGATGCTGATGGACCGAATCAACCAGGATTGCAATGGAAAATATCTGGTGTTGCAGGAGGCTGATTACGATATTACCTGGGAAGACCAGGGCAAAACATTTCTTGGGAATGTTCACCGGGAGGATGTTTTGGAAAACTTTGCGATTGCACAGCCAAAAGCGAAACTGACAGACGAAGCACCGTTATTTCTGTCGGAGTGGGCGAACCAAAGCAGAAAAATATATCGGAACGAACAGGTGGATAATCAGGATACGCTTCTTATTATTGGGGACAGCTATTTTGATAATTACCTGTATGATGACTTGGCAGAAAGCTTTCACAGGGCGGTTATGGTCTGGGGAAACTATATCCAGAATTTACCGGAACTGCTTGATACATATCATCCTGATATTGTAATTTATGAAATGGCTGAGCGTGCGGAGACCACTTGGGCAGCGAAAAAATGTGCACAGAGCATTCAGAAGCTTTCTGGCTGACCTTACGAAAACCGTTCTTTAATTCTGCATAAAGTAAATCAAGGCTGCTGCAAAATTTGGTTTTGCAGCAGCCTTTTTGGAACCGTTGCGGAACTTTGTGCTAGGTTCCAGGCATCCGCCGCCCGTGAAGCGGCCGCGGTGTGGAAGGCTCCGTGATATTTTTTGCCGGATTCTGGAAAAAGTATTTGACAGATACAAAAATATCGATATAATAGTATTGATTGAAAGCGTCAACAAAGAATCTCTTTACCCATGAAAGGAGTACTGCCATGAGTACAAAAATCACCATCATCGGAGCGGGCAGCGTGGGGTCTACCATTGCCAATGACCTGGTGGCCATGAATATTGCCACGGAAATTCTGCTTATCGACATCAACGAGCAGAAGGCCTTCGGAGAGGCCATGGATATTTACCAGGGCACCGGCTTTACATCCCCTGCGGTGGTCCGTCCGGGGCGGTATGAGGATGCGGTGGGTTCCTCCATTGTCATCATCACCTCCGGCGTGGCCCGGAAGCCCGGCCAGACCCGGCTGGAGCTGGCCCAGACCAACGTGAACATCCTCAAGCAGATCACCCCCAACATTGTAAAATACGCCCCGGAGGCCATTTACATTATGGTCTCCAATCCGGTGGACGTGATGACCTATGTGTTCCATAAGATTTCCGGCATTCCCGCGGAGCGGATCATCGGCTCCGGCACGGTGCTGGATACGGCCCGGCTGCAAACGGAACTGGCCCGGGAGTTCAACATCAGCCCCAAGAACGTCCACGCCCATGTTTACGGCGAGCACGGGGATACCTCCTTCGTGCCCTGGTCCCTGGCCACCATTTCCAACAACCATGTGAGCCGCTACGCCGCCCACGCCCCCGACCCGGAGAACATCCGCTTCAACGGCAATTACGAGGCGTTTGTGGAGCGGGTGCGGAAGTCCGGCGCGGTGGTCATCCAGGCCAAGGGGGCCACCTTCTATGCCGTGGCCTTCTCCGTGTGCCATATTGTAAAGTGCATTCTCAACGGTTCCGGCACGGCACTCACGGTATCCACCATGATGAACGGGGAATACGGCGTTTCGGACGTGTGCCTCAGCGTTCTGTGCATCGTGGACAACAAGGGCGTTCGGGGAAAAATCCTCAACGATTTGAACGAAGAGGAGCTGGAAAAGCTCCGGCACAGCGCCGACAAGCTGAAGGAAACCATTAGGGCCATCGATTTTTAACGTCAAAAAGAGCCTGCCGTTTTTCGCGGCAGGCTCTTTTGAGACAGTACAAATCAGGCGGGGCCGAGGCTTTCAAGCAGCGCAGCAAATTTCCGGGCGGCGGGACCGGGGAGCCGGTCCTGCTTCTGGAGCAGGCAGATGCGCCGCTCCGGCAGGGGGACCGCCAGGGGAATGGGGCGGATGCCCTGGGGGTCGGCCGCGAGGAAGTCCTCCGGCACAAAGCCGATGCCCAGATCGTTTTGCACCAGGGGCAGGATCTGGTCCGCGGTGGCGGCCTCAATGTCCGGCCGGAAGGGCAGACCGTTGTCCAGGAACCACCGTTCATAGAGCCTGTAGGTCATGGTGTTCCGGCCCAGGCTGATGAGGGGATACTGGGCAAGCTCCTCCGGGGTAATGGGTCTGGTGGGGAAGAGCCCCAGGCCGGGGCTGCATACGGCGGTCTCCCGGATTTTGCGGAGCTCCGTCTGACGGATGCCCTTCCCGGGCTCCACCGGGGTGGTGACCACCGCCAGATCTACCAACCCGTCTTCCAGGGCGCTGACGGCCTGGGGGGTGGAAAAATTGCTGACCCGCACCTGAATGTCCGGGTATTCCAGCCGGAACTGCCGCAGAATCGGCAGCAGCAGACACCGCAGGGCCACCTCGCTGGCGCCGATGGAAATGCTGCCCATGCGCAGCTGGGTTTGCAGCTTCAGCTCCTCCTCCGCCCGGTGCAGATGCTCCACGGCGGGGAGCACATGGGCATACAATAGCGCCCCCTCGGGGGTCAGCTGCACGCCCTTGTTGGTCCTGACAAAAAGGGTGCAGCCCAGCTGCCGCTCCAGCTCCTTGACGGCGTGGGTCACATTGGGCTGACTGCTGTAAAGGGCTGCGGCGGCCTGGGTGATGTTTTTGCAGCGGGCCACCTGGTAAAAAACATAGTAACGATCCAACGAACCGGTCATAGGCAACTCCATAAATATAATTGATAGCGGATATACTGAATATCTATTTTACATATTATCCTGGCAGGATTATACTATACCCGTTTGTGAAAGTCAACGGGCTTCAAAAGCCATAGAAAGGTGAACGATATGGAAAAGTATACCATTTGTATTGGCCGGGAATACGGCAGCGGCGGCCGGGAAGTGGGGGAGCTGGTGGCAAAGAAGCTGGGGGTCACCTGCTACGACAAGCTGCTCATCCAGGAGGCCGCCAGAAAAAGCGGCATGAGCGCCGGGTATCTGGAGCGCCACGACGAAACCGTGAAGGACCTCCTCCTGCCCGTCAGCGGCAACTGGTTTGCGGATACGGCGGATATGTCCGGCATGTTCTACTTTGCCGGGGACCAGGCCTACAATGCCCAGAAGCAGACCATTCTATCCATTGCGGACCGGGAGTCCTCTGTGATCATCGGACGGTGCGCCTCCGCCATTCTGGACAAAAAGCCCAATGTGCTCTCCGTCTTCCTCTACGGCAATGAAGCGGACTGCGTGGCCCGCATCGGCTCCCGGAACGGCCTGGGGGAGAAAGCCGCCCGGGAGCGGATGGAAAAAGTGAACCGCATGCGCCGCCGGTACTTTAACTTCTACGCCATGACCGAGTGGGGCAAGCCCGAAAGCTACGATGCCATGCTCTCCACCAGCACCCTGGGCACCCAGGGCTGCGCCGATGCCATTGTGTATCTGCTGGAAAAGAAGCTGGGGGTCAAGAGCCATGACTAAGGATCTGACCGTTGGAAAACCCGAGTCGGTGCTGTGGAAATTCTGCCTGCCCCTGTTCGGCAGCATTATTTTCCAGCAGCTTTACAACCTGGCCGACAGCTTTGTGGCCGGAAAATTTGTGGGCGAAAACGCCCTGGCCGCTGTGGGCAACAGCTATGAAATCACCCTGATTTTCATCGCCTTTGCCTTCGGCTGCAACATCGGCTGCTCCGTGGTGGTCTCCCAGCTCTTCGGCGCCCGGCGGATGGCGGAGCTGAAAACCGCCGTCTATACGACCCTTATCGCCAGCGGCGTGGTCTGTGTCCTGCTGATGATTTTTGGCACCCTGTTCTGCACGGACCTATTGCACCTGATCCACACCCCGGAGGACATTCTGGCAGACTCCCGGCTGTATATGGATATTTACATTCTGGGCCTGCCCTTTGTGTTCTATTACAATGTGGCCACCGGTATTTTTTCCGCCCTGGGGGATTCCAAAACCCCCTTCTATTTCCTGGCGGCCTCCTCCATTTCCAATATCGCTGTGGACATCCTCTTTGTCACCGCCTTCAAGATGGGCGTGGCCGGTGTGGCCTGGGCCACCTTCCTGTGCCAGGGGGTCAGCTGCGTTCTGGCGGTGGCGGTGGTGTTCCGCCGGTTCCGGGCCATTGAGACCCAGGAAAAACCCAGGCTCTTCTCCATGATCCTGCTGAAGAAGATCGCCATTGTGGCGATTCCCAGCATTTTGCAGCAGAGCTTTATTTCCGTAGGCAATATCATCATCCAGGGCGTCATCAATTCCTTCGGCTCCAGCGTCATTGCGGGCTATTCCGCCTCGGTGAAGCTCAACAACCTGGTCATCACCTCCTTTACCACCCTGGGCAACGGCATCTCCAACTACACCGCCCAGAATATGGGCGCGGAAAAGCCGGAGCGTGTCCGTCAGGGCTTCCGGGCAGGGCTGAAGCTGGTGTGGATGCTGAGCATCCCCCTGACCCTGCTGTATGTTTTCGCCGGGAAGCAGCTGCTCTACATCTTCCTGGATAACCCCACGGGCAAGGCCATGCAGGTAGGCATCCAGTTCCTGCGGGTGCTGGCCCCCTTCTATGTGGTGGTCTCGGCCAAGCTGGTCTCTGACGGCATCCTCCGGGGCGCAGGGCTCATGCGCCAGTTCATGACCGCCACCTTCCTGGACCTGATCCTCCGGGTGGTCCTGGCCAAGGTCCTCTCCGGCCCCTTCGGCCCCCTGGGCATCTGGACCGCCTGGCCCATCGGCTGGACCATCGCCATGGTGCTCTCCGTGGCGTTCTACAGGGGCGGCCCCTGGAAAAAGGGCCGGGAGAATATTTAAAAAATTCAGGCACCTCGAAAATTCGGGGTGCCGATTTTTTATGCGGGGAGCCTTTTAAATTAATATATAAAAGAATGAATTACATCAATAGCGGCCTCAGCGTTACCTTGTCTGACGTTTTCCAGAATAGCACGATGGCCGACGACGGCCTGGTTCCAATACTCCTCAAATTGTTTTCCTGTGCTGTGGAGATTATCCAGGCTGATTTGCTGAGACCAGTAATTGCGGTTGATGGAGAACATCATCATGTAAGCATAAGCCCACATAACATTCCCTGAGAGATAGCACAGCTCCCGATGAAAACGGTAATCAACTTTAATAAACTCTTCCAGATTTTCTGTTTGGGCGATCAGATCCATCTGGTCTACCAGCTGATTGAGCTTTTTAAAATCATCAGGGTGATGATTGCGGGCACAGGTTTCCCGTATGGATATTTCCTCAATTTTCATGCGAAAATCAGATATCTCCTGGAAAGATACCTTTTGGACAAGGAGATCGGCCACGTTATCCATAAAATCCGTAAGTCGAAATTTGGCTACATAGGTCCCATCGCCTTGCCGGTTTTCCAGCAGTTTCAGAGCAATCAGCTTTTGCAGGGCACTTCGGACGGAAATCCGACTGACACCATAGGCCTCGGCAATTTCATTCTCAGAGGGGATCCGGTCGCCCTCCTTCCATTCACCGCTGATGATTCGCTGACGAAGATCATTATAAACCGTGTCTGATACACTGGCACGGACTATTTTTTTTGCCTCGAATTTTGTATTGTCCACAGTGTTTTCTCCTTGCCGCGCCAACAAGAACGGCGCATTCTAACATAATCATTCGAGAGAATTCTCTATACTACAACCAGTCTAGCATAGCCTGACTGGAAAGTAAACCCTTTTTTCCGCAACACATGGCAGAGTGTGGAATGACGATTGTGAAAAGTGTAGAAAAAGGATGAGTAATTTTGTTAAATCTGAGCGATTGACATTTAAATAGAAACCGTTAAAATAAGAAATACAAATTGGTAATACAACTTACAAATATACATATTACCAACTAACAAACAAGAGGAGGATCGATCAAATGAAAGTAACCAGTGTGGATGTATATGCCCTGAAGCATCGAGGACCTGCCGGGAGCATGCGGGGAATTGGATGCCGTGTATTTACGGATGAGGGGATTTACGGCGACGGTGAAGCCGGCATCTCCTACGGCGTAGGTGCTCCGGCAGCCTTCTCAATGATTCAGTCGTTGGCTCCGCTGATCATTGGCCAGGACCCCATGCGCAATGAGTTCCTGTGGGAGAAAATGTTTAAGGAAACTTTCTGGGGCCAGGCTGGCGGTGCGATTTTCTATGCCGGTATGAGTGCGCTGGATATGGCGTTATTTGACATCAAATGCAAGGCGCTGAACGTACCGGCCTATCAGTTGCTGGGCGGCAAGCATAGGGACAAGCTGCGTGCCTATGCCAGTCAGCTTCAGCTTGGATGGGTGGATGATGACGCACCCGGTTGGCGGCTGGCGGTTACAGAAGAGGATTATGCCAGGGAGGCAAGAATTGCGGTAGAGGATGGATACGATGCCATCAAGGTGGATTTCCTCAGCGTCAGCCCGGAAGGGCGGCTCCGTACACCGGAGGAATCCTGTGGCCTGCTGCCGAAGAAAACCGTGAAAAACGTTATTGACCGCATCCGGGCCACCCGGGAAGCGGTGGGGCCGGATGTGGATATTATCATTGAAAATCACTCCAATACCGACGCACTTTCCGCAACATTGATCGGCCAGGCAGCGGAAGAATATGATATCATGTATTATGAAGAGGTCTGTACACCCCTGAACCCCATGGTCATGAAGAATGTGAAGAATCGGGTCAACATTCCGATTGCCAACGGCGAACGGGTATTTACCCGCTGGGGCTACATTCCATTCCTTTTGGACGATTCCATGCATGTGCTGCAGCCGGATATTTGCCTGTGCGGTGGTATTACCGAGGCGAAAAAGATTTGTGACTTGGCTCATATTTTTGACGCGACGATCCAGGTGCATACCTGCGGTTCACCGCTGACATTGGCGGCCGCGCTGCAGCTGGAAGCGGCGATTCCCAATTTCTGTATCCATGAGCACCATGTAATCAACAAAGTTCTGTGGAACCGTGAGCTTGGAAAGTACGATATTGCGGCAGAAAAGGGATATTTCACTGTGCCTGACCGTCCTGGCTGGGGGCAGGAGTTCTCGGAATATGCGGTAGAACATGCTGATAAGGTAACCGTAAACTAATTAGAAACAGGAGGAAAAAACAATGGCAGAAATGCAAAAGGTTATCAACACACCGGCGCCTCCCGCCGGAAAGCTTGGAAAGACAGAGTTGTATGCACTGGGCCTGGGGCAGGTCATTGGCGTAGGCGTTATCACTCTGGTTGGCCCGATGGTAGCAATCACCGGCAAATCTACATGGCTTGCTTATCTGGTGGCAGTTATTCTGGGATTTATATCCCTGCTGCCCTACGTTTTCCTGACAAACACCCTGCGCTTCGGCAGCGGCATTTATTCCTATTGCGCAAGTACTCTGGATTACCGGGTATCCGGTATGCTGGCCATTACCTTTATTCCTACGACAATGGGAATGGCAAGCCTGGGAACTTCCTTTGGTATGTATTTTCATTCTCTGTTCCCCGCTGTGCCCGCAAAGGTCGCCGGCGTGGCGATACTGCTCATCTTCTTCCTGATCAATCTGGGCGGTGTCAATGTAATGGCGAAGGTGCAGAAATACGGGACCTGGTTGTTGATTGGCGGGCTGATGCTTTTTATCCTGGCAGGTCTGTTTCAAATCAAGTATCCTGAGATCTTCGACGTCATGGCTGATGACTTCATGTCCTCGGGAAGCAAAGGCTTTACTTCCGCTATTGCGACCTTCATGTATTCTACGGTGGGCTATTCCTTGCTGATGGCCTACGGCGGCCAGGCAAAGAATGCAAAGCGGGACATTCCGCGGGCTTATCTGGCAGTTTTCCTGTCGCTGATCGTTCTGTATGTAGGAGTTGCCATTGCCGCGACGTCCACCGTTCCTCTGGAAGATTTTTCCGGGCAGTCCCTGGTTGTGGTAGCCCGGGCAATTCTGCCGGCACCTCTGTTTGTAGCCTTCATTATCTGCGGACCTATTATGGCGCTGCTGACCACCATCAACGCTTCTATGGTCTACTATCAACTGCCCTTTGCCCAAAGCTGTGAGGATGGTTGGCTGCCGAAGTCCTGGAACATCAAGAATAAAAACGGTGTGTGCCTGCCTATTCTGATTTTCTGCGTTGTTATGGGTATTATTCCTCAGATTTCCGGTATATCCATTGTTGCCATCACGAATAATTTGCAGTTGATGACCTCTTGCCTGGCGTTTGTTTACTTCCTGGCTTTCTATCTGCTGCCCACCAAGTACCCTGAGGCGTGGAAGAAGGCGACCATGCATGTATCCAATGGAGCATACTACGGTATTGTTACGGTTGCACTGGCAGTACAACTTTACATTTTCTATAATGCTTGCAGAAACCTGACAGCAAAAACCGTAATCATTTCCCTTGTTGCTATGGTTGTCTGCATGGCCTATGGCTTTATTCGCGCGAAAAGTCCTGACGTACAAATCAAGACCTCCACTTGGGAGGAGTAATGACCGGAAGCGCTGCCCTCCACCGGGCAGCGCTTCTGCAATGACAAGGACGGTGTAGAGTATGAAAATAACAAAAGTAGATATTTATAAATTTAACGTTATTCTTCCGTTTCACAATGTGGTTGGCTGCCGGATCTATACGGACGAGGGGATTTACGGTGACGGGGAAGCGGCATTGGCCTATGGGGTTGGTTACCACGCAGCTGTAGGAATGGTACAAGATCTGTCAAAGCTGGTCATCGGTATGGACCCGTTGGAAAACGAGGTCATCTGGAACAAACTGCACAAATCTACCTTCTGGGCACAGAACGGTGGTCCGGTGGTATTTGCAGGTATTTCCGCTATTGATATTGCGCTGTGGGACATTAAAGGAAAGTTCTTCGGCGTTCCGCTGTATAAGCTCTTTGGAGGGAAACAGAGGCAGACACTCCGTACCTACGCAAGCCAGATTCAGAGTGGTTTTGGGCCAAAGCATGAAATGATGGTGACACCGGAAGACTATGCAAACATTGCCCGTTCCTGTGTGGCCCAAGGGTATGACGCTGTGAAAATCGACTTTTTCTCTGTGGACGAAAAAGGTGGATTTTTTGATAAAAGGCGGCTTCTGAACAAGATGGATGCCCAAACGCTGGAGGTTGGGGTGGAACGACTGGCTGCCGTGCGGGAGGCCGTAGGGCCTCATGTGGATATCATCATCGAAAACCACTCCAACATGGATGCGATGACCGCCGTCCAGTTCGCCAGAGCAGCGGAACCCTACAATGTATTCTTCTTTGAAGAACCCAACACGCCCAGTCCAAAAACCGCCAAGTACATTGCGCAGAATACGAGTATTCCCATTGCGAACGGTGAGCGTATTTACACCCGCTGGCAGTATGTTCCCTATTTAGAGGATATGTCTTTGCAAATCGTTCAACCGGATATGGGCACCTGCGGAGGACCTACTGAGGTGAAAAAGGTTTGTGATATGGCCCATGCCTACGATGTATCTGTACAGATACATGTGTGTGGCTCCCCACTGAGCTCCGCTTTGTCGCTGCATATGGAGGCGGCAATTCCTAATTTTATTATTCATGAACACCACCTGTGTATGCTGCACCAGTATAACAAGGACCTGTGCATATATGATTATCAGCCTGTTCGGGGACAATTTGAAATTCCTGAATTGCCCGGGATCGGTCAGGAATGGTCACCGGAGGCAATCGCCAAGGCTGATGTGCTGACGGTTGAATAAAAGAAGGAGGATGGGTATGGAACAAAATTACCAACGACAACAGCTGTTGAAGAATTTTCTGGGCCTTCGATTTGCCCCAATTGCCCTGAAATTTCTTTCCAAAGAGGAGACAATTCCGGAAAATGTCCTTCGGCCCCGGCAGGACTTGGGGATGCATATCGCGTTATGTCAGGCGTTTGCCATGGCTCGACGTGAAAATCAAACTGTTTATATGGATAAATTTGACCATTGGTGCTGGAATCCGATCCTGACATACGGTTTGGTCCCCTTCGATCCGGAGTCGGAAGAGGTACGATTGATCGCTTCTAAAATGGGTATTGAAGGCCCGGAGAAAGCGAAAGAATTCGTGAATGCGTTTCCGAGAATCCCTTATGGGACCTATACGGGGCTGTTGATCGCACCTTTGGAGAATGCGCTTTTTGTTCCGGATATTTTGCTGATCTATTGTCGGAATAATATGCTTGGCTCTTTGTTGATGGCAGTGAACAGCCAGACTGGCGGTATGGTTGAAAGTAGTTTTGCGCCTTTGGATTCTTGCTGCTATGGCGTTATTCCGTCGCTGCTGGACGGCAGTTATCGCATTACTATTCCAGATCCCGGTGAGAGATGCCGGGCAGCGGTAGAACCGGACGCAATCATTTTTACGGTTCCGAAACAAAAGATGGAAGAATTTTTTGCCGGAATATCTTTAAAAAACAGTTTGGGCTCCACGCCTGAAAGTTTTGTCCCGGAGCTTGCCGGAGATTTTGCACGTCCACCATTTTACAACACGCTTTTTCATAGCTGGGGCCTTGACACAGGCAGAGATTGGTCCCGTTAGGGCAAGACGTCAGTTTTCTCCCTCCAGATTTCTGACGGATATGAAAAGGGCCGCTCGCAAAATTATTTTTGCGGCGGTCCTTTTGCACTTTCGAGCATAGTGTTCAAATGAGGATGGGGACTTGATGCATGGGCCTGTTCCGGCATTCATCCGGACAGCTCCATGATCTCCTGTTGGATGAGTTTGCCTGCGGCGGCGGAGAGCTGGTCCATTTTGCGGATGGGGGCCAGGTCCCGGTCGTAGATTTTTTGGGCGTTGGGGAGGTTGGCGGTCTGGCCCATGAAGACGGCGGCCACGCGGATGCCCAGGCGGCGGAGGGCGCGGACTTCTTCTGCCGTGTCCTGAATCCCCAGGTCCCCGTCATAGTCCCGGCTCAGGGGGATTTTTCCCGTGGGCGGTACCTTGTGGCTGTCATCCGGGCTGGCATCGGTCAGAAGGACCAGAAGATGCCTGTCCCGTGGGGCGGAGCGCAGCAACTCTCCCGCCATCCGCAGGGCCAGGCCGTCCCGGTTCCAACCGGCGGCAAAGTAGTGAAAAATCTTCTGCTCCCCGTTTTTTTCATGATAATCCTTCAAAACCTGCAGCACCGTATACCCCCGGAGGCTGCAAAAGCTGCTGACCCGCACGGGGATATTGCAGTTTGCCAGGGCCTTGGCCAGAATATAACCCTGGGCGGCAATGGTTTCCTGACAGTGAAGCCGGGAGGCGGAGCCGTCCAGCAGCAGGTCCACCGTGAAGCCGGGGGTGCTTTCTTCCTCGCTGCGCAAAAACACTTTGTCATCCAGCAGCACCGGCATCCGCCAGACCCGGCGGCTGTCCACATGGCCCTGGCGGGCGGGGACGGTGTCCGGCTGCTGCTGGGTCAGCATACAGTTGCGGATGTGCTCCGTCAGGCGCAGAAGGGCACTTTGATAGAGGTCCTTGTTTTGGATGTAGCTCTTGCGGTTTTGCTTGGCCTGCTCCGCTGCCTGGTGGGCAAGCCTCAGGGCGTCGGCCCCCATGGGCTTGCCTGGCACCGGGTCGCCCCGGGTGAACCAGAGGTGGCAGCCCAGGTGGTTGCCGGTGCAGCAGCGCTGCTCCATCAGGGACAGCTGCCGGGGGGAATAGAGACTGCGGCCAAAGCAGCTTTCCACATATTCCCGGTCTCCGGCCTGCCCTTCATTGGAGCGCAGCCAGGCCCGCAGAGCCTTCAGGGGGCGGACCGGGCTGTTTTCACCGGAGGCCGCGGACCTGCCGATGGCCAGATCGTCGGTGCGGACCATTTCCGTTGTGAACAACTTGGTCAGCAGGGGCACCCAACGTTCTCCAAAGTGGATGGAGAGAGGTGCTTTTTTGCGGGCGGTGCCGTCAAAGCGGAGGTATTTTCGGAAAGCCTCACGGATGGCGGCTCCCAGGGCTTCTCCGCTCATGGTGCCGGGGCAGGTCAGGGCCCGGTACAGCCCCTTTTCCCAGGGGGCCAGCACCGGGAGCCGCTGCCCCAGCACGGTCTTCCACCGGGCGGACTGGATGGCATAGACCAGCTGATTCTTTTCCATCCACTCCTGCCGGGAGAGCTGATATTCCGATTCAAAAAAGGCAGCGGCGTGGGCTGCCCGCAGTCCCTCCAGGGCCGGGCGCTGGGACAGCTCCTTTTCGTAGACCACGTTTTCCAGGGCCAGCCAAGCCAGATCATCATACAGGGCCTGCCGGGCATCTCCTGCCCAGGCGGCAAACAGCTCGGCAGGCATCCGGTCTCCCAGCCATTTGTGGACCAGGCCGATGACGCAGTTCATATAGAGGTCCGGCTGGCCGTCAGGAGCCATGGCCAAAAATTGGGGCTCAAAGCTGTAATCCCCACAGGAGTCCCACACCTGATTGATGGCCCGCTTCTGGCGGGCGGTGTAGTTGGAGTGTGCCATATCAGTCGGTGAACAGGCGGGACCTGTCCAGCTTTCCGGGGATTCTGGCGGCGATCACATCCCGGATAAGGCCCTGCTCGTAGCTGTCAAAGGCCTTGTTGGTAATGCCCATGTCCAGGGCCGTTCCGGCGCTGATGCCCCGGCGGATAAGCTTCAGGGCATCCAGCATGCCTCGCAGGTCCAAAGCCTTGGTGGAGACCTCGGCACTTTCGCACTTCTTCTGCAAATCCAGAAACAGCTGCACGAACTGCCCCCGGTACTTCTTTTCCAGGGTGGGGAATTCATCCCCCAGCAGCCGGTCCAGACCGCTTTCGTCAATGGCGGGCATCTGGATCACGGCAAACCGGCTGGTCAGAGCCTCGTTGAGCTCCCGGGTTCCGGCGTAGCCATAGTTCATGGTGCCGATGAAGCGGGCGGCGGGACTGACCTCCACCCGGTCATATCCCGGCACGTCAATGGCCCGGCGGAAGTCCAGTGTGGCGTGAAGCACCGCCAGGGCCTCGTTTTTGGCCATATTGATCTCATCCAGAATCCCAAAGCCCCCCTGCCGGGCGCACAGATACACGGGGCCGGGCCGGAAGGTCACCTGGCCGTTCTCAAAGGTGTCCATGCCAATGAGGCTGGCGGCATCCATATTCACATGGAAGGACACATCCCAGCTGGGCCGTCCGAAAACTTGGGCCAGATTCTCCGCCAACACATTTTTGCCCGTGGCCTTGCTGCCGGCCAGCAGCAGGTTTTCACCGCACAAAATGGCTGCAATGGATGCCTCCCAGACCGCTTTTCCATAGTAGTGGTACCGGGGCTTGGGTACCCGGTTTGACAGCTCCGGCGGTGTTGGATAGTTTTTTCGGTAGTCCCGAATGCCCTCCAGCAGGTCCCGGCTGATCTGCTCCTGCTCCAAAAAATCCAACAAAACCCTGCGCTTCCTTTCAGCGGGGAGAAAAATTCTCCCCTTATTTTGGCCCCATTATAGCACCGTGTTTTTTCAAAATCAACGCTGAAGGACGGGAAAATGAGGGCACAGACTCAATCTGCTTCCAGGGTATAGCTTCCGGCATCTCCCGCCACCTCAATGGACTGGATGTTGTCAATGTTGATGGCACTGTTCAGCATATAGTACACATGTTCTTCATCCGGCATCACCTTGAAATAGGTGTTGTCCGTGGTGGCGTTCAGGACCGTAAAGTCGGTGCCGTCTGCCATGTGGAGGGTCAGAGCGCGGATGGGATTGCCGGCGGCGGAAAAGTCCCGTTCCCGGATGCGCAGGCAGATGGAATTGGCGTAAATTCCGCCTTGGCCGAAGGTTCTGTGGGGGAGGGTGCCGCTATCTGGCAGGGACACACAGATCATTTCGTCCATGTGGTTCTGCTCATATTCCCGGGCCGCCAGTTCGCTGTAGGCAAAATCCGGAACCCCCTCTGAGCGATCTGCAAAGGTCTCCTCTACCAGATCGTCCCCCCAGAGGGCCCGCAGCTTTGCTTCCGCTTCCTCTGGGGTCAGCTCCTGCCGCAGCTGCTGTTCCATGGACTGCCGTTCCAGATCCTCGGGGGACGTGAGACTGTCTAAATGGGCCTGGTCATATTCATAGGCGGCCAGGAAGTAGTAGTCGTCATATTCTTCACTATAGCCCCGGGTGTATTGCAGTTCCTGAAGCTTTTGGGCCACCTCCTCCGGGGTCAGTTCCTGTTTCAGCCGCTGACGGATAGCGGCAATCTCTCCGGGGCGGTTTTTCTCGTACTCCTCATAGCGGTCCTGGCTGTCAAAATCCGGGAAAGAGACCAGCAGGTTCGTTCCCTTGCGCAGGTCCGCCCGGAAATAGAAGGTAAAGGCCAACAGGTTCTCCGTGGTTTTTTCCGGAATCAGATAGGGCCAGCCGTACTGATTGAAGTTCAAAAGCAATCCATGGATACCGCCCAGACATCCGTCACGGCCCAGGCCCAGCTGGTCATCAGAAAAGGGTGTGTCATGTTCCAGCAGCATGGTGATGAGTCCGCATTGGGTGGCACTGTCATAGATGTAGGCATCTACCGTCAGCTTCAGGCCCTGGGCCTCAATACGCTTGCCCACAGGGGAGACCCATTTTTGAAGCTCCTGGGCCACGGTTTCATCAACCGGCTGCTTTTCAAAGCCGGGAACGGTCCAGCCCATGGAGTCGGGCTTTTCCGGGTCATAGTCCTCCGTGGGAGCGGCACTGGAATAGCCGGTGTTTTCACCGTAAAGCCCGGCGATCATCTCCTTAGGAGACCCAAAGAGGATGCTGGCACAGACCACCGCACAGCCTACCAGTGCTGCCGCAAGGAGCAGCACCGCCGCAAGAAGCAGGGGCCGCCGGAGGCTCTTTTTGAGGGGCCGGGGCGGATTCTCCGGGACAGGATGCGCTTGCTCGGATTCTTCAATAAGCTTTTGATCGATGAAGCTCAGGCCCGTCATCAAGTCTTTTCCGTTCATACCGTAATTTCCTCCTGTTCCAGAAATGTCCGCAGCTTTCCTCTGGTGCGGCTGAGCTGCATTTTGACCTTGCTCTGCGTCAGGTTGTATCGGGCGGCGATTTGCGCAATGGTGTCCAGGTGCCAGTACCGCCGCAGGAAGATCAGCCGGGTCTCCTGGGGGAGAGTCTCCAGAAAGGCGGTCAGGGCCTTCCCGATTTCCCGGCCCTCCAGCTCCCGCTCCCGGCTGGGGTCGGGGATGCAGAGCTCCATTTCCTCTGTCAGGGTCACCACCTGGGCCTTCCGCTTGGCGGCCTGATTCCAGTCCAGCCGGTGAAAGGACAGATGGCGGCAGATGGAGGCCAGAAAGGCATAGAAAAACCGGGGCTTCTGGGGCGGGATCAAATTCCAGACCTTCAGGTAGGTGTCGTTGACACTCTCCTCCGCGTCCTGCCGGCTGCCTAAAATTCGCTCCGACAGGCAGAAAAGCTTTCTGCCATAGGCGGCATGGGTCTGGGCAATGGCCTCTTCCTCTCTGGCCCAGAACAACGCAATGATTTGGGAATCTTCCAACGCTGTCACATCCTTTTTTGGGAACCTCTGAACCAAGGGTTCCTTTGTTCTTCACCCTGACAGTACGAATTTACCGGCCCCGGGTCACAAGGTTTCCGGAAAATAGTTTATCATAGGGGGGATCCTTTTTTCAAGCCGCTTGGCCCGGCACGTACCACATTTTCACTGTTTTCAGCAGGTGATACGGTGAATAGATGCGTCCAAAATATGGTGTTACGAGACATATTGACTGCTTTGGCTGCCTAGGCGTCCAAACCTGAAAGGATGGTACCGGTTCCGATAATACCAGACACGTCCCCCATATGTCATTCCGACGGTCGCATAAGCGGAGTGGAGGAATCCACCACGTGGGAGAAAGTACCAACGTAAGGTAAAATCTGCAACTTGCGTGGATTCCACGACTCGTTCGCTCGGAATGACATGCCGGTGGGTGATTCCATTCAACCGCACAGGTTGTATCAGCAACGTAGCGGGCGGCAGATTGCCGCCCCTACAGGCTGCCGTAAGGTATACCATTCAACCGCACAGGTTGTATATGCAACGTAGCGGGCGGCTAATAATAGCCGCCCCTACAGGCGTGGTTCCTTTGCGCTATTGTTGCTGAAATGTTTCACGCTGTACCGCATTTCCCACGGGGGAAGCTTTTGCACCGTGTCCGGGGGACTATTGTTTGACATTCCCGTGCTTCTCTTTTATAATGTGTTTCGAATCTTATCGCATCTGAAAAAAGGAGCGCTGAAATACAATGTTACGTGCAGACTGCCACATCCATATGGTTTTGGATGGCCGCAACTGGCGGGAGGCCATTGGGCGGCATCGGGCGGGGCCGGAGGATGGGGTTATTCTCGGGACCTTGGAGCGTTATCGGGACCGGGGGTTTGTGTATCTCCGGGACGGTGGGGACAAATGGGGCGTGGGGCTCCGGGCCAGGGAGCTGGCGAAGGGCTTCGGCATCCAATATGTGACCCCCTGCGCCCCCCTTTGCAAGGCCGGGCATTACGGCAGCTTTATCGGGGAATCCTACGAAAACCTCCGGGAATTTACAGCCCTTGTGGAAAAACAGAAGGCCCGGGGGGCGGATTTTATCAAAATCATGATCTCCGGGCTCATGGATTTTGACCGGTATGGAGTGCTGACCCAGCCGGGGCTGGAGCCGGAGACCATCCGGGAGATCATCCACATTGCCAAGGACCAGGGCTTTCGGGTCATGGCCCATGCCAACGGGGCGGAAACCGTGCTGGCGGCAGCGGAGGCTGGGGTGGACTCCGTGGAGCATGGAGCCTACTTAAACCGGGAGGCCCTGGAAGCCATGGCGGAGCGGAAGACCCTTTGGGTGCCCACCCTTTCGACCATCGGGAACCTCCGGGGCAAAGGGCGGTTCCGGGAAGAGGCGGTGGAGGAGATCCTGGAAAGCGCCATGGAAAACGTCAAAGTCTTTGCTTCTCTCGGCGGCATCCTGGCCCCGGGCAGCGACGCGGGGGCCTGGGCGGTGCCCCATGGAGGGGATACGGAATATACCCTGATGCATGAAGCCCTGGGGGAAGGCTGGGAGGCCATTCTGGACCGGGGCATCCGGGAGGTGCGGCGGCGCTTTGTCTATGAAGATTAACATCACCAGAAGCCGCCGGAAGACCCTTTCGGTGCGCATCACCTCCACGGGAGACCTGGATGTCCGGGCACCTCTGGGGCTTTCCCGGAGAGAAATCGAACAATTTCTGAAAGAAAAGCGGGGCTGGATTGAAAAGAACCGGCAGCAGGTCCTGACCCAAACAAAAGCGGGCCGGGAGCGCCCCTTGACCCGGGAGCACCTGGAGACCCTGAAGGAGCTGGCCCGGGAGCCCATCCGGGAGAGCCTTCAAAAATATGCCCCCATCTTGGGCGTGACCTACGGAACCGTCACCCTCCGCTGCCAGAAAAGCCGGTGGGGCAGCTGCTCTTCCAAGGGGAATCTGAATTTCAACTGTCTGCTGGCCCTGGCGCCCCGGTCGGTGCTGGAGTATGTGGTGGTCCATGAGCTTGCCCACCGGAAGCAGATGAACCACTCCGCCGCCTTCTGGCAGGAGGTGGCCCGGGCCAAGCCGGACTATAAAAAGGACCTGCAATGGCTGAAAGCCAACGGGGGCATCCTCATGGCCCGGGCGGCAGAGGGAAAATAATTCCAAAAATACTGTTGCATTCCTTGCCGGAAAATGGTACTATGGATTTACCGAAAAATTTTTCATTCTGAGAGGAGAAACCATATGTTTTACAAAAACGCACGGATTTTTTGCTCTGATTTTCAATTTCACACCGGTGCCTTCCAGGTAGAAAACGGTGTATTCGGCAAGGTCCTGCCGGAGAACGTTCCGGAGGACGCGGTGGACCTCCAGGGGGCCACGGTGATCCCGGGCCTGGTGGAAATCCACAGCCACGGCAACTCCGGTGCCGACTTCTCTGACGGCGATTACGAGGGCCTGAAGAAAATGGCCGCCTTCTACACAAAGCACGGCGTTACCTCCTTTGCCCCCGCCTCCATGACCCTGCCCTATGACGTGCTGGAAAAGGCCTTTGCCACCGCGGTGCGCTTCACCAAGGAGCAGCCCCAGGGCCTCAGCGTCCTGCGGGGCATCCAGATGGAAGGCCCCTACTTCTCCTATAAAAAGCGTGGGGCCCAGAACCCGGATTACCTGAAGCTGCCGGATTTTGAAGGCTTCAAGGCGCTGTGGGAGGGCTGCCAGGGCCTGGTGAAGATCGTGGACCTGGCTCCCGAGCTGGAGGGTGCTGAGGACTTTGTTAGGAAGGCTTCCGAGCTTTGCACCGTGTCCGTTGCCCATACGGATTCGGACTATGACCACGCCAAGGCGGTGTTTGATGCCGGTGCCACCCATCTGACCCACCTGTACAACGCCATGCCCGCCATCTCCCACCGGAATCCCGGCGTGATCCCCGCCGCGGTGGAAAACAAGAACGTTCGGGCCGAGCTGATCTGCGACGGCTACCATGTGCATCCCGCCTCCGTGCGGCTGGCCTTCTCCATGTTCGGCGGGGACCGGATGTGCCTGATCTCCGACTCCGGCCGCTGCGCCGGTATGGCCGAGGGCACCCAGTTCCAGCTGGGCGGCCAGGACTGCTGGCTGCGGGACGGGGTTGCCAAGCTGGCCGACGGCACCATTGCCTGCTCTGCCACCAACATGTGGACCTGCCTGCAAAACGTCATCTCCTGGGGCATCCGGGAAGAGGACGCGGTCCGGGCCGCCACCTACAACCCTGCCTGTGCCATCGGTGCGGACAAAGTCGTTGGTACCATTGAGGAAGGCAAGGTCGCGGACTTCCTGGTCTGCGCCCCGGACTACGCCTCTATGGAAGTCTACCTGGGCGGCCGGAAGCTGTAAGAAGAAGACGAAACGTCATTGCGGGATCATGACTCACCCGGGAACACACCCGGGTGGGCACCCGCAATGCGTTATTTTTTGCGTAAAAAAGGGAGCGTTTCCCTGAATAAAAAGGAGAATCTATGTATCGCAAGTTCATTGGGGACCGGGCATTTTACAAGCGGGTTTTGACGGTAGCGGTACCCATCATCATTCAGAATGGCATCACAAACTTTGTATCCCTGCTGGATAACATCATGGTTGGCCAGGTGGGTACCCTGCCTATGAGCGGCGTTTCCATCGTCAACCAGCTGATTTTTGTATTCAACCTGTGCATTTTCGGAGCCAGCTCCGGCGCGGGTATTTTTACGGCCCAGTTCCACGGCAGCCGGGATACGGAGGGTGTGCGGCATACCTTCCGCTTTAAGCTCCTAATCTGCACGGCTTTGTCTTTAGTTGTGGGCACCCTCTTTGCGGCCTATGGCAAGACCCTCATCGGGTTGTATCTTACGGGCGAGGGGGACGGGGCGGACGCCGCCCAGGTGCTCTCCTTCGGCTGGGAATATCTGCTGGTCATGCTCTGGGGGCTGCTGCCCTTTGGGCTTTGCACCGCCTACGCCGGTACTCTGAAGGAATGCGGGGAGACCTTTGTGCCCATGGCCGCCGGTGTGGCGGCAGTGGCCGTCAACCTGATCCTCAATTACGTTCTGATTTTCGGCCACTTCGGCGCCCCCGCCATGGGTGTCCGGGGTGCGGCCATCGCCACGGTGATCTCCCGGTACGCAGAGCTCCTGCTGGTGGCGGGCTGGACACATTGCCACGGGGCCAGGCATCCCTTCATCCGGGGGGCCTTCCGGTCCATGGCCATTCCCGGGCCATTGCTTAAAAACATCGTCATCACCGGCATGCCCCTGCTTGCCAATGAGTTGCTGTGGTCCATGGGCGTTGCCACCATGAACCAGTGCTACTCCACCTGCGGCCTGGATGTGGTCCCCGCCATGAACATCACCTCCACCTTGGGGAATCTGGCCGGTGTGGTCTATCAGTCCCTGGGTGTCAGCGTGGGCATCCTCATGGGCCAGATGCTGGGTGCCCAGCGGCCGGAAGGGGAGCTGCGGGATACCAACCGGAAGCTGGTGGCCTTCTCCGTGGCCTCCGGCACGGGCTTTGGCCTGCTGATGGCCCTGGGCTCCGGTGCCTTCCCGGGCATCTACAACACCACCCCGGCGGTACGGCTGCTGGCCCAGGACCTGATTCTGATCAGCGCCATGGTCATGCCCTTCCAGTCCTTTGCCAACGCCACCTATTTTACCCTCCGCTCCGGCGGCAAGACCTTCATCACCTTCCTCTTCGACAGCGTGTTCATGTGGACCTGCTGCGTCTCCCTGGGCTACGTCCTCAGCCGCTACACCGCCCTGCCCATCCTGCCCCTGTTCGCCCTGTGCCAGGTCCCGGAAGCCGTCAAGTGCATCCTGGGCTGGGCCATGCTGAAAAAAGGCAGCTGGATTCACACTTTGGCGTAATGGAAAAGACGGAACGGCGGGGGAAGTTGACAGTTGACAGTGGACAGTTGACAGTTTTTTCCCAATGGACAATGGACAATTGACAATTGACAATTGACAATTGACAATTATTGGAGCGACGGACGTGTCCGCTTTTGAAATCCGTTGGTTCAAAAATACACCCATCAGCGAAACCGTAGGGGCGGCAATCTGCCGCCCGCCACGTCCCGAATATAACCTGTGCGGTTGAATGGTATTACGCAATGTAGCGGCGATGATTCATCGCCAAGCAACGTCCCGAATACAACCTGTGCGGATGAATGGAGACACTCACCGGCATGCCTGTAGGGGCAGCTAATCTGCCGCCCGCTACGTCCCGAATACAACCCGTGTGGTTGAATGGTATCACGTAATGTAGCGGCGATGATTCATCGCCAAGCAACGTCCCGAATACAACCTGTGCGGACAAAACGGAACCCACCCCCCGACATGTCATCCCGACCGAAATGAAATGGAGTGGAGGGATCTACTCAAGTTGCAAGCTTTACCTTACGCAGGTTATTTTTGCTGCTTGGGTAGATTCCTCCACTCCGCTGACGCGACCGTCGGAATGACATACGTTTTTGCTTTGATTGTAGCAGACACCAACGTACCACAATTCTGGCTTACGCCAGATGGCGGCAGATTGCCGCCGCTACACCGGATTCGTCCATTGTGGTACCGTTTAGTTGAAACGGCTCAAAGGTCGAAACGTGGCGGGCGGCAGATTGCCGCCCCTACATGCACATTGGTAAGCGGTACCATTCATCCGCACAGGTTATAATTGCAACGTTGCATGGTGGTGCTCCGCGCAGCGAATCAAAATCTATTGATTGCCGGGGGCAATCACACCATGATTCCACCGATGAATCATCGCCGCTACATTGCGTGGTTTCATTCAACTGCACAGGTTATACATCCAACGCAGCGGGCGGCAGATTGCCGCCCCTACATGCCGTCGAAATGTGGTACTCTTTGCCAAGCAAAAAAGCACACGGTGACCCCGTGTGCTTTTTGTTGGAGATTTTTACTTCTTGCCGTTCCTGTTCTGGAGGCGCTGCTCTCTTGTGGGGAGCAGGTCTTCTACGGTGGGCATCAGCAGCAGGCAGATGAAGGCTGCGGTGAGGCCGCCGTTGTACAGGCAGTAGCCGCCGTGGAGGGCGGGAACGGAGGTGACCAGCAGGAAGTGGAGGATGCCGGCGAAGAAGCCGACCACAGGGCCGTATTTATCCACGATGGGGGTCATGCCGTTGGAGTAGCAGGCGCCGATCAGGATGGCCTGGGCGTTGATGACGTAGGCGAAGTTCCCTCCGGCCACGCCGGAAAAATGGGACATGATGGGGGAGGCCACCAGGTAGCCCAGCAGCATGGGCCAGGCGTTTAAAGGGTGGGAGCCGGAGTTGCAGGTGCAGAGCATGCAGAACATGACACCGAAGGTGGCACCGTTGAAGGTGGCCCCCACCAGGTTGTAATAGCCCAGGATAAACAGGCCAAAGACACCGAAGTTCATCAGGAACATGTCATTGCCGAAGCTGCCCGTAATGCTCATATTCCGCTTCTTATTGGAGATGAAGCCCCAGTAGGCCTTGGGGGTGCAGCCCATGGCCAGGGCGGCCAGGATGGCAAGGCCAAAGAGCACGCAGCAGAAGAGGTTGGCCCCAAACCGGGAGGCCACCTTCAGGGTCTCCGCCCCGGGAGCGCCCGGGAGCTGCACACCCAGGGTGGTAAAGAGGATGGCCTGGAGGATGAAGGCACCCATGCCCACAGGCAGGGCGGCGTTATACAGGTTGTAGCCCTTGTGGACATTGGGGGCGTGGGTCAGCCCCGCGGGGATGAAGAAGCCGCTGACAAGGCCTACCACAATGGCCAGCGCCGCCCCCTGGGGGGTGAAGCCCACGGCAGACTCATAGGGATAGCGGGTGAGCAGATCGGAAATCAGGGGGGCAATGCCGGTGGTAAAGAGCATGGCGGACACGTAGTTCTTCATGGGCCGCTTTTTCACCACGCAGTAGAGCATGGTGCCGAACACCGTGGGCCAGATGTTCAGAATGTCGATGCCCCAGGAGCCGAAGCCCACGGTGAGCATAATGGCCAGGGTGGCCACGTTGTTGAGCTCCGCCCGGAAGATGCGGTATAGCCCCAGACAGGCCAGGGTCACGAGACCCATGTTGAAGAAGGTGGCGCTGTAGCCGCCGACTGCAAAGTAGTTGGTGGGGATCTTGCAGGGCTGGATCAGAATCTGCACCATGCCCTCAAACAGGTAGGCCCGGTCCGGCGCGACCAGGGACGCAATGAGAAAGGCCAGGGAAAAGAGCAGGAAAAACAGAGTGAGAAAGTTATTCTCAGGGAGATTCTTGATTTTTTTCATAGTTCCTTCCGATCATAAAGCAATAAAGTAAAGGAAAGCCGCCTCAGAAGTTCTCACGGAAAGAACTTCTGGGGCGGCCAAAAACAAACGGGTCAGGCGTTGGACTTGCGGACGTAGCAATACCACATCAGCAGGGCAACGGAGCAGCCGCCGACCATGTTGCCCAGGGTCACGGGCAGCATATTTCCTGCAAAGTACCGTCCCCAGGTCAGGGCCTCAAAGGCGGCACCTTCGGCATAGAACTGCTTGGCGAACAGTCCCAGCATGCAGTAGGTCATGTCGGCAATGGAGTGATTAAAGCCGCAGGTCACGAAGTAGCATACGGGAATCCAGGCACCCAGCACCCGGCTGACGCCATCCTTCCCCGCAAGGCTCATGAGAACCCCCAGGGTCACCAGGATGTTGCACAGCACGCCCATGAAGAAGGCGTTCTGGAAGGGCATGGAAACCTTGCCCTGGGCCACCTTCATAGAGGCGATGGCCAGAGCGTTGGCGGTGTCGCCGTTGGCGGCGTTCAGCCAGCCGAACCGGGCGCACAGGAAGCTCAGGAGCATGGAGCCCAGGAAATTGCCCAGGTATACCACGACCCAGTTCCGCAGCATCCCGGAAACCGTTGCTTTTTTGTCCAACACGGAAATAAAGATCAGGGTGTTGCCGGTGAACAGCTCGGCCCCGGTCAGGATCACGGTACCCAGACCGAAAGCAAAGAGGATGCCGGAGATCATCCGCACGGTGGAGTTGCCCACCACCGTGTAGGTGGCCATATTGGTCACCACGGAGGGAATACCGATGAGGAAGCCTGCCAGAATACCCAGCAGCAGCATTTTAGAAACGGGCAGCTTGGTTTTGCCTGCCCCAGCCGCGGAGTAGTTATTGGCTGCCTCCGCCATGGTAAACAGATTCATAGAAATCGTCCTTTCTTAAAGACGCTTTTCCGCAGCCTCCACAACGTGCTTCATCAGTACGGAGGTGGTTACGCTGCCTACACCGCCGGGAACGGGGGTGATGGCGTCAACGATGGGTTCCACCTCGGCAAAACAGGCATCACCGGCGATACCGCCCAGGCCGCCCTTGGCGTTGGGCTTGTTGGCATCCCAGTTGATGGAAACGTCAATGACCACCTGGCCGGGCCGGACATAGTCCTTGGTCAGGGAGTTCAGCACACCGGCGGCAGACACGATGATGTCCGCATTCTTGCAGATTTCCGCGGTATTCACGGTCTTGGTGTGGCAAACGGTAACGGTGGCGTTCTTGCCCATGAGCATCATGGCGGCGGGCTTGCCCACGACCAAGCTCCGGCCGATGACCACGGCGTTCTTGCCCTTGCAGTCAATGCCGTAGAAATCCAGGATCTCCATGCAGGCGGCGGGGGTGCAGGGGGCATAGCCCAGGTCCAGGCCTTCAAAGACACCGGCGTTGGACATATGGGTCATGCAGTCCACGTCCTTCTTGGGGTCAAGACGGTTGCAGATCTCGTTCTGGTCGGCCTTCAGGTGCTTGGGCAGGGGCCGGAACATCAGCACGCCGTGGATGGAATCGTCAGCATTCACCTGGTCGATGACCTCCAGGACCTGCTCCTTGGTGGCGTTCTCAGGAAGCTCGAACTTCTTCACTTCCACGCCCACCAGCTCGGCACGCTTCATGGCGCCCTTTTCATAGCTCAGGTCACTGGGGTTGGCACCCACGCGGACAATGCCCAGGGTGGGGGCAACGCCCTTTTCACGCAGGGCAGCGGTACGGGTTTGCAGATTGGCGTTCAGGGCATCGGTAACTTCCTTGCCCAGCAGCAGTTTTGCCATAATGGTAGTTCCTCCTAATAAATTACTGACCGAAAAGGGCCTTGACGGAATTGAAGATCTCATCAGCCATGGGGACGTATTTATTCAGCATGTCGTTGGCCTTGGTGTTGAGTTCTTCGGCGGTGGCCCGGTTTTTCAGGCTCTTGGTGTTGATAAACACATTCAGGGAAGCGGCCTGCAAAGCGGCCTTGCAGCATACGGCGGCGCAGCCCGCATCGGAAACAGCCAGACGGCTGCCCTTGGCGGCAAACACGGCCACATACTCGATGGCCTGGCAGCTCAGCTCCATAATGTGCATGGGAACGGCGCAGGCGGTAACGGTGGCTTCCTCCAGAACGGTGTCCCGGTTGGGGTCATCCTTGGGGATGCCGTAGGCCTTGGCCAGGGGTACGAAGCCCTTGTCGTCAGCCTCTACCTGATCAAGAAGCTCGGTTTGCAGGGCATCGCACTTGGCTTTCAGAGCCACGATTTCCTCCTGCACATCGGCATACTTCTTTTTGCCAACGGTGAGAGAGCCGACCATATTGCCCAGGGCGGTGCCGATGGCGCCAACCAGGGCGGCAGCGCCGCCGCCGCCGGGGGCGGGGGCATCGGAGGCCAGGACCTCTACAAACTTGCGGCAGGTTTCCATGGTCATATCCATAGGGGGTTACTCCTTTTTTCTTATAATGGTACGCAAAGAACGCGCAGACGGCGGGGGCCGCCTGCGCGAAATTTTGGATTAGAACAGGCCGCTGATCTTGCCGTCCTCGTCCACATCGATGCGCTCGGCAGCGGGGACCTTGGGAAGACCGGGCATGGTCATGATCTCACCGGTCAGGGCAACCAGGAAGCCGGCACCGGCGGAAACCTTGACGTTCCGGACGGTTACGGTGAAGCCGGTAGGCGCACCCAGCTTGGTCTGATCGTCAGAGAAGGAATACTGGGTCTTGGCCATGCAGATGGGCATCTTGTCGTAGCCCAGCTCGGTCAGGGTCTTGATCTGCTTCTCGGCATTGGCGGTGAAGGTCACGCCGTCGCCGTGGTAGATCTTCTTGACAATGGCTTCGATCTTGTCCTTGATGGGAGCGTCCGCGTCATAGCTGAAGGTGAAGTCGTTGGGCTGCTCGCACAGACGGATGACTTCCTTGCCCAGCTCGATGCCGCCTTCGCCGCCCTTGCCCCAAACTTCGGACAGAGCAACGTTGACGCCCAGAGCCTTGCACTTCTCCTCAACCAGCTTCAGCTCGGCCTCGGTGTCCTGGGGGAAGCGGTTGATGGCAACCACGCAGGGCAGCTTGTAAACCTGGGTGATGTTCTCCACGTGCCGCAGCAGGTTGGGCAGGCCCTTTTCCAGAGCTTCCAGGTTCTCAAGACCCGTTTCGGCCTTGGGAACGCCGCCGTTGTACTTGAGGGCACGGACGGTGGCAACCAGAACCACGCAGCTGGGCTTCAGACCGGCCATCCGGCACTTGATGTCCAGGAACTTCTCAGCGCCCAGGTCCGCGCCGAAGCCGGCCTCGGTGACGGTGTAGTCAGACAGCTTCAGAGCGATCTTGGTAGCGGTGACGGAGTTGCAGCCGTGGGCAATGTTGGCGAAAGGTCCGCCGTGAACGAAAGCGGGGGTGTGCTCCAGAGTCTGAACCAGGTTGGGCTTCAGAGCGTCCTTCAGCAGAGCGGCCATAGCGCCCTGAGCGTTCAGGTCACCGGCGGTAACGGGCTTGCCGTCACGGGTGTAAGCGACCACCAGACGGGACAGACGCAGCTTCAGGTCGTTGATGTCGGAAGCCAGGCACAGAACAGCCATGACTTCGGAAGCCACGGTGATGTCGTAGCCGTCCTCACGGGGCATGCCGTTGGTCTTGCCGCCCAGGCCGTCCACGACGAAGCGGAGCTGACGGTCGTTCATATCGACGCAGCGGCGCCATACGATCTGGCGGGGGTCGATGTTCAGAGCGTTGCCCTGATAGATGTGGTTATCCAGCATAGCGGCCAGCAGGTTGTTGGCAGCGCCGATGGCGTGGAAGTCACCGGTAAAGTGCAGGTTGATGTCCTCCATGGGGACGACCTGTGCGTAGCCGCCGCCGGCAGCGCCGCCCTTAACGCCAAACACAGGTCCGAGGGAGGGCTCACGCAGAGCCACCAGAACGTTCTTGCCCAGCTTCCGCATGCCGTCAGCCAGACCAACAGTGGTAGTGGTCTTGCCTTCACCGGCGGGGGTGGGGTTGATAGCGGTGACCAGGATCAGCTTTCCGTTGGGCTTGTCAGCCTTGTCCTTGAGAATGCTGTAGTCCACCTTGGCCTTGTACTTGCCGTACTGTTCCAGGTACTTTTCGTCCACACCGGCGATCTTCGCGATCTCGGTGATGGGCTCCATTACGGTTTCCTGTGCGATTTCGATGTCAGTTTTGAATGCCATGTTGATCAATCTCCTTGTATTGTGTAATCGGCTCCCTCGCCGTGAGTGTGGCTCGGGTGCATACAGGACTTATGCGGGTCGCCGTTGAAATGGGTTACCGCACGTTTCTTTCGGTACTTTCGTACTGAAAGAAGAATAGCACTTTTTGGGTTTTCTGTCAATAGTTCTGATGCAATTTTATGATTTATGACAGATTCAACAAAGAATTTCCAAACAAAAGGAACGTTATTTGTGCATATTTTAGCTCTTTAAATTATCGATAAAAAAGTACCGAGAATGCGGAAAAACAGCAAAATAGAAGGGGGTTTAAAAGAGAAAAAGGGGGATTTTTGCCATGGAGAGTAGGGGCGGCAATCTGCCGACTGCTGTGTTGCGAATACAACCTGTGGGGTTGAATGGTACTTCCCAAAAGCACGGTACAAAAGCTTCCCTTGGGGGAAGCTGGCTAGCCTGGGCGAGCCTGATGAGGGAATGCGGTACAGCCTGAAATATTGCACAAACAATGGGCGAATCCGTAGAAACGTATCAACATTGTCATTCCGCCCGAGTGAAATCTGTTCTTTATTGGCGGCTTGTCCGCCTATATAATTACCTATCCTTACCTAACCTATCCTGTGTCCACGACCCGTCCACGAGAAGTTGACAGCCCGTGGACGAACCGTTGACGTTTTTCGTATCGTTCAATCGACAGATCTTATTCTCGTCAAATTCAAGCATTTCCCACTGTTTCCTCCGAGCCCCTAAAGAATCCCCTGTCGCTCGGAATGACATGTCGGGAGGCGGGGCCTTTTTGTCCGCACAGGTTATATTCGAAACGTGGCGGGCGGCAGATTGCCGCCCCTACATACGCAACCCCTCTGCGCCTATTGTTCCTACAATGCGGAACGTGGTACCGCGCCTCATCCACCGCCTATGGCGGTCCCCCTTCCCCGAAGGGGAAGGTTATGGGCGTGGTTCCATTCATCCGCACGGGTTATATTCGAAACGCACCCGGAACGGCACATAGGCCGTTCCCTACGGTTTCGCTGATTGGTGGATTCTTTAACCGGCGTATTTCAAAAACGGACACGTCCGTCGCTCAATAATTGTCAATTGTCCATTGTCAATTTTGAAAAAACTGTCAACTGTCAACTGTTAACTCCCCCAAAGTATCCCGCCTCCAGAAGCCTTGTCAGCGCCACTGTGGCCTGGTCGTCGGTGAAGAGGGCGGTGAAGCGGGGGTCTACGGCCAGGGCTTCCAGGGAGAGGTTCAGGGCGCCTTTTTGGGCCAGGGCCTGGAAGCCGTCGCTGGTGCGGTTGCCGGAGAGTAGGTATTGGGCGGTTTTGAGGGCCCGGGCCGGGTCAATGGGGCGCATTTTGACCCCCAGCTCCTGGGCTTTTTCTCGGTTTTTCTGCCATGCGGCAATGAATTTTTCTTCCATAGGGCGGGTTCCTTTCATTTCAGTAGAGGAATCGGATGTATTTGTAATAAAGCCGCTTGTAAAGAGGCTGTTGTTCCAGCTCCCGGCGGCATTGGGCGCAGTAATCTTCAAAGGGTTTTAAATCCATGGCGGTCAGCCGGTGCCTGCTGTATTTGGCCCGCTGGGCCAGGTCCAGGAGCTGCTCCGGCGGGGTCTCCTCCAGGGCTTTTCCGAGATTTTGGGCCTCTCGCCACCAAAGAAGGCAGCGCTTGTTGGGGGGCAGGGCCTGACGGCGGCGGGTCTTGAACAGCAGCACCGCCCACCGCAGGACCGGCAGCAGCAAGGGAAGCGCCAGCAGCCACAGGGGCCATAGATGCCGCTGCTTGACCGGCGGGGCAGGGGAAGACACCGGCTGGGTTTCCGGGGGCTCCTGGGCCCCGGTGGGCGGGACGGTGGCCTCCGTTGCCGGTACCGGGGTGCGCTCTCCGCTGTCCGGGGCGGTGGCTTCCAGGATCTGCCAGGAACCCAGGCTTCTGTCATAGTACTCCGCCCAGGCGTGGGCCTGGTCGCTGGTGACCACCGTGGGCACGCCCGCCTCCGGGGTGCAGCGGAAGCCCGTCACATACCGGGCGGGGATGCCCTGACTCCGGAGGAGCACCACGGCGGCGGTGGCATAGTGGACGCAGTAGCCCCGGTCGCTGCGCTCTAAGAACCACCGGGCAAAATCCGGTTCCTCCCAGGGCATGGGGCCGGTGTGCTTGTCATAGATTGCACTGTTTTGGACCAGGGCGGCGATTTGGGAGGCGATGACCTGGGTGGTGCTGCCGGAAAAGGCGTAGCTTTTCGCCCAGGCGGCGGTGTCCTCCGGCAGGGCGGTGCATTGGGCCAGCAGTTCTTCCGAGGCGGCTCCGCCCCGGGGGTACTGGGGAAAGCTGTAGGATAACAGCCCCGCCCGGTTTTCCAGGCATCCGCCGGTGAGCACCGTGCCGGATTCCGGGTAATAGGGCAGATAGAGGACGCTTTGCAGAGCGATGGTCTGAATGCGGACTTCCCCCAGGGGGTCTCCCCAGCCGGTAAAGGCCTCGATTTCTTCCGGCGCCGCCTCCCAGCCCAGCCCCGTGTAGCGGGTAAAGGCCTGACCCCGGAGGTACAGGTCCTGGGAGGTGGGGGCCGTGACCACCAGAATGGGCAGAGCCCCCCGGTCCTGGCCGGTAAGGGATGCCAGGTCCTGGGTGTACTGGGGCTTGGGGATCAGGGCCTGGGGGAGTTTGGCCTTTTCCATAGGCTCCTGAAGCCGGGCAAAGAGGGCATCCCGATAGGGGGCGGCATAGTCCCGATAGGCGGCCTGGGGATTAAATAGCACCAGCCCCAGGCAGACCGCCGCCACCCCGGGCAGGGACCACAGCGTCAGCTTTGCCCCCTGGGCCGGGGCGTTCCCCCAGCTGCCGGAGGTGAGGAGCAGCAGCATGACCCCGGCCACCCAGGAAAGAAGCCATGGGTAGGCGGGCATGGCCCCGGGCAGCAGACCGCAGAGCACCAAAATGGGCACGCAGAGCGCCAAAGACCCAAAGCAGCTTTTCCGCCGCAGTAAGGTCCGGCAGACACACAGGGACAGGAGCCCCGTGTAGGCTGCCAGAGGGATGGTGAACCGGTCCGCCGGGCCGGGAAAGTCCAGATAGCCCCAGTGGTAGACGCTGTCCAAAAGGCCGGACAGGGCCATGAGAAGCCCCTTTCCCTGGGCCCGGGCCTCCGGAAGACCCCAGAGAAACCCCAGGCCCAGGGCCGTGAGCCCCAGAAGAAGGACATTCCCCCGCCGCCGGGGCAGCAGAAGCAGGCAGAAAAGGCAGACCCCCAACGAGGTCAGGCCGCAGATCGTTATAGAATGGGGCAGCAGGTACACATTGGCCAGGGTCTCCACCGCCCCCAGAGGCAGCAGCAGGCCCACGGTCAGTACGGAAAGAATTTGAGAAACCGTGTGCTTCATAGGCTTCCTCCCAAGGTAAAGCGCCAGCTGGCGGCCCCGGGCTCCGGAGGGTTGGGGGAGGCGGGGGCCTGGAGGGTCAGCAGGGTCTCCAGGGCGGCCCGGAGGGCATCTTTGTCAGCGGCCCTTAAAATGCGGATGCCCTGGTCCTCGGCGGCCCGGATCTCCAGAGAAAGACCCCGGTCCAGAAGAAATTCCCCCAGCCACAGCAGCTGCCCCAGCACCCGGTCTGCCTCTTCGTCGGTGCCGTAAAGGCTCAGACACAGGCAGGCCAGAGGCCGGACGGGCTCCTGGGCCTCCCGGACGGTCAGTTCGCCGGTTTTGGCCGTCAGCTTCCAGTGGACGGTGTTGAGGCCGTCCCCGGGCCGGTAGGACCGGAGCTCATGGTTTTCCCCGAAGGGGCTCTGGCTGGGCTTCCAGCGGATGCCGGGGCCGGTGCCCAGGTCCGGCAAATCCTCAACCGGCTGGGGCCTGGGCAGCACCAGCAGCCGCTGACTGCCCCGATGCCGGACGGGCAGGGAGAAGAGTCCTAAATAGTCCGACACCCGGCATTTTGCAAGATAAATCTCCCAGCCGCCGGAGCATGGAGGGCAAAAGCCGGTGCTTTCATCATAATTTGTCACCTTCCCCGTGCGCAGGTTCCGAAAACGCAGCCGCCCCCGGAAGGGGACCATGGGGGCATTGCAGCTGCCCAGCAGCAGAAAGGTGCCGGTCTCCCCGGGCATCAGCCGGTCCGGCCCCGCCGGGGCCATCTGAAAGCCCAGAAGGGCCGGAAGGCTCAATAGAAGGGACAGCCCGGGCAGGGCCAGCATGGACAGCAGCAGCACCCACCCCAGAAAGCTGCCGCTAAGCAGATACCACAGCCCGCAGCCCAGGAGCCCCAGGAAAAAACAGGCCCGGCGCATCAGCGGAGCTTGGGGGCGGGGGTGGCCTCCAGAATGGAGGTCAGCACCTGTTCTACGGTCTTGCCCTGACTTTCCGCCCGGGTGGACAGCTGCATCCGGTGGCTCATGGTGGGCAGAAAGACCTCTTTGATGTCCCCGGGGACCACATAGTCCCGACCCCGGAGCTGGGCCACGGCCTTGGCCATGGCGGCGGCGGACAGGGTGGCCCGGGGGCTGGCCCCCCGGGAGAAGCCCTCGTGCTTTCGGGTGGCATCGCACAGGGCAACCAGGTATGTAATGACGCTGTCGCTTAAATAGGTCTTGTCCACTTCGGCTTGCAGGGCCATGAGCCCGGACCGGGTGAGACAGGGCCGGACCTCAGACAGCGGATTCCCGCCCTGACGGTTTTTGATCATGGCCACCTCATCCCGGGGGGCAGGGTAGCCCAGGGTCAGCCGCAGGGCGAACCGGTCCACCTGACTGTCCGGCAGCAGCTGGGTTCCCGCGGCGCCCACGGGATTCTGGGTGGCAATGACCACAAAGGGCTGGGGCAGGGGGTGGCTGATGCCGTCCACGGTGACCTGCCCCTCCTCCATGGCCTCCAGCAGGGCCGACTGGGTGCGGGAGGTGGCCCGGTTCAGCTCGTCCGCCAGAAACAGATTGCACAGAATACCCCCGGGCCGATAGGTCAGGCCTCCCTGGGGGTCGGGCACGGAGTAGCCCGTAATATCCGAGGGCAGCACATCCGGAGTAAACTGGATGCGCCCGTATTCCAGATCCAGCGCCCGGGCAAAGGACAGGGCCATGGTGGTCTTGCCCACCCCGGGAATGTCCTCCAACAAAATATGCCCCCGGGCCAGAATCGCCGCCAAGGCCCACAAAAGCGCCTCATCCTTGCCTACGATCACCCGGCGCACCTGGTCTAGAATCTGGTGAACGCTGCTGACAACCTCACTCTCACGGGTCTGCATCACAAAGCCCTCCTTTTTGAAAAATGGACCTTTATTATACCGGAAAACCGGGAGAAAAACAAGGGGAAGGGAGACAGAAGCGCCGAGAAGGCGGAGGGGGGGCTGGGTTATTCTAGTTGACAGTTGACAGTGGACAGTTGACAGTTTTTTTGAATTGACAATTGACAATTGACAATTGACAATTATTGGGGGACGGAAGTGCCCGTTTTTTCGGATGCGTTGGTTAAAACATATACCCATCAGCGAAAACGTAGGGAACGGCCTGTGTGCCGTTCCGGGGACGTGGCGAAGAACCTATGTGGTTGAATGGAACCACGCAATGTAGCGGCGATGATTCATCGCCAAGCAACGTAACGAATATATCCTGTGCGGTTGAATGATATTACATATCGACGTGCATGTAGGGGCGGCAATCTGCCGCCCGCCACGTCCCGATACCCGAGCCGTATCGAAAAATGGTATTACGTTGGACGAATCCGGTGTAGCGGCGGCAATCTGCCGCCATCCACGTCCCGAATACAACCTGTGGGGTTGAACGGAACCACCCCCCGACATGTCATTCCGAGCGAACGAATGTGAGTCGAGGAATCTACTCAAGCGGCAAGCTTTATCTTGTGTTGGTTCCTTTACCAACGTAGTGGATTCCTCCACTCCGCTTGCGCTAAAGGCCTGAATGACATATCGGTAGATGGTTATGTTTGTCTACACGGGTTGTATTCGTTACGTTGTCATGGCGATGAATCATCGCCGCTACATTGTTCCGTATATGGGGTGATACCATTCACTGGCACAGGTTGTATTCGGTAGGTGGCGGGCGGCAGATTGCCGCCCCTACAATACATCTGTTCCGTCCTATAAAAATTGTCAATTGTCAATTGTCCATTGTCAATTAGAAAAAAACTGTCAACTGTCAACTGTCAACTGAAAAACCCGCCCCCAACCTCCGGCGCTCTCTCCGTTGTTTGGGGGCGGTTTTCTATTATCCTTCGCTTTCCCCCAGCATTGCTCTGAGGCAATTGGCGGCGGGGAAATCTTTGGTGCCCAGGCCGTAGCCGATGGCGGTGACGGTCATGGTGGGCAGGACTCCGTAGGAGGTGACGAACTGGCGCAGCAGGGCGGCGCCGGTGGGGGTGCAGAGTTCGCCGGGGATGTCACCGGCCCGGATGGGGATGCCCAGGAGGATCTGGGCGGTGGCGGGGGCGGGGACCGGGAGGATGCCGTGGGCGCAGCGGACTTTGCCGTAGCCCACCTGCACCGGGGAGGCCATGATCTGTTCCGGGGCCAGCTGCTCCAAAAGATAGCACACGGCGGTGATGTCCGCCAGAGCATCCAGGGAGCCAACCTCGTGGAAATGGATCTGGTCTACGGGCATCCCATGGACCTGGCTTTCCGCCTGGGCGATGCGGTCATAGACGGAAAGGACCTGGTTTTTCACGGCATCGGACGCGGAAAGGCCCTGGACCGTCTGCCGGATGTCCGCCAGGGCGGTATGGCTGTGGTGGTCATGGGCGTGTTCGTGGCTGTGGTCGTGGTCATGGTGGTGGTCGTGGTCATGTTCATGGCTGTGCTCATGGCAATGCGCATGCCCGTGTTCCTGTTCCAAAACTTCCGGGCAGGGCTGTTCCTCCCGGCCCAGGACGGTGACGTGGATGTGGGTGCCGGAGATGCCGCATTTGCTGGTCCGCTCCATGGAAAAGCGGGTGTGGGGCAGGCCTAAGTGGTTGAGCTGTTCCAGGGCCGCTTCTTTGTCCGGCATCAGCTCCAGCAGGGCGGCGGTGAGCATGTCTCCGGCGGCACCCATGCCCAGGTCCAGATAAAGGGTTTTCATAAAGCCTCCTATACGGGTTCAAAGAAGGTGTCGGGCCGTGCCGGGTCGAAGATTTCGTTGCAGGTCATGACCGTCACCAGGTTTTCGGTTTGGCTCAGATTGATGATGCTGTGTGTCCAGCCGGGGATCATGTGGACGGCCTCGATGTTCTCACCGCTGACACGGAATTCCACCGTTTCTCCCGTGTGGATGTTCCGCTCCCGGATCAGGCCCTGGCCGCTGACCACGATGAACAGCTCCCACTTGGAATTGTGCCAGTGCTGGCCCTTGGTAATGCCGGGCCGGGAAATATTGACGCTGACCTGGCCGCAGTCGGCGGTGTGCAAAAGCTCTGTAAAGCTCCCCCGGTCGTCCCGGTTCATGGTCAGGGGGAATTTGAATTTGTCCGTGGGCAGGTAGGTCAGGTACAGGGAGTAGAGCTTTTTGGCAAAGCTTCCCTGGGGCATTTTGGGCATCAGCAGGGTCTGGGGCTGGGCCTTGAAGGCCTGCAGCAGCTCCACGATCTCCCCCAGGGTGACCTTGTGGGTCACGGGCACGCAGCAGTACCGGCCCTGGGGAGTTAACACCGTTTCCACACCCTCAAATTCGCAGCGCTGGGGCTTGCCCTCCAGCAAATCAAACAGGCCTTCAACAAGGTCGTCAATGTACAATAGCTCCAACTCCGTGGAGGGGTCATTGACGGTATAGGGCTGGTCGTTGGCCACGGCCCAGCAGAAGGTGGACACGGCACTGTTGTACTTGGGGCGGCTGTGGCCCATGAGGTTGGGGAACCGGTAGACGTATACGGGCGCTCCGGTCTCTTTTCCGTAGTCAAAGAACAGCTCTTCCCCGGCCTTTTTGCTCTTGCCGTATTCGCTGGTGCCGAAACGGCCGGACAGGGTGGCCTGGATGGAGGAGGAGAGCATAATGGGGGCCTTATTGCCGTGCTTTTTCAGGCACTCCAGCAGCTGGGAGGCAAAGCCAAAGTTGCCCTTCATGAAGTCCTCCGGGTTTTCCGGACGGTTTACCCCGGCCAGATTGAAAACGAAGTCCGCCTTCCGGCAGTATTCGTCCAGGTCCTCCGGGGTGGAGGACAGGTCATATTCGTAGATTTCCCGGATGTCCAGGCCGGGCCGGGTGCGGTTTTTGCCGTCCCGGAGGTTTTTCAGGTTGTCCACCAGGGCGGTTCCCACCATGCCCTTGGCACCGGTGACGAGAATATTCATTGCCTCAGCCCTTTCTCCAAACCATTTTGTTGACCACGCCCACGTAGCTCTGAATGAGCTTGACCACCTTGTCCGACACGTTTTCATCCACATAGTTGGGCACCGGCAGACCGAAGCAGCCGTCCTTCACCATTTCCACGGCCACATCCACGGCTTGCAGCAGACCCTTTTCGTCAATGCCGGAGAGGATGAAGCCCGCCTTGTCCAGAGACTCCGGACGCTCGGTGGAGGTGCGGATGCACACGGCAGGGAAGGGGTGGCCCACAGAAGTAAAGAAGCTGCTCTCCTCCGGCAGGGTTCCGGAATCAGAGACCACGCAGAAGGCGTTCATTTGCAGACAGTTGTAGTCATGGAAGCCCAGGGGCTCATGCTGGATGACCCGGCGGTCCAGCTGGAAGCCGGAGCTTTCCAGCCGCTTTTTAGACCGGGGGTGGCAGGAATAGAGAATGGGCAAATCGTACTTTTCCGCCATGGCGTTGACGGCCCGGAACAGGGACAGGAAGTTCTTTTCCGTGTCGATGTTCTCCTCCCGGTGGGCAGAGAGCAGGATGTATTTCCCCTTTTGAAGCCCCAGCCGGGCATGGATGTCGGAGCCCTCAATATAGGGCAGGTTCTGGTGCAATACCTCTGCCATGGGGGAGCCGGTGACGTAGGTCCGCTCCTTGGGAAGGCCGGTGTCCGCCAGATACCGGCGGGCGTGCTCGGAATAGGCCATGTTCACATCGGAGATGATGTCCACGATCCGGCGGTTGGTCTCCTCCGGCAGGCACTCATCCTTGCAGCGGTTCCCAGCCTCCATGTGGAAAATGGGGATGTGCAGCCGCTTGGCCCCGATGACGGACAGGCAGCTGTTGGTATCTCCCAGCACCAGCACCGCATCGGGCTGGGTGGCCACCATGAGCTTGTAGGACTCGGAAATGATATTGCCCATGGTCTCCCCCAGGTCCGCCCCTACGGCGTTCAGGTAGACCTCCGGGTCTTCCAGGTGCAGGTCGTGGAAGAAGACGCCGTTCAGGTTATAGTCGTAGTTCTGACCGGTGTGGGCCAGGATCACGTCAAAATACCGGCGGGTCTTGTTGATGACCGCCGCCAGCCGGATGATCTCCGGCCGGGTGCCTACGATGATGAGAAGCTTCAGTTTTCCGTCATTGCGGAAAGAGACATTGCTGTAATCTGCCATGAGACAACAACCTTTCGTTTTTTATAGATGCCCTGCCCCATCGGGGCCGGGGCCTTAGATGCGTTCCTGCGCCCAGTCGATGTTCTGCCGGACCTCCCGGGCGGGAACGCCAGCCAGAACGGAGTATGCTGTGGGATATTCCTTGCACAGAAGACTCCGGGCACCCACCACGCAGCCCTCCGGGACGGTGGTGCCCTTCAAGACGGTGACCTCGGTGCCCACCCATACATGGTCCCCGATGGTCACGGACCGGGAGGGGTTGATGCGCTTCCCAGTCTCTTTATCCAGAAGACTGTGGGAATCCCCGGTGCGGATGCGGATGGAACGGGAAAAGAGGCAGTCCCGGCCTATGGTGATGTTGGTGCCCTCCATGGCGGCCAGCTGAATGTCCCCCCGCAGGGCGGTGTGTTCCCCCAAGGTGATGGTGTTCCCGCTGTCCTCGATCCAGAAGTCCGCGTTGTCGCAGCGGCACCAGGGGCCGATGATGACGGTGTTGCCGGTGCCCTCCATGTGGAACCGGCAGTTGGTCAGCCAGGCGTAGTTCCCCACCACCAGGGTATTCCCCGGGCCGCCGGAGAGAGTGCAGCCTTTCATATAGGAAAGCCCCATCTCCAGCTTGACTTTTCCCCGGATTTTATTCACAAAGGGAAACCGGTTGTGCAGGGAAAAGAGAAAGCGAAAGAGCCCCCTGTGATTCTGGGTCAGGGCCAGGGCCTGTTCTTTCTTCATGGCCGGGCTCCTTACAGGTGGCGGATGCCCGCCAGTTCTTCCCGGACATAGTCGGTGGTCAGCAGCTTTTTAACGGTACCTTCCACATCCAGCCTTACGGTATTGTGGCTGGTGTAGGCCTCGTCGGCCTCGGTGTGGACCTGGCCCTGGACCACGAATTTGTCATAGTTTAGGTCCCGGCTGTCGGCGGCCACCCGGAAGTAATCCCCCATATCCTGGGCACGGAGCCGCTCCTCCCGGGTCATCAGGGTCTCGTAGAGCTTTTCGCCGTGGCGGGTGCCGATGATGTTGGTGCCGGTGTCACCGAAGAGCTGCTGCACGGCCGTGGCCAGGTCCCCAATGGTGGAGGCATCGGCCTTCTGGATGAACAGGTCCCCGGGGTTGGCGTGGAGGAAGGCAAAGCGCACCAGCTCCACCGCCTCGTCCAGGTTCATGAGGAACCGGGTCATTTCGGGGTCGGTGATGGTAATGGGCTTGCCCGCGTGGATCTGGTCAATGAACAGCGGGATCACGCTGCCCCGGGAGCACATGACGTTGCCGTAGCGGGTGCAGCAGATGGTGGTGCCCCCCCGCTCCGCGGCCACCCGGGCGTTGGCGTAGATCACGTGCTCCATCATGGCCTTGGAAATACCCATGGCGTTGATGGGGTAGGCGGCCTTGTCCGTGGACAGGCACACCACCCGCTTCACCCCGGCATCTATGGCGGCGTGGAGCATGTTGTCGGTGCCCTCAATGTTGGTCTTTACCGCCTGCATGGGGAAAAACTCGCAGGAGGGGACCTGTTTTAAGGCGGCGGCGTGGAAAATGTAGTCCACCCCGGGCATGGCATCCCGGATGGACTGGGGGTCACGGACGTCGCCTACATAGAATTTGACCTTGGAGGCGGTGTCCGGATGGCTGGCCTGGAGCTGGTGGCGCATGTCGTCCTGTTTTTTCTCATCCCGGGAGAAAATGCGGATCTGGCCAATGTCACTGTCCAGGAAGTGCTTTAAAACGGTGTTGCCGAAGGAGCCGGTACCGCCGGTGATCATCAAAGTCGCGCCGGAAAATTCTGACATAGTTAATTTCCTTTCTGCAGGTCCGCCAGAATGCGCAGGTGGTCGGCGGCCATGGTTTCAATGGTATAGGGGCGGATGGACTCCAGTGCCGCGGCCCCCAGGGCGGCACTGTTGGGGATGGCCTCCACAATGGCCCCCCGCAGGGAGTGGACGTTTTCGGAGGGCACCAGATAGCCGTTTTCTCCGTTTTTGATCAGCTCCAGCCCGGCGTTGCAGCGGTTGGTGGTAATGACCCCCAGGCCATAGGCCATGGCCTCGGCCACCACCAGGCCCCAGATGTCCTCCCGGGTGGGCAGCACAAAGAGGTCTGCCGCCCGGTAGTAGTCTTCCAGCTGTTCTTTGGTTTTAAAGCCCACAAAATGGACGTTGGTCAAATCATTTTCCCGGGCGAAGGTCATGTATTCCTCCGTGGGCTCCCCGCCGACGATGTAAACGCCGATGTGCTTGTCCAGGGTGTTGACGGCGCCCAGGAGAATGTCAAAGCCCTTCCGGGGGATGAACTGGCCGATGGAGAGGATCATCTTATCCTCCGGAATTTGCAGCTTCTTCCGGTAACCGGCCTTCACCTCCGCCGTCAGAGGGGCGGGGAGAATGTCGCTGGCCCGCAGGGAGGAAAAATGATACCGCCGCAGGGCCTCCTGGGTGGCGCCGTAGTGCAGATAATACCGGTCCAGCTCCCGGCAGGTGGAAAGATACAGCCGGGCCCCCCGGATGGACTGGCTTTTCAGCCACTCCTTGGGGCCGCCGCCGGATTTCACAAAGGCCCCGTCGGCTTCCAGGCAGTAAGGGATTCGCCGGGCCTTGCACCAGAAGATGGCCAAAAGCTCCGTAGGCGAAGAATTGCCGGAAATAATAATGGCATCCCAGTCTTTCGTCAGCCAGGACAGCACCCCGGGACAGATGGCCTTGTCCACATCCGTGGAGCGGCCCTTTAAAAACACGGTCTTATAGCGCCCCTGCTGCTCCGCCGTCCACTTCTTGTCCCGCTCCGCGGAGGCATGAAGCTGATAGAGCACGGTCAGCTGACAAAACCGACTTAACTCGTCAAAAAACGCCACCCGATACGGTGACGGCACATTGGCCAAAAACAAAATCCGGGGCATCAAGTTTTCCCCCATTCGGCCTCCCCCCTTCCGCCGCTTCCAACAGCGGCATCATATACTAAAGAGATTATACCACAGTAAAACGGAAGGTGTCAATAAGGTGAGCAGCCCCTTTCAAATGGACATGGGGCATAAAAAAGCCGCCGCCCGGCACACACCGGGCAGCGGGAAAATATTTCAGGCGAAGGTGTTGAAGCCCATGATGACCGCACCCAGGATCACCAGGATCACACCGGTGGCACGGTTCAGGGTCTTGGGCTGGGCCCGGTTGGCAAATACCGCGGCGATCCGTGCCCATATGAGGGTGAAGATGACGCACAGCACCCACACCAGGGGGTCAGGCATGCCGCCGATGGCAAAGTGGGACACGGCCCCGGTCAGGGCGGTGAAGGTCATAATGAACACGCTGGTGCCCACGGCGGTTTTCAGCTCGTAGCCTAAGACGCTGGTGAGGATCAGCAGCATCATCATGCCGCCGCCGGCCCCCACGAAGCCGCAGATAAAGCCGATCATCACCCCGCAGACCACAGACTGAATGGCCCGCTTTTGGGCGGAGACCCCGGCCATGGCTTCCTTGGTAGTCATAACGGGCCGGATAATGAACTTGATGCCTAAAATAAACGTCATGAACACGGAGAAGCCGCCCATGGTGGTGGAAGGCACCAGGCTGGAAATGTAGCTGCCCACCACGGTAAAGACCAGGACGCTGAACATCATAATCAGGCCGTTTTTAATGTCCAGGTTCTTATTCCGATAATAGGTATAGGCGGAGACGGCACTGGCCAAAACGTCCGAAGAAAGGGCGATGCCCACGGCCAGATAGGGGTCAATGCCCAGGAAGGTGATGAGCATGGGGCTGATGACAGCGGCGGCACTCATGCCCGCAAAGCCGGTGCCAAGGCCCGCTCCCATACCGGCAAAAAAGGTGACCAAAATAATCACAAGCAGGTTCATAATGTTACGGATGCTCCTTTAAAATCTGTTCTGAATTCTTTTCGATGACCCCCAGGACCTGCCAAAAGGTCTCCCGGGCCTCCTCGTCGGTGTTGGCCAGCAGCTGCCGGAGAAAATCGGCCTGCAAGCGCCTGCCTCGCTCCAGAATGGGCTGGGCCTTCCCGGTGCAGGAAAGCGCCGTCTTCCGCCGGTCCCCCGGTGGCTGGGAGCGGACCAGATACCCCTCTCGCACCAGCCGGTCCACATTGACGGACACCAGATTGGCCTTGATATGCCGCAGCTCCACAATATCCCGGGCGGTTTTATAATCCGGGTTGTTGCCCAAAAACATGAGAATATCAAACGCCGTCTGGGGAAGCTCCAGCTCCCGGCACAAGGGTTTGCACATGGCACTGTAGGCCAGAAAAATTTTCTGAGGAATCTCAATCGCGGGCCGCAAGAGGGCACCTCCTTTATTTGCTTCATTTTTGAACTATTCAATTCTGGAGGATTATAACCCCGCGGAACGAAAATGTCAAGAAAAAATTGACAATTGACAATTGACAATTATATGGGCGACGGACGTGGCCGTTTTTGAAATCCGTTGGTTCAAGAATGCACCTTCCAGCGAAACCGTAGGGGCGGCAATCTGCCGCCCGCTACGTTTCGACTATAACCTGTGTGGTTGAATGGTACTACGCCTGTAGGGGTGGTGCTCCGCGCAGCGAATTAAAAAATAATGATTGCCGGGGGCAATCACACATTAAGTTATCGGCTATTAGCCGCCCGCCACGTTTCGGGTATAACCTGTGTGGTTGAATGGAACCACACACCGATATGTCATTCCGAGCGGAGGGAACGGAGTCGAGGAATCTTCCCGAGTTGCAGATTTTATCTTGTGGTGGTTCATTATCGAACGTGGTGGATTCCTCCACTCCGCTGACGCTCCGGTCGGAATGACAATGAGGTTACGTTTCTACGGATTCGCCTACTGTTTCTACAGCATTTTACGCCGCCCCGCGGCCCTCATCAGGCTCGCCCAGGCGAGCCAGCTTCCCCCGAGGGAAGCTCTTGTACCGTGCTTTTGAGTGGTAACATCCAACCACACGGGTTACATTCGCCACGCCCCCGGAACGGCACACAGGCCGTTCCCTACGGTTTTGCTGGTGGGTGGATTCATTCAACCGTACGGGTTATATACGTTGCGGTTTATGGCGATGAATCATCGCCGCTACATTGCGTGATACCATTCAACCGCACAGGTTATATTCGGAACGTGGCGGGCGGCAGATTTGTATAGAGTAGTAACATAGGTAACAGGTAGAGAAGAGACATAGGTAACA
>CAKTNS010000009.1 GCA_934589225.1 uncultured Oscillospiraceae bacterium
AAGGAAGTCAAGGCTTACTTCAAGGGCGAGTACGGCATTGCCCCCGCTCCCGTGGACGCCGACCTGGAGAAGCGCATTCTGGCCGAGGCCGGTATGGACGCTCCCATGGACTGCCGTGTAGAGGACAGCAAGCGCACCGGTGAGGAGTTCGCCGCCGCCAAGGCCGCCCTGGGCGATCTGGCTCAGAGCGAAGAGGATGTTATGAGCTACATCTGCTTCCCCGCCCAGGCCGAAAAGTTCCTGGAAGGCCGTAAGGCAAAGGAAGAGAACAAGGTTACCTATACCATTACCGAGGCCTAAGGAGGGTATCACGTTATGATGCTTACTTCTGATATTTCCATTGGCGAAGCCGGCGTTTACGCGCTGCTGGGCTATGCGGTGGTATTCTTCGGCCTGATTTTGCTGATGTGCGTCATCGTCGCCATGGGCAAGTATTTTGCCGGGAAGGATGCCAAGCTGGCCGCCGCTTCCGCCGCTGCCGCCAAGGCAACTGCGCCCACTGCCCCCGCGGTTCCTGCCGCTGCAAAGGCTGTGGCCCCCGGTTCTGCCGGTGAGCTGCTGCTCCACGATGTTGAACCCAAGACTGCGGCCATGATTATGGCCATCGTAGCCGACAAGATGGGCAAGCCCCTGAACGAGCTGCGTTTCAAATCCATTAAGGAGGTCAAATAATCATGAAATACAAAGTGACTTTGAAGGGCCGTACTTACGAAGTCGAGGTGGAAGCCGGCGAGGCCATCCTGCTTGACGAGTACGAAGCCATTGCACCTTCCGCTCCCGCCGCGGCTCCTGCTGCCGCCGCCCCCGCTGCTGCTGCTCCTGCCGCTGCCCCCGCTCCTGCCGCCGCTCCCGTGGTGACCGGTGCCGGTGAGCCCGTCAACGCCCCCATGCCCGGCAACATCCTGAAGGTCAATGTGACCGCCGGTCAGGCTGTCAAGTCCGGTGACGTTCTGTGCGTGCTGGAGGCTATGAAGATGGAGAACGAGATCATGGCTCCCAAGGACGGAACCGTTACCCAGGTTCTGGTCTCCAAGGGCTCCAATGTGGACACTGGGGCACCTCTGGTCGTGATCGGTTAAGGAGGGCTCCCAATGAATGTTGGCGCGATCCTGCTGAAGCTCTGGAATAACTCCGGCTTTGCCGCGATTATTACCGGCTTCGTATCCAATAACGGCTGGCAGAACCTGGTGATGCTGGCCATCGCCTGCGTACTGCTGTACCTGGCCATCGTCAAGAAGTTTGAGCCCCTGCTGCTGGTGGGCATCGCCTTCGGCTGCCTGCTGACCAACCTGCCCAACGCGGGCCTGTACCATCAGAACCTGTGGGATGCCTTTATGGACCCCTCCAGCCCCATGTATCACAGCTTCGGCCAGATCATGCGGGAGGGCGGCCTGCTGGACATCTTCTACATCGGTGTCAAGACCAGCCTGTATCCCTGCCTGATCTTTATGGGCGTTGGTGCCATGACCGACTTTGGCCCCTTGCTCTCCAACCCCAAGAGCCTGCTGCTGGGCGCTGCCGCCCAGCTGGGCGTGTTCGTTGCCTTCTTCGGTGCCGTTTGTATGGGCTTCACCGGCCGTGAAGCCGCTTCCATCGGCATCATCGGCGGCGCGGACGGCCCCACCGCCATCTTCCTGACCACCCGTCTGGCCCCTCATCTGCTGGGTGCCATCGCCGTGGCAGCTTATTCCTACATGGCCCTGATCCCTCTGATCCAGCCCCCCATTATGAATCTGCTGACCTCCCCCGAGGCCCGGAAGATCAAGATGGTCCAGACCCGGAACGTGAGCAAGACCGAGAAGATCATCTTCCCGATCCTCGTCACCATGTTCGTGGCTCTGCTGCTGCCCGACACCGCTCCTCTGATCGGCTGCCTGATGCTGGGCAACCTCTTCAAGGAGACCGGCTGCACCGAGCGTCTGTCTGACACCGTGCAGAATGCCCTGATGAACATCGTCACCATTCTGCTGTCCACCGCCGTGGGCTCCACCATGGTGGGCTCCACCTTCCTGACCGCTCAGACCCTGAAGATCGTCGTTCTGGGCGTGGTCGCTTTTGGCATCTCCACCGCCGGCGGTCTGCTGGGCGGCGACGTGATGTGCTGGGCCACCAAGGGCAAGGTCAACCCCCTGATCGGCTCCGCCGGTGTTTCCGCCGTGCCCATGGCCGCCCGTGTTTCCAACAAGGAAGGCCAGAAAGCCAACCCCGCAAACTTCCTGCTGATGCACGCCATGGGCCCCAACGTGGCCGGCGTCATCGGCTCCGCCATCGCCGCAGGCTTCCTGCTGAGCGTATTCGGCTAAATCGACGCAAAAACCGCCTCGGGCTTCCGCTCGAGGCGGTTTTTGCGTAAATTGACAATTGACAATGGACAATTGACAATTATTTGGCAACGGACGTGCCTGCTTTTAGAATACGTTGGTTAAAGAATACACGCCCCAGCGAAACCGTAGGGAACGGCCTGTGTGCCGTTCCGGGAACGCCGCGAATATCACCCGTGCGGGTGAATGGTACCACCCACCAACATGCCCGTAGGGGTGGTGCTCCGCGCAGCGAATCAAAATCTATTGATTGCCGGTGGCAATCACTCCTTTATTCATCGGCAATCTGCCGCCCGCTACGTTTCGGATACAACCTGTGCGGTTGAAGGGTACTACGCCATGTAGCGGCGATGATTCATCGCCATGCCGCGTTGCGAATAAGACCCGTGCGAAAAAAACGGAACCACCCCCCGATATGTCATCCCGACCGAGTGAAACGAGCGGAGGGATCTTCTCAAGTAGCAAATTTTACCTTGTGTTGGTTCATCATCCCACGTGGTGGATTCCTCCGCTCCGCTGACGCTACGGTCGGAATGACAAAAGGGGGGACGCGTCTGGTTTTTGCTGGAAACGGTTCCGTGCTTTCACGTGCGGAACGGCACACAGGCCGTTCCCTACGGTTTCGCTGGGAGGTCATACCTCTGCGCCCGCTGTTCCTACAATGCGGAACGCCGTACCGTCCCTCATCCACCGCCTGCGGGCGGTCCCCCTTCCCCGGTGGGGAAGGTCTTGGTGCTTGCCTTTGGGCCGTAGCGGAAAATCCAGAGCCTCAAAAGCACGGTACACCCTTGGGGGAAGCTGGCAGGGCGCAGCCCTGACTGATGAGGGGGCGGGGCAGCGTGAAATATTTTAGGAACAGTAGGCGAATTCGTATAAACGTACCCCCATCCTGTCATTCAGGCCTTAGCGTCAGCGAGCGGAGAAATCTACCCAAGTTGCAGATTTTTCCCCCTACGCAGGCTAAAAAAACCACATGGGCCCCTGTTTGGGATTTTCCATGTGGTTTTTTTATCGATGTGTTATCTGGCTTTGCCGGAATAGGGCTTGTTATAGACAAACAGCGCCGTCAGCAGGCAGATGATGCCCAGAAGCATGATGCCCAGGCCTTTGAGCTGGCCGGTCATGTTCCAGCCGACAATGGTCAGGACCATGCCGAGGACGAAGAAGGCCAGGATCAGAATGGCCCGCAGGCCCATGTGTTCTTTCCAAAATTTCATAGTCGCACCTTAGCCTTTCAGACCGCCCACGGTCATGCCCTTGGTCAGATTCTTCTGGACGCAGATGTAGAGGATCAGCACCGGCAGCATGACCAGCACCAAGCCCGCATACATGGGGCCGTATTCCGCGGCGGACTGCTGGGCCTGCATCAGATTCAGCAGACCGGCGGGCAACGTCCACTGCTCCTTCGCAGTGACCAGGGTCTTGATGATGATGTATTCATTCCAGAAGGACATGAAATTAAAGAGGATCACGGTGATGATGGAGGGCTTGGCCATGGGGAAGATGACCTGGAGCATGGTCCGGGCGTAGCCGGAGCCGTCAATATAGGCTGCTTCCTCAAAGTCATGGGGCAGAGTTGCAAAGTAACTGGAGAGCAGATAAATGGTAAAGGGCAGGGCGGTGGCGGCATAGACAATGGCCACCACAATGTGGTTATTCAACAGGAAGGCCTTGCCCAGCACACCCTTGAGCCACTTATCTCCATCGGAGAGCATCAGATAAATGGGAACCACAATATAGTTAACATTGATAAAGAGTCCGGCCATAAAGCAGGTGTTCATAAATTTCCGACCGGTGAAGCGGAATCTGGCCAGGGCGTAGGAGGCGGGCAGGGCTACCACCAGCAGAATGGCCAGAGCCAGCAGGGTGACAAAAATGGAGTGGAGCATATAGCCGCCCATATTGGCCTTTGTCCAGGCATCTACAAAGTTCTGCCAGTGGATGTGGCTGGGCAATGCCCAGGGGCTGCCGTAGTGCTCGGCGGTCTCCTTGACGGAGGCCATCATGACCCACAGTACGGGAATCAGGATCATGATAGCCAGCAGGCCCAGGACCACGTAGATAAACAGCTTATACAGCCGCTGGGCGGTGCTTGTTTCTTTTTGCAGTTTCATCGGGGCACCTCCTTAGTATTCCAGCACTTCACGCTCGGTGACCTTGTTCACCAGAGCGGACAGGCCGAAGGACACCACAAAAATCACAACGCCGATGGCCATGGCGTAGCCATAGCCGCCGCCCAGGTTTTTCTGGTTGTACATGTAAAGCAGGGCCACATTGGAGGCGTTGTTGGGGCCGCCGCCGGTCATGGCACTGACAAACAGGAAGGCCATGTTGATGGTGGAAATGACGAAGAAGGTCAGGGTGGTGCGGATGTTGGTCCAGATCAGGGGAATGGTGATCTGGGTAAACTGGGTCAGGCGGCTGGCCCCGTCCAGACCGGCGGATTCATACAGGGAGCCGGGAACGGCGGACATGGAGGCCATATACATGACCATGTAGTAGCCGATGGCCTGCCAGACCATGGCAATGATGATGCTGGTGATGACATGCTCCTCGCCCTTCCAGAGGATGCCGTTTTTGCCGAACAGATTCAGAATGCTGTTTAAAAGGCCCCGGTCAATGTCATAGATGGCGGAAAAAATACCGGAGATGACGACTACGGAGAGAATATTGGGGATGTAGAACACGATGCGGAAAAAGTCCTGGCCCTTCAGCTTCTCCCGGGTCAGGATGCCGGCGAAAATCAGGGCCGTTGCCATGGTAAAGACCGTGACCATGACGATCAGCAGCAGCATGTTCTGCATGGAACGGATGAATGTGGCGTCCTTCAGCAGCATCCGGAAGTTTTTGAGACCAATAAACACCTCATTGGGATTAAAGGTGCTCCGCTGGTACAGGGACAGCCGGAAGACATTGAAGGTGGGGATGACCATGAAAATCGTAAACAGGATCACCGCCGGGGCAACGCACAGCACCAAAAAGCAGCTGCGCTTGGGGTCTCTTCTCATTGATTACCAACTCCTTATATTTTTTACATCCAAGATATTTTCCACTGGACAGACGGTATCTGTCCACGGGAAAGGATCTTCGAAAAAGGGTGACAGCGACAGAAGTCACTGTCACCCTCTTGGTTACCGTAGGGCCTTTAAACCTTCAATCAGCTCAGCTTGGCAGCGGCCATCTGGGCGGAGTTGGTCTTGACCAGGTTTGCGTAGTCATCGATGGTGATGGTACCGGAGACCAGGGAATCGATGGGGGCAAAGAAGGTGTCGGAAACGGTCACGCCGGGGATCTCACCGAAGGCGGCGAAAGCACCCATGCAGGCCTTGGCGCCGTTGTCGTAGATGGAGTAGAACACCTTGTTCTCGCCTTCCAGGCTGTCAGCAACGCCGACGATGGGCTGGATGGCGCCGGAGGCGGCGAAGATCTCGGCAGCCTTGTCGGAGTACAGGAAGGCCACGAACTGCTCGGCCTCGGAGATGTGCTCGGCAGCGGCGGGGATCCAGGACTGCTCGAACCAGCAGTAAGCGTAGGGGGCGGCGCTGGCGTCAAAGCCGGGCAGGGCGGTCATGCCCCAGGCAAAGTCGTTGGTCAGAGTGGCCTCGGCGTCTCTCATTTCGCCGGTGATCCAGGTGCCGTTGGGCATGAACAGGGCATCGTTGGTCATAACCATCAGCTGGTTCTTGGTGAAGTCCTGGTTGTTGGCCTGGGCGGGGGTGTTGGGGTGGACATAGGTGGCCAGCTTGGCGATCACGTCCAGAACCTTCTGGGCCTCGGGGGTATCCCATACGCCCTCTTCGTAGTTGCTGATGGACTCCCACAGCTCGGTGCCGCCAACAGAGGCGATCAGAGTGGGGATAAAGGTGTCAAAGTAGCCGGTGGTGGGGTAGGTGAACAGGGAGATGCCTTCCTTGGCGGCCTCGTCGCCCAGGGCCCACATCTCGTCCCAGGTGGTGGGAACTTCCCAGCCCTTCTCCTCAAACAGCTTGGCATTGTAGAACAGGCCGCAGGGAGAGTAGAACATGGGAGCCAGGTAGGTCTTGCCATCGCCGTAGGGGCTGGTGATGGAAGTCTCGGTGAAGCCGCCGACGATCTTGTCAGCAGGGGTCTTGCTCTCGCCGGGGATGGTGGTGGAGAGCATGTTGGTCAGGTCGTGCAGGGCGTTGGCCTTGATCAGCTGCTCGGTCAGACCGGCAGGACGGCCGATGGCCAGGTGTACCACGTCGGGGAACTCGCCGTTCTGCATGGGGCCGGAGAGCACGTCCTCCAGGTTCTTGTCGGTGGTCAGCTCCACCTTGATGCCGGTCTCGGCCTCAAAAGCGGCAGCGACCTCGGTCCACATCTGGGCACCGTAGCCGGTCTCGATGGCGGCGACCTTGATGGTAGCGGCTTCGGCAGCGGAAGCCTCGGTGGCGGGTACTTCGGCAGCGGGAGCGTCAGTCTTGGGTGCCTCGGTGGCAGCAGGGGCAGAGCCGCCGCAGGCTGCCAGACCCATGACCATGGTCAGAGCCAGCAGAAGGGCAAAGATCTTCTTCATTTGTGTTTCCTCCATATTTTTCGTTTTATGCAGGGTCCTGCATTGCCTATATAATGATACAGAAAAAAGTATTTCGCAATCACTTTTTTGCTGAAAACTTTATATATCTTGCGCACAAAATGAACTTTGTTTATTACTGATAAATCCGGGAAGCGGGATTTGTGCAACTTACCCATAGCTGAAGACCAGGAAATTTTCTACGACTGCCTGTTGATTTTTGCGGAATATTGTCCGGATTCCCTCTTTTCAATTTCAGCAAGATGTATTATAATAGAAACAATATATATAAAGCTACCGTGCCCTGGCCCGTCCCATGGCACAATACGGAAAGGAAGAATCGGATGAGCAACACCAGATACGATTTACAGGCTAAAAATATTCATACGGACAGCGATAAGGCAAAACTGCTCTATATCAGCAGCGCAAAATACGGCGGCGACTGGTTCAGTGTGCCCCATACCCACAACTGCGCGGAGCTGTTTTACGTCATCGGCGGAAAAGGACAGTTCCTGGTGACAGATCGCTCTTTCACCATTACCGCCGGGGATATGGTCATTGTAAATCCCCATGTGGAGCATACGGAAACCAGCCTGGCCGCCAGTCCTCTGGAGTACATCGTCATGGGCATTGAGGGCCTGGAGCTGCACATGGAGGATTCTGCGGACAATTCTTTTTGCATCATCAATTTCTATGATGACGGCAGCGATGTGCAGTTTTATCTGAAAACCATGCTCCGGGAGATCGAAGGAAAGCGCATGGGCTTTGAAACCGTGTGCCAGGACCTGCTGGACATTCTGCTGATCAAGCTTCTGCGGAAAACCAATTATTCCAAGGTGCTCTCCTCCACCGGGGAGGACCTGAGCTCGGATACCGTGGCGGTGCGGCGGTATATCGAAAAGCACTACCGGGAGCCCCTGACCCTGGACCTTCTGGCCCAGAATGTACACATGAACAAATTCCACCTGGCCCATACCTTCAGCAAGGAATTTGGCCTGTCCCCCTTCAACTATATCCAGCAGCTGCGCATCCGGGAGAGCAAGGAGCTGCTGTGTACCACCGACTACCCCCTGACCCAGATCGCCAGCATGTGCGGCTTTTCCTCCCCCAGCTACTTCTCCCAACGCTTCCGGGCCTCCGCGGGGATCAGCCCCGCCGAATACCGGAAGCGAAACAAGGGCAAAGACGACGTGGAAAAGTGATCATACCTGCCGCTCCGTCCAGAAAAAAGGCATCACTTTGGACAAAGTCGCTGTTACGGCGGTAAACCTGTGCCATGAATGTGGCACATTCGTAGCAGCATCATCAAAAATACCACCACCTGACACATGCGGGAATCGTGAGATATTTGTCTGAACGAAGAACTCCGATGTTTATGTGAATACCACTTTAAAAAACAGGCAGGCCCAGAAATTATTGGACCTGCCTGTTTTTTGAGATGGATGGTTATTGAGAGCTTACGGGTTCTGAAACTCTACCTGAAAAGTGTATTTATCACCCCGGACGATGGATTTGGTGTATTCGATTAGAGTAGAATCTTCAAAGCTGAAGCGTTCCAGCAGCATGCAAGGGGTATTTGCGGAAATGCAGAGCAGGGTTCGCTCGTCCGGACGGGGCATGACCGGTCGCAAGGTCTCACTGGCACGGTCCGCATGGAAGCTGTAGCGGGTGCGCAGAAATTCATATAGCGAGCCGTTGGAGAGGATTTGGGTATCCAGACGTATAAAACGACTCTGGGGTAGGTAGGTCGTTTCAATCATCAGCGGGTATTCCTTTGCGGAACGCAGGCGGGTAAGCTTGTGAAATAGAGTTCCTACCGGATACCCAGTGGCTACGGACAGTCCCTTATCTGCTCGAATCAGAGTACAATCAATGATTTCATTCTGGATCAGAATATTGATGTTTTTCAGGGAATCCGTAAAGGAATAAAACTGGGAAAGAGGCTGCGCAAACATGTGTGGCTTGACGTAAACACCGTTGCCTTGAACGGAATAGACTGCATTGGCATCTTTTAGCATGTCCAGTGCCTTGTGAACTGTGGTCCGGCTAACATTGTAGCTGCGACAAAGACTTTCTTCACTGGGAAGCGGTTCGTTTTCGAGATACTTTCCGCTTTGAATATCCCGTAGTATCTCTTGATAAATGGAAATGTAAAGTGCGTTACCAGCCACTGCGAAGCCCCCCCTTTTGAAAATGGCCTACTTCTATTTTAGCGCAATGCACAAGAAAATACCAGAGTTTTTTTCAAAACCATCCTAATTTAGATACAACCGCCCCAGTTGTATCTAAAAAAGAAGAATGCAACTGGCGGATTTGTTCTAAATAGCTCAATGTGCTGGACAGGTATGCGATGTTTCTGTATACTATGACCAAGAAGAAGGGAATCAGAGATTCCAAAGGGGGAAACACTGTGGAAAAATGGTTTGTGGGCGTTGACGGCGGCGGAACGAAAACTGCCGTTCTAGCGGCCCAGAAGGAAAGCAGCGAGAGAAGCACGGAACTGACCACCGGCTGCTCCTACCGAATGCTGGGCATCGACGGCGCGGCGAAAATTATTGCGGAGGCTGTGGTAAGCTGCCTGCAAAAGGTTGAAGCGTCTCTTACGGACTGTGCGGGCATCTGTGTGGGGTTGCCTTGCTTTGGCGAAGACCCTGAGCAGGATGAGGCTATAGGCCAGTCACTTAAAAATCTCCTGAGCCCTGCACCAGTCAACATCGTGAATGACGTGGAGGTCGGATGGGCAGGGGCACTAGCAGGACAACCGGGCATTCATATTGTAGCCGGAACCGGCTCCATTGCCTTTGCGAAAAATGAGTTCGGACAGACGGCCAGAACCGGCGGTTGGAACGAGTTCTTTGGGGACGAGGGCTCCTGCTACTGGATCGGTAGAGAGGCCATGAGTGTCTTTACAAAAGAAGCGGATGGAAGACTTTCCAAAGGCGCGCTGTACGAAATACTGCGGCGGGAGCTTTTACTGGAGGAAGATATGACATTTATCGAGCGCATTACCCGGGAATATGCCCCCTACCGCCAAATGGTGGCTGGATTCCAGCGTTATGCGGCTCAAGCCGCACAGGCCGGTGACCCGGAGGCGATGGCCCTGTACCCGCGGGCAGCTCAAGAGCTGGCCTTGATGGCACAGGCGCTGAAAAGCAAGTTGGCACTGCCGGAGGGAACGAAAGTTTCCTACTCCGGCGGGCTGTTCCGGACCGGCGACCTGATTCTGGAGCCGCTGAAAAAAGAGATCTCTGCTTTGGGCTGTGTACTGGAAGCGCCGAAGAGCTCCGGCGTGGAGGGTGCTTGGCTACTGGCAGCTCAAAATTTTGGAAAATAAAAGGAGGTAGATCATGTTTTTGACAGAAGAAGAAATTCTCGATACCCCCGGAGCGTTAAAGCGAACCTGTAGGTATTTTGAAGAAAACAAGGAAAGAATCGATGGGTTTTTCAAGGCCTTCCCCCAGAGGAAATTCACAGTTTTGGGCTGTGGTTCCAGTTATATGCTGTCCAAAAGTGCGGCAGCGGTGCTGGCTTCCTTCCGGGAGACGGTAGCTAACGCCATCCCGGCAGGAGACTACATTTCAGACCCCATGTTTTGGCAGGAAACCGTCCGCGGAAGCATCGTTTTAATGCTCTCCCGTTCCGGACGGACTTCGGAAATGGTTTGGGCGGCCCGGAGAATCAAGGAAAGCCTTGGCTGTCCCATCATTTCCATCAATGCAGAGGCCAACAATGACATCACTCCCATGAGCGATCTGGATTTGAGCCTGCCCTGGTGCCATGATAACAGCGTCTGCCAGACCCGCACAGTCACGAACCTTTATGCGGCGATGCTCCTTCTGGCGGCCAGATACGCAAAGGACGATACTCTTTGGAAAAGCGTACATGACGCAACAGCGGGCAATGAGGCATTCCAACAAAAATACCGTCCGATTCTGGAGGAATTGGCGATACGGGATTGGAACAATGCCGTTGTGCTGGCTGACGGACCGGTGTGTGGCATTGCTGAGGAGGGAGCACTGGCCTTTACGGAGATTGCCATGCTAACGGGACGCTATTTTCATCTGCTGGACTATCGGCACGGCCCCATCGTCATCAGCGATGAGAAAACGATCACTGTCATGTTGCTTCGGCCCGGCGAGGAAAAACTTCAGGGAGCTATGGCCCGAGATGTGATCCGGCACGGTGGCACGGTCGTCACGGTTTCCGACAAAGAAGACAATATTTATGGTGCTGCGGCGCATATTCAAATTGCCGGTATTGATCATTTTGCCGCCTGGGGCATTCCGTTTATTTATATTCCTCAGATGACAGCACTGCTCAAATCAGTCTCCCTTGGGGGCAATCCGGACCAACCCAAAGGGCTGAACGCTTACATTTCTCTGCAATGACAGAAAGGGAGGATCAGAAATGAATAAAATTACATTTTTGGGTGCTGGCAGCAGTGTTTTCGCAAAAAACGTCCTGGGCGATTGCCTACAAACGGATTGTCTGCGCGAATACGAATATGCGCTGTTTGATATTGACCCGGTACGCTTGGAAGAATCCTATATGATGCTCAGCAACATCAACCGTAATTCCAATGGTGGCAAGGCGAAGATCGTCAAGTATACAGACCGGCTGGAAGCTTTGCGGGGCGCAAAGTATGTATGCAATGCGATTCAGGTTGGTGGCTATTCCCCCTGTACAATCACGGACTTTGAGGTGCCGAAAAAGTACGGCTTGCGCCAGACCATTGGTGATACAAACGGTATCGGCGGTATTTTCCGTGCGCTGCGCACGATTCCGGTCATGCGGGACTTTGCAGCGGACATGGAGAAGGTATGTCCTGATGCTCTGTTTATCAATTACACCAACCCTATGTCCATGCTGACACTTGCCTGGAATCGCTATACCGACATCAAAGCGGTTGGTCTGTGCCACTCCCACCAGTCTTGTGTTCCAATGCTGCTTGGCCGCCTTGATCTTCCCCAGGACGGTGTAAATTACAGAATTGCCGGTATCAATCACATGGCGTGGCTGCTGGAAATCACCCGTAACGGCGAGGATTATTACCCAGAGATCAGACGTCGGGCTCTTACCGGTCCAATTAAAGATCCGCTTGCGGAGCTTGCCGTTCTCTATCCGGAGTATGCCGAGGTTATTGGAGCCAGGACACCGGAGCTTCATACCCCAGACGACCATGACGACATGGTGCGCTTTGAGCTGATGAAGCAGTTCGGATATTATGTCACAGAATCCAGTGAGCACAGTGCCGAATACTATCCGTATTTTATCAAGAAAGCATATCCGGAGCTGATTGAACGGTATAATATTCCGTTGGACGAATACCCGCGCCGCTGTATCGCACAGGCAAAAATGTGGAAGGCCCAGGCTGAAAAGCTTATCCACAACGAAAATCTGACGCATACCAGAAGCAACGAATATGCGGCCAGCATTATCGAAGCAATTGAAACCGGCAGGCCCTTCTCGTTTGGTGGCAACGTAATGAATACGGGTCTGATCGACAATCTGCCGACGGATTGCTGTGTTGAAGTAACTTGTCTCGCCAATGAGGGCGGTATCCAGCCTTGTCACATCGGTGCCCTTCCGCATCAGCTTGCAGCGCTGAATATGCGCCAAATCAGTGTGCATCAGTTGGTCGTTGATGCGGCGCTCACAGGCAAAAAGGACTATGTTTATCAGGCAGCGATGCTTGATCCACATGCCAGCGCTGAGTTGAGCATTGATGATATCCGTACAATGGTTGATGATCTGATCGAAACCCATGGCGATTGGCTTCCTAAATACCATTAAGGCTTAACAGATAATTCGAAAGGAGAAGAATAATGGCAAACACTGTCACTGAGGCCAATGTACACGAAGAATCAACAATGTGTACAAAAAAAGAAAGGCTCGGACACGCAATTGGTGTTCTTGGACACGACTCCGCATATACCCTGTGGGCAACTTGGGCAACTCCGTTTATGACGGATATTTTGGCGCTTCCCGTAGCGTTTATAGGTGCGCTGGTTGCTGCCGCTCGTATCTTTGATGCCTTTACTGACATTTCAATGGGCGTTATCGCCGACCGCACAAGGAGCAAATGGGGCCGTTTCCGTCCATGGATTTTGCGTGCGGGTCCCCTGTTCTGCCTGCTGATGGCACTGAGTTTTCTGAAGCCGGGCTTTCTCGGTACGACTGGACTCTGTGTTTTTGCCGGGCTGCTGTATGTCCTGACCGGCAGCATCGCATTCACCGCTGTGGACATTCCCTTCTGGTCTTTGCCTGCGGCCATGACCAGCAATCCCAAGGAACGTGATGGTATCATTGGCACAACCACAACTTTCTCTAATGCGATTTCTGGCATTATCGGCGTAGCGATGCCCATTGGCCTATCAATGCTGGGCGAATTCAAGTGGACTTCCTATTTTACGATTGCCGCAATTGTCGCCCTGTTTGCATCCATTATGTACCTGTGCAGTTTCAAGATGGTTCGAGAGCATGTGGTGCCGGATGATACGGAAAAATTCAGCCTGAAGCTGGCACTCAAAAACGTCTTTACAAATCAGCCATTGCTCTGCGTTCAGCTGTCCAACCTGTGTTTTCTACTGGGCATGATTTTGAAAGGCGGCTTTAATTACTACTACTTTACATATAATGTTGGCAGATTGGAACTGATGAGCATTGCCAGTCTGATTGGCCTGGTTGCGCAGATTGCCGGTGCAATCTTGTTTACTGTTCTTTCCAAGCGAATCGGAAAGAAGGCCTGTATGTATGGCGGTGTCGTTATTCTTGCAATTGCGCATGTTTATCTGTATATCTCCGGATGGACGAACATAACACGCATTTTCATCTGCTCGGCGGTTTCTTCCACGGCTCTTGGTGCGCTGATGGTTTGCGTTAACGCAATGATGGCCGATACCATCGAGTATGGTGAATGGAAAACCGGCCAGAGAAATGAAGCAATGATCACTTCTACTCGCTGCTTTGTGACGAAGTGCGTTATGGCGATTTCTGCCGTTGCAGTTGCTGCGACGATTGGCTTGACCGGATATACACCCGGTGTTGAGCAGGGAGCACATGTTCTGAATTCCTTCCATACTATGTATTCCCTTGTTGTTGCCGGTGTTGTCATTTTAGGTGTTATTCCCATGTTCTTCTACAAGCTGACAGAAAAGCGCCATGCTGAGATCATGGATGAGCTGAAGGCTAGAAAAGCAGAGAAGTAACCACACGACCCCTTTCTCTCCAAAAGAAATACCCCATAAAGCAGGGAAAGCCCGGTAGGTCTCTGCCGGGCTTTCTCTGCACCCTAAAAGGAGAAAATTATGATAGATCAATCCGTTCAGAACCCTATTTATGAGCTCTTGCGTAACAGAAGCACAGCAAAGGAAAAGGGCCTCTATTCTTGTTGCAGCGCCAACGAGTATGTACTTCGGGCCGCCCTGCGCAGGGCGAAGGCAAACGATACAGTGGTATTGGTGGAGTCTACAGCCAATCAGGTCAATCAGAATGGCGGCTATACAGGCATGACCCCCGCCGGGTTCCGAGCATTCCTGGATGAACTGGCCAAGGAAGAAGGGATGCCCGCTGACCGGGTCTTGTGCGGTGGCGACCATCTGGGGCCTCTGACCTGGCAGAACCTTCCCGAGGACGCGGCTATGGCAAATGCGGAGGAACTCATTCGGGGCTATGTGCTGGCAGGTTTTTCTAAAATTCATATCGATACCAGTATGCGCGTAGCCAGCGATGACCAGAACGTTCGGTTGCCGGATAGCACCATTGCTCGACGGGGCGCACAGCTTTGTGCCGTAGCAGAGGCGGCATTTGAGGAGTATCGGGCGACTCATCCAGAGGCACCGGAGCCGGTTTATGTTATCGGTAGTGAGGTGCCCATCCCCGGAGGAGCTCAGGAAAACGAAAAAAGTGTCACTGTAACGAGTGCCCAGGACTGTGCGCAGACTCTGGCGGAGTTTGAGAGCGCCTTTGTCGTCCGGGGCCTGGCGGAAGCGTGGCAGCGGGTCGTTGCCATTGTTGTGCAGCCAGGGGTGGAATTTGCCGATGAAAGTGTGGTCGAATACGACCGGGAGACGGCAGCAGAGTTGATGGCATGGCTGAAGGGACACCCCAACCTAGTATTCGAAGGGCATTCTACAGACTATCAGCCCCGAGTGTGTCTACGCAAAATGGTAGAGGACGGTATCGCTATTTTGAAGGTCGGTCCAGCCCTGACCTTTGCCCTGCGGGAGGGGCTGTTTGCTTTGGAACAAATTGAGCGAGAACTTTATGGCCTCCATGACTTCCCTCTGTCCAGATTTCGGGAAACCCTGGAGCAGGTCATGTTGGAGGATATGGGCCAGTGGGCAAAATACTACCGTGGCGACATGCCCCGAAAGCGCTATGCCCGGGCCTTCAGCTTTTCGGACCGGTCCAGATACTACCTGACCAATCCAAAAGTTCGGCAGGCAATTCATACCCTGCTGGAAAATCTGGATTCCATCGGAATACCCATGTCCCTGCTCAGCCAATACCTTCCCGTACAGTACGCCCGAGTCCGTTCCGGCAGCTTACCACCTCGAGCCACGGATTTGTTGATCGACCGGGTAGGCAACTGCATAGACGATTACCTCTACGCCGTGCTGCGGAAGGAATAATATGAAGTGAGGCATCAAGTGCTTCTGATAGGCTGGTGGGTGCTTATCTCCGAGACTGGTAATAACTTGTAAAAGCTGGAAAAGTCCTCTTTCCGTTCTTGGAGAGAGGACTTTTTTGAAATAGGATGGACGGCGTGTTATTGGGCACTTACCTCCGCTTGGAGTAAAACGGAGCGAAAAAATCCACAAAGCAGCAATAATAGTCTGCGTAGGGAGAGATTACAACATGGGAGGTATCCTCCGCACCGTTTCACTTCGGCCGGGATGACATGTCGGAGGGCTGCTCCATTCATCCGCACGGATTATATTCACCACGTGGCGGACGGCCTGCCCCCTCCCTTGGGAAGGTTCTGGTATGACCCTCCTTGCCAATTATTCCAAGGTGCTCTCCTCCACCGGGGAGGACCTGAGCTCGGATACCGTGGCGGTGCGCCGATATATCGAAAACCACTACCGGGAGCCCCTGACCCTGGACCTTCTGGCCCAGAGCGTACACATGAACAAATTCCACCTGGCCCATACCTTCAGCAAGGAATTTGGCCTGTCCCCCTTCAACTATATCCAGCAGCTGCGCATCCGGGAGAGCAAGGAGCTGCTGTGTACCACCGACTACCCCCTGACCCAGATCGCCAGCATGTGCGGCTTTTCCTCCCCCAGCTACTTCTCCCAACGCTTCCGGGCCTCCGCGGGCATCAGCCCCGCCGAATACCGGAAGCGAAATAAAAGGAAGGATGAACAATAACACCACGGCTCCAACGGAACTTCCCGGGATGCCCCGGCTGCCGATTTTTATAAAAATTCAAAAATAAGATGCAGACAACCGGTGACAAATGTGTTATACTAAGACAATGACTGAAAACAGATATTTTTGTCTTGAAGGAGGGTCATCCTTTGAAATATTTACGCGGATATCTGACCGCCGGGATCTTTGGGGCCATTACGGCGGTACTTATGGCCTATGGCAGGCGGTTTTCGGAATTGGTGGATATGATCTATCCCTATGTAACAAGAACCGCCCAGACCATGCTGGCCCAATGGAGCGGGCAGGTGAGCTTTTGCCTGTGGCAGGTGCTGGCGGTGGCCCTGGGGGTACTGGTGCTGACCAGTCTGGTGCTGATGCTGGTGCTCAAGTGGAATCCGGTGCAGTGGTTCGGCTGGGTGCTGGCGGTGTGTTCCTGCATTTACTGCCTGCATACCGCGGCCTACGGCCTCAATTATTACGCCGGGCCCATTGCCGAGGACCTGCGGCTGGATACCTCCGCCTATACTCTGGAGGAGCTGACGGAGGCCACGGAGTATTACCGGAATCAGGCCAATGTCCTGGCAGCCCAGGTGCCCAGAGACAGCACCGGGGCCGTCAGCTTCCGGACCTTTGAGGACCTGGCTTCTCTTGCGGGAGAGGGCTTCCGGGTGCTGACCTATGAAAAGCACTACCCGGTCTTTGCCGGGTCTACCCAGCCGGTGAAAAAGCTGGGGTGGTCCAACATGTATACCTCCATGGGCATTACGGGCTTTACCTTTGCCCTGACGGGGGAGGCGGCGGTGAATCCCCAGGCGCCGGATGTGAGCCTGCCCTTTACCATGTGCCACGAGATGGCCCATCGGATGTGCATCGCCTATGAGCGGGATGCCAACTTTGCCGCCTTCCTGGCGGCCGTCAACAATCCGGACACCCAGTTCCAGTATTCTGGCTATTTTATGGCCTACCGGTACTGTCTGGCGGCCCTGAGCTCCGTGCCCGGCAGCGCCGCGGCGGAGGCCCGGAATCGAGTGGAATCCGGGGTCAGCGACTATCTGAAATTTGACATGATCCAGTACGATTCCTTCTACCGGACCCGGAAAAACGAGACCGCCACCAAGGTGGGGGACAAGGTGAACAACACCTATCTGCAAACCAGCGGCGACAGCTCCGGCCTTGCTTCCTACGGAGAGGTCTGCGATCTGCTGGTGAGCTGGCACATTCAGGAGATCCTGCTGCCCAGTCTGGCGGTGGAGGAAAACCCCTTTGATCCTCTGGACAAGACCCAGGTGGATCTGACGGGCATTGTCAACGCACGATAAAAGGAGACCGGATGGAAATCAGAGAAGAGATGAAAAACGCCCTGGAGCAGGGGCTTCCCGGGTTTTCCCCGGAGCTGTCCCGGGAGACGAAGGACACCCTCTGCGCCTTTGGCGAAGCGGTGATCGAACAGAACAAGGTCATGAACCTGACGGCCATTACAGCGCCGGACCAGGTGGCGCGGCTCCACCTGCTGGACAGCCTCACGGTGATGAACTGCATGGATTTAGAGGGCAAGACCCTCATTGACGTGGGCTGCGGCGCGGGCTTTCCCGGGGTGCCGCTGGCCATTGCCTGCCCCCACACCCAGGTAACGCTGCTGGACAGCCTGGGCAAGCGGGTCCACTGGCTGGAAACGGTGCTGCCCCAGCTGAACGTCTCCGCCCGGTGCGTCACCGCCAGAGCCGAGGAGGCAGTGACAGAATGCCGGGAGACCTACGACGTTGCCGTGAGCCGGGCAGTGGCCAGACTCAACATTTTGCTGGAGCTGCTGGCCCCCTATGTCAAGGTCGGCGGCGCGGTGGTGGCCCTGAAGGGTGCTGCCGCGGCGGAGGAGCTGGCGGAGTGCGCCGGGGCCATGAAAAAGCTGGGCCTCGAAAAGGAATCCGTGACCCACTTTGATGTGGAGGGCGCGGACCACGCGGTGATCGTCCTGCGGAAGATCGCCCCCACCCCCAAGGCCTATCCCCGGCGCTACGCCAAAATCAAGCAGGCCCCCCTGTGACGAGAGAGGGCCGATGGATGATCAAAAGAATATGGGCCTGCGCCGTCTTTCTGGGGCTGCTGGCCTTGCTGCTGCTGGGGGCGGGCTGGGCCCTCTGCCCCAGGAGCAATGAGGGACTGCGGTTCCCCACGGCCAGTGCCTTTGCGGCGGAGCCGGAAAACAGCTTTGATTATGTGATTTTGGGGGACAGCCTGACCCTTTACGCCCTGGCCCCCAAGACGATTCTGGAGCAGCAGGGCATCCCGGGCTACAACTGCTCCATCCCCCTGCAGACCCTGGCCCAGAGCAGAAGCTATCTGGAGCGGTTTTTCGGCTGCCAGTCCCCCAGGCTGGTGCTGCTGGAAGCCAATGTGCTCTACCGGGAGATGTCTCCGGCAGAGCCGGCCCTGGAGCGGGTCCAGTCCCGCTTTACGGTGTTCCGGGATCATGACAACTGGAAAACCACCACCTTCAAAACCCTGATCCAGTGCCCCCGGTGGACATGGCGGCATGATGCCTGGGGCTATTATGAAAGCCGGAAGGTAGAACCGGCGGCCACGGAGCAATATATGACGGACCCCCAGGCCCCGGCCCCCATCCCGGAGGCCTCCAAAAGGATGCTGGAGTCCCTGGGCTCCCTTTGCCGGAAGCAGGGGGCCCAATTGATGCTCATCAGCGTGCCCAACGCCAAGGCCTGGAACCTGGAGCGCCACCGGAGGGTGGCGGCTCTGGCGGAGAAGCTTGGAATCGAGTACCTGGACATGAATCTGGAACAGGTGGGTCTGGACTGGCAGACCGACTGCCTGGACGGCGGCGACCACCTGAACGCAAGGGGCGCTCAAAAGGTCAGCCGGTATCTGGCCGACTTCCTGAAGAACACCGGCCTGTTCCCGGACCGGGAAGAACCCCGGGAAACAGCGGGGGCTTCGGCCGGGAAGGGAGGATCGTAATGGGAAAAACAATGCGTTCTATCCTGTTTTTAGGGCTTCTGGGGCTGCTGCTTCTGGGGGCATCCTGGGTTTTTCTGCCCAAAAACAATACCGAGGCCGCTGGGATGCAGCGGCTGGAAAACTATGCCAGCGGCTATCTTTCCGAGCCGGAAAACACCCTGGACCTATTGGCTTTGGGTGACAGCATGACCGCCGCTGCCCTGGTGCTGCCGGAGCTGTGGGCGGATCACGGGTTCTGCGGCTACAGCGTCTGCGGCCCCAACCAGGCGCTGACCAAGGGACTGTACTATCTGGAACGGTTCACCCGGAACCAGACCCCCAAGGTGGTGCTGCTGGAGGCCTACGAGCTTTACCAGCCCATTTCCCGGGAGCTGATTTTAGAGGACCTGGGACTGCCGCTCATTCCCGTGCTGCAATACCACGACAGCTGGAAGCATGCCGGAGCGCTGGACCCCTTCTCTGTGCCCCATTATACAACTAAAAACCCGTACCGGGGCTTCTACGCCGACTTTGCCCAGGTGGGCGGCGGGGACACGGACTATATGGCCCGGGACAAGGAAGCAGAGATTGTAGACCCGGTATGTATGCACTATCTGAAAAAAATTCAGAGCCACTGCCAGGAAATCGGCGCCCGGCTGATTTTGTTCAGCATTCCCAGTCCGGAAAGCTGGGACTGGGGCAAGCACCTGGGCACCCAGGCCGCCGCGGAAGCGCTGGGGATCCCCTACCTGGATTTAAATGTGGAGGACCTGGGCATCGACTGGCAGACGGATACGACCGATGCCGGCATTCACCTCAATTATCTGGGTGGCACCAAGGTCACGGCCTGGATGGGAGACTACCTGGCCGCCACCGGCTTGCTTCCCGACCGGCGGCAAGACCCGGCCTACGAGAGCTGGAATGACGACCTGGAGCTGTTCCGCAGCTGGGTGGAAACGGACGTAAAGCCGGTGACGGAACAACCGACAACATAACGGAGGGAAGTGCTTTTGAAAAAAAGAATTCTGTCCTGCACCCTGTTTTTGGGATTTTTGGCGGTGTTCCTCTGGGGGCTGAGCCTGTATTTCCTGCCGAAGAACAACACCCCGGAGGCGGGGATGGGGGATATTCTGGCCAACGGCATCCTGGCGGAGCCGGAAAATACCCTGGATTACCTGGTTTTGGGGGACAGTCTGGCCATGACCGGCGTGAATCCCTGGACCCTTTGGCGGGACCGGGGCTATACCGGCTATGTCTGCGCCGCCACAGGCCTTGACCCGGAGGGGGCCGCCGGTTTTCTGGATACGGCCCTGAAGCATCAGCAGCCCAAGGTGGTGCTGCTGGAGGCCCACCAGCTGTACAAGGCCCTGACACCTCTGGAATCCGGGGCCCGGCGGGTCTCTCGGCTGATCCCGGTGCTGGAATACCACGACAATTGGAAATTCTTAAAGCCCGCCCAGGCCCTGCAATGTGTACACTGCGACAACACCATGGTGGAGCGGGGCTATTATCTGCGCAAAGCAGTCTCCCCCGCCGACCCCGGGGACTATATGGCCCCCCAGGATGGAAATGACCCCATCCCGGAGCAGAGCCTGCGGATTTTAGGGCGCATGGCGGACCGGTGCCGGGAGCGGGGCATCACCCTGGTGGTCTTCAGCCTGCCCAGCCCCGCCAACTGGAGTGACGCTGCCCACCGGGCGGTGGAAGAGGTTTCCGAAAACATGGGGCTACACTATGTGGATATGAACCGGGAGGACTTGGGGCTGGATTGGTCCCGGGATACCCTGGACGGCGGAGACCACCTGAATGATCAGGGGGCGGAAAAGGCCAGTGCGTTCTTAGGCTGCCTGTTGGAGGGCTACGGTCTGGAAGACCGCCGGGAAAATGAAAATTATGAGCGTTGGCACCGGGATTTTGAGCGGTTTACCGCCTTGGCCGCCGACGCGGAAGATACATTGTGACAGGAAGGAGCATCCACTCTTTGGGAAAAAGAATACTGAAAGACGGGCTGTTTCTTCTGGTGCTGGTCCTGGTGCTGACGGCCATGGGTCCGGTGTTTCTGCCTAAGGACAACACCGCCGCCGCGGGGCGGCTGGATACAGACCCCACGGCCCTGCTGTCCCAGCCGGAAAATTCCATTGATCTGCTGTTTTTAGGGGACAGCGAGGCCTATTCCGGCTTTGTGCCCCTGGAGCTGTGGAAAAATCAGGGCATTGCCTCCTTTGTCTGCGCCAGTGTGGACCAGAAGCCCTATGAAACGGTGTGGTTTTTGGAAACCGCCCTGACAAAGCAGACCCCCAAGGCGGTGGTGCTGGAAACCAATGTGCTCTACCGGGTCTATGCCCGGCGGGACCTGCTGGAGCCCTACGCCCAGCGGCTGTTCCCGGTGCTGCGGCACCACGACCGGTGGAAAATTCTAAGCCTTCGTGACTTGGAGCCGCCCCAATACACCGGGGCTTACCCGGACCGGGGCTACCACCTGCTGACGGCCGCAGACCCCTTGGAGGACCTGACGGGCTACATGGCCCCCATGAACGAATGGGAGCCGTTGAGCCAGGCCAATATGGCCTCCTTCCAAAAAATCTATGACCTCTGCGCCGAAAAGGGCATCCAGCTGATCCTTTACAGCGTCCCCAGCCCCATGAACTGGACCGTCCGGCGGCACAACACCATGGAGGACCTGGCCCGGGACTTTGGCATCGTCTACTTAGACGGAAACCTTCTGGACCTGGGCATCGACTGGACCACCGACACCTATGACCGGGGGGACCACCTGAACTACTGGGGCGCTCAAAAAAACACCGCCTGGCTCGGCGCCTGGCTCACCCAAAACTGCCCCCTCCCGGACCACCGGGAAGACCCCGCCTACGAAAGCTGGACAGAGGACTTAGAGACCCTTCCCCAGCGCATTCAGGAAAAACAGGCTGGGGAACCGGAAGTATAAAAAAGAGGACATGCCCGCGGTGTTGTGGGGCATGTCCTCTTTTTGCTTATGATGGGAAAAAGGACACCGGTCATTGCAGGCTGCTTAAAAAGTCGATGGCCTCATACACCGTGGAAAAGGTCAGGCATTTTTGGCAGAGCCAGCGGTTCCGTTCGTCGGTATCCTCCAATCCGGGCAGACCTTCCGGCAGCAGATTGGATACCGTTTTTCTTCCGTTGACTACAGCGGTGGGGTAGTTTTGCGCGATCCTTCCCGTTATATCCTTGCTTCCTTTATAGTAATAGGGTTCCCTGGAGAGCAAACGCTCCATGACCCGCTGTTTTTCGGCAACGGTCTGAATGGGCGGCACATACAGCTCGTAATGGAGCAAAAGCCAGTATTCAATGCAGCCTGTCGTCATCAGAAGCCGCACCCGGATGCCGGGCTTTTTCCGAAGGGAGCGCAGGCGCTTTATGATTTTTTGCCGGGCATCCCAGGCGGTAATGTCCTTGGTCTCTACATCGAAAAAGAACCAGATTTCGTCTGTGACCTCTGCGTAATCCCGATATTTTTTATCCTTCTTGAAGCGGCTGTCCGCTTCCTCAAACAGCCCGGTGGCGCTGGGACGTTTGATAGAGGCCACATCCTCGAACTCCTTTTTCAGAAAGTCCACATAGGCCTGTTCGCTTTCCCCCTCGCAAAAAACAACGATATAGGGCTTTTTACGTCTGGTGGGCCGCGGCATTACTCCACCTCCTCAATTTCCAGGTCCGGGGTGGCACCGTATTTTCCGACGAGATAGCCCTTGCGGATGTTTTCGGTGGTTCTGGTGGAGAAATCGCTGATGGTGTATAGCTCGGAGGTACCGACTTTATCCTTTTTGTCCGCAAAGTAGAGCTGATCCTTCCGCAGCAGTTCCAGGTTCATGAGCTCCGTATTGTGGGTGGTAAAGACGATCTGGGCGCCGTTGGGGTTGGCGGCCTTGCTTTGGAACTTGGAGAGGATATAGTTTACCAGCATGGGGTGGATTTCCCGTTCCAATTCGTCCACCAGCAGAATGCCCCCGGTCCGCAGGGCGGATTCAATGGCGGGAGCAAGGGCCATGAGCTTTCGGGTGCCGTCGGATTCCTCGGAAAGATCCAGGGCGTATACCGCCGTATCTCCGTTCCGATTTTCCCCCCGGTGGCTGGCTTTTGCGGTCATTTCGCCCATTTTCAGGCGGACTTCCGCATTGCTGGAGGATTCGGACAGGATATGCATAAACTGTATGAGGGCAGTCCGGACATTCTCCGGCAGGGTATCCGGCAGGGTGGTGTCATCTTCAATCTCCTGGCTGTTGAACTCAAACTGCATGTCCTCAATGCCCAGATCGGCGGCCTTTGCGTAATCGGAGATGGCCTTGAGCATATTTTTATCTTCGGAGTATTCCAGCAGCTGCCGGGGAATATCCGAATAGTCCCGGGAAAAAAATACCTGGTCCCGGAACCACTCCATGGCGGCGATACAGGGGCCGTCGTTCATAGTGCAGGCCACGGAAAAGAACAGTTGGTTTTCCGCGACTGCCCCGCCGATCAAAGAGCGCCGGGCTTTCTCTTCCGTAAATGAAAACGACTGACCCTTTCGCTGAAAAATCAGGGCCCGCTGACCCTTGGGGGCGTGGTAAAGATATTCCGTAAAAATCCGTTCCCGTGTGGCCGAGAAGCCGTACCAATAGCGAATGCCCCGGCAGGTATATTCAAAGGAAAACGCCGTAGGCTCGTCTTTGGAATAGTCGTTGAGGGCGAAGGGGTTCACGGGAATAGCGGCGCGCTCGTGCTGGGTCCGCTGGGCGTTCCGGATGAACTGCACCGCCAGCCAAAAGGCCCGGATCACATTGCTTTTGCCGCCGCCGTTCTTTCCGTAAATCGCAATGGCGGGAAGGAGGTTTACCGTGGAGGACAGGGGAATGAGGCAGTTTTTAAAGGCCTTCAGACCGGTGGCTTCCATGGACAGGATGGCTTCATCCCGAAAAGAGCGATAATTCTGAAACCGAAATTCAATGAGCATAGGTTCACCGCCTCTATAGATGTTTATTCTTAGTATAGCACAGATTTTTTAGATATACAATCGAAATAATCACAAGATTTGATTTTATTGTGTGCATTCTCCAAAAAACATCAATTGCAGTTATAGCGGTCACCCTGGGAAACGGCATTTTTCACCGGGATAAAGAACGGTCCCCGGGATAAGGCGCTAGGCGCTGCCTGCCGCAAGCGGTGTATCCCCCGATTTTTCTTTTTTCATACAGGATTTTACCAAACAGTCATTGCAATTTTTCCCTTTCTGTACTAAAATATAGATACCAATCAAAAGGAGGTTCTTTCATGAAGAACGTACTGGTTACCGGCGGCGCCGGTTATATCGGCTCCCATACTTGTCTGGAGCTGCTGGAAAACGGTTATGGCGTGGTCGTCATTGACAATCTGTGCAATTCCAACCCTGAAAGCCTGAATCGGGTGCAGAAGCTCACCGGCAAGACCCTGAAGTTCTATGAGGGTGACGTGCGGGACGAGGCCCTGCTGCATAAGATCTTTGCGGAAAATGACATTGACTGTGTCATTCACTTCGCCGGTCTGAAGGCCGTAGGCGAAAGCGTCGCCAAGCCCTGGGAATACTATGACAACAACCTGAATACCACCCTGGTGCTGACCAAGGTCATGAAGGAAGTGGGCATGAAGAACATCATCTTCTCCTCCTCCGCCACGGTTTACACCGCTGACAACGAAATGCCCCTGCGGGAGACCTCCCGTACCGGCGGCTGCACCAACCCCTACGGCTGGACCAAGTACATGACCGAGCAGATCCTCTCCGGCATCTCCCATGCGGATGACCAGTGGAGCGTGGTGCTGCTGCGCTACTTCAACCCCATCGGTGCCCACAAGTCCGGCCTCATCGGTGAAGACCCCAGAGGCATCCCCAACAACCTGATGCCCTACATCACCCAGGTGGCCATCGGCCGCCGGGAGAAGCTCAGCGTCTACGGCAACGACTATCCCACCCACGACGGCACCGGTGTCCGGGACTACATCCATGTGGTAGACCTGGCCAAGGGCCATGTGGCGGCTGTCAAGTACGTCACCGAGCACAAGGGCTGTGAGGTATTCAACCTGGGCACCGGCACCGGCTACAGCGTGCTGGATATGGTCAATACCTTTATGGAAGTCAACAACGTGAAGGTCCCCTATGTGATCACGGACCGCCGTCCCGGCGATATCGCCACCTGCTACGCAGACCCCGCCAAGAGCGCCAAGGTCCTGGGCTGGAAGGCTCAGGAAACCCTGGCCGACATGTGCCGGGATTCCTGGAACTGGCAGAGCAAGAACCCCCAGGGCTACGGAGTATAACCAATGACAATGCCCCTGGATTTTTAGGAATCCAGGGGTGTTTCCATTATGAAAGGGGTTTTCGCTATGGAGAAAAAACAGATCGCGGCCATTGCCGTTGGGGCGTTGGCCGGTGTGGGCGTGGGAGCCGCGGCGGTGAGCTGTGGGGCCAGCAAGGCCATGACGGACCTGGCCATGGACCGGAAAATTCCCGCCTACGGAAAATACATCAACGTCTCCGGCGGCCAGAAGGACGAGGCCTACAACGCCCGGAGGATTCGGGCCATGGAGGAACTGGAGGCTCTGCCCCGGGAGGATGTGGCCATCCAGTCCGCCGACGGGCTGAACCTGGTGGGCCATCTGATCAAAAGCCGGTACCCCCGGCGGCTGATCATCGCCTTCCACGGCTGGCGTTCCGGCTGGAGCCGGGATTTTTGCATGGTGGCCCCCTTCTGGCTGGAGCAGCACTGCAACATCCTCTTTGTAGAGCAGCGGGCCCAGGGCAACAGCCAGGGGGATTACATTGGCTTTGGCCTCTTAGAGCGCAGTGACTGCCGCCAGTGGGCCATGTGGGCGGAGGAGCAGAAGTTTGGCCTCCCCATCTATCTGGCAGGCATTTCCATGGGGGCCGCCACGGTGCTGATGGCCTCCGGCATGGACCTGCCGGAGAGCGTCCGGGGCATCATTGCCGACTGCGGCTACACCTCCCCCCGGGACATCTGCGTCCACGTGGCCCGGGACAACCTGCATGTGACCTACACCCCCCTGCGCAGTGCCTGGGTGGACCGGTGCTTCCGGAAAAAAATCCACATGACCTCCGGGGCCTACTCCACCCTTACCGCCATGAAGACCGTGAAGGTTCCCATCCTCTTCATCCACGGCACCGCCGACAGCTTCGTGCCCATTGAAATGACCTACTGCAACTACCGGGCCTGCGCCGCCCCCAAGCGCCTGGTGGTGGTCCCCGGCGCGGGCCATGCCATGAGCTACGCCGTAGAGCCGGAAACCTGTCAAAAGGCCATGACCGCCTTCTTCCGGGATTTCGATTTGGCAGAATAAAAGCAGAAACAGCGCCCCCTCCAAAAACATGAATGGAGGGGGCGAAAGCTTTACACAATGTTTAAAATTTTGAAACGGTTTCCGTATTGACACAGGCCCCCGCTTTGGTGTATAGTGACCGGCAAAGAATTACAAGGCAAAGGCGCCCTATTGGGGGCCCTTCGCAAGAAGCGGGAGGTGTGTATGATGGCAAAGAACAAACGGACGCTGGCGGTGCTGCTGGCGGTGACCTTGCTTGCCGTCATGCTGCTCTCCACGGCTTTTCTCGCGGAGGAGGCCCATCACGACTGTGTTGGGGACGGCTGCCAGATTTGCTTGCAGATGAGTATTTGCCGGGGACTTCTGAAAGAACTGTCCCTGGTGCTTCTGGCTGCCCTGGCGGCACTGGTGGCGCTTTGCGCCTTTCGGAGCGTTCCCCGGGCCTGTGAAAACACCTCCACCCCTGGGACGCTGGTGGCCCTGAAGGTGAAGCTCTCCAATTAAATAAGAACAATACAAGGGCAAGGTCTATCCTTTTTGGATAGGCTGTTGCGGCGCTGCCGCGGGCCCTTGTATTTTTGCGCCCATTTTCAGGATATGTTCTTATTTACAGGAGGAAAACACCCATGAAAAAAACAATTTCCGTTCTCTTGACGGTTCTGGCACTGGCGGGAATGCTGACCGGCTGCGTGCAGCCTGCCGATACCGCTTCTGAAACCGCATCCGCCCCCCAGACCGTGCCGGAGCTGCCCGGGGCTTCCCAGGATGTGGCAGCCCCGGAAAAGAAGCTTCAAATCGTTACCACCATCTTCCCGGAATACGACTGGGTCCGGGAGATCATGGGGGAGCAGGCCGATAATGCCCAGATCACCATGCTGCTGGACAACGGCGTCGATCTGCACAGCTACCAGCCCACCGCCGATGATATGATCAAAATCGCCGACTGCGACCTTTTCGTCTATGTAGGCGGCGAGTCCGACGGTTGGGTAGAGGATGCGCTGAAAAATGCCGCCAACAAGCGGCTGCAGGTCATTGACCTGCTGGACGTGCTGAAGGATGCCGTGAAGACGGAAGAAACGGTTCCGGGTATGCAGGCGGAGGATGCTCACGAGGAAGAGGGCCACGACCATGCTGAAGCGGAATACGACGAGCACGTCTGGCTGTCTTTGAAGAATGCTCAAACGCTGGTGGGTGCCATTTCCGATGCCTTGCAGAAGCTTGACCCGGAGAAGAAAGACACCTATGCCGCCAATTCCCAGGCCTATGTGAAAAAGCTGTCCGCCCTTGACGGGGATTATCAGGCAGCCGTGGACCATGCCGCCTATAAAACCGTTTTGTTCGGTGACCGCTTCCCCTTCCGCTATCTGGTGGATGATTACGGCCTGAACTACTACGCCGCCTTCGCCGGGTGCTCCGCGGAAAGCGAAGCCAGCTTTGAAACCGTCTCCTTCCTGGCTCAGAAGGTGGACCAGCTGAAGCTGCCCTGCGTGCTGACCATTGAGGGCAAGAAGCACAAAATCGCGGAAACCATCGTGGAGAATACGGCGGAGAAAAATCAGAAGATTCTGACCATGGACTCCATGCAGTCCACTACCTCCCGGGATGTGGCGGCGGGTGTGACCTATCTTTCCGTCATGGAAAAGAACCTCACCGTGCTGAAAGAAGCACTGGGCTAAGGAGGGAGAATTATGGCACAGCTCACCTGTCAAAATCTCCGGGTCGGCTATGAGGGACGGGCCGTTTCCCGGGACCTGACCTTCTCCGTCAGCCGGGGGAACTATCTGTGTATCCTGGGAGAAAACGGCTCCGGCAAATCCACCCTGATGAAAACCATTCTGGGTCTGCTGCCACCCATCAGCGGGAAGATTTTGACGGGTGACGGCCTGGAGAAAAACGAGATCGGGTATCTGCCCCAGCAGACCCGGGTCCAGCGGGATTTTCCGGCATCGGTGCAGGAGATCGTCCTCTCCGGCTGCCAGAGCCGCCGCCCCTTTTACAGCAGGGAGGACAAAAGGAGCGCCCGGGAAAACATGGAAAAAATGGGGCTGGGGCCCCTTTCCGGCCGCTGCTATCGGACGCTTTCCGGAGGCCAGCAGCAGCGGGTCCTGCTGGCCAGGGCCCTCTGCGCAACCCGGAAAATGCTGCTGCTGGACGAGCCGGTTTCCGGACTGGACCCCAAGGTCACGGCGGAGATGTACGGGCTCATCCGGGAGCTCAACCTTCAGGAGGGGATCACCGTGGTTATGATCTCCCACGATGTTTCCACCGCCCTGGGCGACGCAAGCCACATTCTCCATCTTGGCGAGCCCCTGTTCTTTGGAACCAAAGCGGACTATCTCCAAAGCCCCCAAGGGCGGCTCTATACCGCCGGGAGAGGAGGAAATGGGTAATGAACGCCATGATTCAAAAGCTCTGCTTCTATTGGACCTATCCCTTTGTGCGTTATGCCCTGGTGGTGGGGGTCCTGATCGCCCTGTGCTCCTCGCTATTGGGGGTGACGCTGGTGCTCAAGCGGTTCTCTTTCATCGGGGACGGCCTTTCCCATGTGGCCTTCGGGGCCATGGCCGTGGCGGGGGTTCTGGGCTTTACAGACAACATGCCCTTTGTAATGGCCGTTACCGTGATTTGTGCGGTGCTGCTTTTAAGGACCGGGCAGAATACAAAGCTCCAGGGCGATGCCGCCGTGGCCATGCTCTCCGTAGGGGCTCTGGCCATCGGCTATCTGCTGATGAACCTGTTTTCCACCTCTTCCAATCTGTCGGGGGACGTGTGCAGCACCCTGTTTGGCTCCACCTCCATTCTGACCCTGTCCCTTTGGAAGGTGTGGCTGTGCGTCGGAATGTCGGTGCTGGTGGTGCTGATCTATGTGTTGTCCTACAACAAGATTTTCGCCGTGACCTTTGACGAAAACTTTGCCAAAGCTGTGGGCACCCCGGTGGAGCGGTATGATCTTCTGATCGCGGTAACGGTGGCGGTGGTCATTGTGCTGGCCATGAATCTGGTGGGCTCTCTGCTGATTTCCGCGCTGGTGATCTTCCCGGCCCTTTCAGCCATGCGGGTCTACAGCAGCTTCCGGGCCGTGACGGTCTGTTCCGCGGTGCTTTCCACGGTCTGCGCCGCCCTGGGCATTCTGATCGCCATTCTGGCGGGGACCCCCGTGGGCTCCACCATCGTGGCGGTGAATATTCTGGCCTTTTTCCTGTTCTCCGGGGTGGGCCTTCTTGGAGGGATACACAGATGAAACGAATCGCTTGCTTTTTGCTCTCCCTGCTGCTGGTTGGAAATCTAACCGCCTGCGCTGCGGGGGAAACAGCGGCACCGGCTGACAGGACTTCCGCCGAAACCCTGCCGGAACAGGAGCTGCCCACCGAAATCCCACCGGAAACGACACTTGCCGCCGAAACCGGGGCCCTTCCCACCCTTCCCCTGGAAACAGCGCCGCCCGCCGAGCCCCAGGAAAGTGCCGGAGCCAAAGAGACCGTGGATCTGACCGTTTTGAGCGCCACCATGGTCTATGCGGAGGTGTTCAACATGATGGCCGCTCCGGAGGAGTATGTGGGGAAAACTGTGAAAATGCGGGGCCTTTTCAGCAAGGGCCAGCTTTACGCCGGTGACGGCAGTCTGAATGACGGGGGCCAGGTCTTTGCCTGCATCATCCAGGATGCCACGGCCTGCTGCGCCCAGGGCATCCCCTTTGACCTGTCCGGAAATCACACCTACCCCCAGGACTACCCGGAGCTGGGCACCCAGATCACGGTCCAGGGCACCTTTGAACGTCACAGCCAGGACGGCATGGAATTCTACCGATTGGGCAACGCCCAGATGCTGCCCGAATAATGGAAGCCCCCGGAGGGTTCAGGAACCGTGTCCTGCGCCCTCCGGGGGTCATGATATACCTGTTGAAAATTATCCTTCGTAACCGGTGATGCGTCTTGCCACGTGAACGCCGCTGGCGGAGGCGTGGGACAGGGAGTGGGTGATGCCGCTGCCGTCGCCGATGATGTAGAGACCCGGGTACTTGGTCTCCAGGTGCTCGTCCACGGTGACTTCCATGTTGTAGAACTTGACCTCCACGCCGTAGAGCAGGGTGTCGTCATTGGCGGTGCCCGGGGCGATCTTGTCCAGGGCGTAGAGCATTTCGATGATGCCGTCCAAGATCCGCTTGGGCAGCACCAGGCTCAGATCGCCGGGGGTGGCGTTGAGGGTGGGGGTGACGAAGCTCTCCTCCATCCGCTTGGGGGTGGAGCGCTGGCCCCGGATCAGGTCGCCGAAGCGCTGGACGATGACGCCGCCGCCCAGCATATTGCTCAGCCGGGCAATGGACTCGCCGTAGCCGTTGGAATCCTTAAAGGGCTCGGAGAAGTGCTTGGCAACCAGCAGGGCAAAGTTGGTGTTTTCCGTCTGCTTGGCCGGGTCTTCATAGCTGTGGCCGTTGACGGTGATGATGCCGTTGGTGTTTTCGTTGACCACGGCGCCCTTGGGGTTCATGCAGAAGGTCCGGACCTTGTCCTCATACTTCTGGGTCCTGTAGACGATCTTGCTTTCATAGAGCTCGTCGGTCAGGTGGGAGAATACCACGGCGGGCAGCTCCACCCGGACGCCGATGTCCACCCGGTTGGACTGGGTGGGGATGTCCAGGTCCCGGCAGATGGTTTCCATCCACTTGCTGCCGCTGCGGCCTACGGAGACCACGCACTGCTTGCAGTGGTAGGTTTCCTTGTCGCACAGGACTTCGTAGCCCTCCTCGGCCACATGAATGGCCCGGACGGGGGTTTCAAAGTGGAAATCCACCTTGTCCTTCAGGTGGTTATAGAGGTTTTCCAGCACCACATAGTTGATGTCCGTGCCCAGATGCCGGACGGAGGCATCCAGCAGGTGCAGGTCGTTCTGGATGCAGATGGTCTTGAATTTGGTGCCGGAGGTGGAGTAGAGCTTGGTGCCCTCGCCGCCGTAGGCCATGTTGATCTCGTCAACATACTTCATCAGGTCCAGGGCCCGCTTCTTGCCGATGTACTCGTAGAGGGTGCCGCCAAAGTCATTGGTAATGTTGTATTTTCCGTCAGAAAAAGCCCCCGCGCCGCCGAAACCGCTCATGATGGAGCAGCTTTTGCAGCCGATGCAGCTTTTGACGGTGGTGCCGTTGATGGGGCAGGAGCGCTTGTTCAGAGGGTGACCGGCCTCAAAAACGCCGATTTTCAGTTGAGGGTCCCGCAGGATCAGCTCATAGGCGGAAAAAATACCGCCAGGGCCCGCGCCGATGATCAATACGTCGTAATTCGTCATATTCTCTCCTAATAATGTCCTCCGGGTCGCCCCGAGGTCAGGGTGGATGTTCTGCGTCAGGCCATACAAACCCAACATACACACCTATTATATTCCCCCAAAGCCCCCACGTCAAGAGGCGAACAGGCCGGTTCCGGGAAAATCCCGATCAAACCGAAAAAAAAGATTGCTTTTTTGATGTTCCTATGCTATAATGCCCGGTGTGCCCAGTCAAATATTGGGATGTCGCCAAGCGGTAAGGCACCAGACTTTGACTCTGGCATTCGTCGGTTCAAATCCGGCCATCCCAGCCAACATGATCCGCTAGCTCAGTTGGCAGAGCAACTGCCTTTTAAGCAGTGGGTCCGGGGTTCGAATCCCCGGCGGGTCACCACAAAAAACAGGCTGCTACTTCCGTAGCAGCCTGTTTTTTGTGGTGTCCCCGTCGGGAGATTCGAACCCATCTAAATGTGGGTGTCCGGTGGACACCCACACCAACCAGTTCAAAAACTGGTTGGCTCCATAGTGTATTCGAATCCCCGGCGGGCGTACCGTCCTTTCACCCACGTTTCGTGAAAGTACACCATCCGGTTACTGAAGAAATAATTTCGCAAACGACGTTGCGATAGCAAAAGCGGAAAACAGAATCCGTTGAATAAACAAAAAATCACCAGAAACAGGCCAGCCCCGGGGTCCAATTCCCCGACGTCCTCCTGTCCGGTGATTACACGGAAAGCTTAGCACGGTTTCAGCGGATTGTCAAGAAAGAATTTCAGGGGACTATTCTCCGGAAAACATCCCCGTTTTGTCATTCCGACCGGAGCAAAGCGGAGTGGAGGAATCTACTCAAGTTGCAGAAATAACCCACGTAGGGTAAAGCTTGCCACTTGGGAAGATTCCTCCACTCCATTTCATTTCGGTCGGGATGACATGTCGGGGGGTGGTTCCATTCAACCACACAGGTTGTATTCGAAACGTGGCGGGCGGCTAATAGCCGCCCCTACTGACGTGATACCATTCATCCGCACGGGTTGTATTCGTTACGTTTCCGGAACGGCACATAGGCCGTTCCCTGCGGTTTCGCTGAGTGGTATATTCTTTAACCGACGCAGTTCAAAAACGGACACGTCTGTTACCTAAATAATTGTCAATTGTCAATTGTCCATTGTCAATTTTCCCGTCCGGCCTTGCAATTTCCTTTAAGAGCCGATATAATGGGAAAAAAGGAAAGGGGGGCACGGGGATGGCCGGGAAGATCAGTCAATTCCGTGGAATGCTGCTGGGGCTGGCGGTGGGGGATGCCATGGGGTATACCGTGGATTCCAGCACCTGGAAGGAGATCCAGGAGAACTATGGGCCCAATGGGCTGCTGGGCTATGATCTGGTCAACGGCTATGCCGAGGTGACCTCTTATACCCAGCTGGCGGCCTTTACCTGCAATGGGCTGCTGCTGGGGCTGACCCGGGGGCAGATGACGGGGAAAATGCTGCCCCTTTACCGCTATGCCGGGCTTTCCAGCCGGGAGTGGGCGGCCTCTCAAAAGCCCTGGGGAAGACCCAGCACCACCTTTTGCTGGCTGCTGCAGCAACCGGAAATTTGTCGGCGGCACTGTATGGACACCAGAATGCTGGATGCCCTGAGCCGGGACAGCTTAGGGGCCATGGAGGCCCGGTTCAACGGCTCCACCACCCCGGGGAGCCTGACCTCCGCCGCGGCGGCGGGGCTGTTCAGCCACCTGTACCGGGTGGAGCAGCAGGAGCTGGATCTATTGGGGGCGGAAATCGTGGCATTGTCCCACGGAAGCCCGCTGGCCTTTTTGTCCGGGGCGGCGGTGGCACACCTGGTAAGCCGCAGTTTGTCTGCCCCGGAGGTGCCGCTTAAAAATCTGGCCCTGGAGACTGCCCAGTCCATCAAATCCCAGTTTGGCCACCAATACAGCCAGAGCTTTGAAATCAGCAACCTTTTGAATTTCGCCGTGTCTCTGGCGGAGGATTCCCGGCTCAGCCCGGTGATGGCCATGGAGCAGCTGCACTGCGTCAATGCCGCCCAGGTGCTGGCGGGGGCAGTGTACGCCTGTCTGCGCTGTGGAAGAAGCTTTGATACGGCCCTCATCGCCGCGGTGAACCACTCGGGCCGTTCCGCCGCGGTGGGCGCCCTGACCGGGGCCCTGCTTGGCATCCGCCTGGGGGAATCCGCCCTGCCGGCCTTCTATATCGAGTGCCTGGAACCGGCCCCCGTATTGGCGGAAATGGCCGAGGATATGTTTAACGGCTGCACCATGGAAATGGGCAACAAGCTCTTTGACCTGGACTGGGACCGGAAATATATCCACGGCGGCAAATAACACATATTCCCCCCTGACCGGAATAGACTTCTGGCAGGGGGGATGTTTTTATGGGCAAGCGGGATGGGGCTATTCTGGCCCTGGCTGTGTGCATGACGATTTTGGGGGTGGTCAGGGTCTTTGTAGAGGGGGCGGTGACCACGGGGGCCTGGGGCCTCAGCTTCCGGCAGGAGGGCACCGCCCCGGTGGGTTCCACCGGCATCGAGCAACTGCGGCAATATGACGCGGCCTACCTGGGGGATACCCGGGAAAAGCGGCTGTATCTGACCTTTGATGCGGGATACGAAAACGGGAATACGGAAAAAATACTGGATACCCTGAAAAAGCACAATGTCCACGGGGCCTTTTTCCTGGTGGGCAACTACATCCAGCGCAATGCCGACCTGGTCCGCCGGATGGTGGCGGAGGGCCACACCGTGGGAAACCACACCATGCACCACTATGACATGTCCAAGATTTCGGACAAGGCCGCCTTTACAAAGGAATTGCAGGACCTGGAAGTCCTCTTCAAGGACACCACCGGCAAGGACCTGCCCCGGTATTACCGGCCGCCCCAAGGGATCTACAGCCAGGAAAATCTGGCCATGGCCAAGGAACTGGGGTATAAGACGGTGTTCTGGAGCCTTGCTTATGTGGACTGGAACAACGACAAACAGCCCACCCGGGAACAGGCCTTCTCCAAACTCCTGCCCCGGACCCACCCGGGGGCCGTGATTCTGCTGCACTCCACCTCCCAAACCAACGCCGAAATCTTAGACGAACTCCTGACCCACTGGGAGCAGGAGGGGTACAGCTTTGGCACGGTGGAGGAGCTGTTTTAGGGCGTATTTTGCTACACGGCCATTTAGATGGTTCGAGTCCCTTCCGGTGCGCTGTACTGCAGGGGGGGAGGATTCTGTTCACACCCCTACAGGGTGCGCCCAGAATCCTCGGGACTCTCCCACGGGCTAAAAACACTCCACCGGAGTGTTTTTACGGCAGCTATGTTGCCGCCGCCCTTTCGAGTCCCCGTCCGGTACACTGCTGCGTGGTACACCGGAAGAGACTCGGGACATTATGGTTTTGCGGCGTCCAGCCGCCGCAACGGAACTGCCACCGGCAGTTCCATTGAAATGGTTCGAGTCCCTTCCGGTACAAAAAATGGGTCATCCAGATGGATGACCCATTTTTTGGTACACCGGAAGGGACTCGAACCCCCAACCCTCGGAACCGGAATCCGATGCTCTATCCATTGAGCCACCGGTGCATTTCTTAAGTACCCAGGTATTATAGCAGATAAAGAGGGTTTTGTAAAGAGGGAAATCCGAAAAAGTTTCCCTCCGTGGCTAACACGGAGGGAAAAGGCTTACTCTTCTTCGGTAATGGCGATGTGAACATCGTCCAGCTGCTTCTGATCGACACAGCTGGGGGCACCCATCATCAGGTCCTGGGCGTTTTTGTTCATGGGGAAGGTGATGACCTCCCGGATGCTCTCTTCGCCGGTCAGCAGCATGACCATACGGTCAACGCCGGGGGCGGCACCGGCATGGGGGGGCGCGCCGTAGGTGAAGGCGTTGTACATGGCCGGGAACTTGGCCTTGACGTCCTCCTCGCCCAGGCCCACCATCTGGAAGGCCTTGACCATGATCTCCGGGTCATGGTTCCGGACGGCGCCGGAGGCGCACTCGTAGCCGTTGCACACAAGGTCATACTGGTTGGCGTTGATGGCCAGCAGCTTTTCCGTATCGCCCTCGGCATCCTCCAGGGCCTTCAGGCCGCCCTGGGGCATGGAGAAGGGGTTGTGGCAGAATTCCAGCTGGCCGGATTCCTCACCGATCTCGTACATGGGGAAGTCCACGATCCAGCACAGGGCGTACTGCTCCTCGTCAAAGTGGCCGGGAACCCGCTTGCCCAGCATGGCGCGGATCACACCGGCGGTCTTCTGGGCGGCGCTCTTCTTTCCAGCGGCCATGCACACAAAGGAGCAGGGCTTCAGGTTCAGCTTTTCCGTCAGCGCTCCGGCGCAGTCCCCCAGGAACTTGGAGATGCCGCCGGTGAGGGCGCCCTGGTCATCCACCTTGAACCAGCAGGCCTTGTTGCCGGTCTGGACTTCTACGTCCGCCAGGAGCTTATCGATCCACTTCCGGGCCTGGGTGAAGTCATCCACCGCCACAGCCTTGACGGTGGCACCCTCGAAGGGGCCGAAGCCGCAGCCCTGGACGATTTCGGAAATGTCCTGGATCTCCAGGTCGATGCGCAGGTCGGGCTTGTCGGAGCCGTAGCGCTCCATGGCCTCGTTATAGGGAATGTGCCGCCATGGTGCCTGGGATACCCGCTGATACTTGCCGAACTTCTCATAAATCGGCTGCAATACGGTCTCCAGGGTCTCCAGCACGTCCTCCTGGGAGGCGAAGGCCATTTCCATATCCAGCTGATAGAACTCGCCGGGGGTGCGGTCCGCCCGGGCGTCCTCGTCCCGGAAGCAGGGGGCGATCTGGAAATAGCGGTCAAAGCCGGAGGTCATCAGCAGCTGCTTGAACTGCTGGGGAGCCTGGGGCAGGGCGTAGAACTTGCCGGGATGGTTCCGGGCGGGCACCAGATAGTCCCGGGCGCCCTCGGGGCTGGAGGAGGTCAGGATGGGGGTGGTCATTTCCAGGAAGCCCTGCTCGGTCATGAGCCGCCGCAGCTCCGCCACCACCTGGCAGCGCAGGACGATGTTGGACTTCACCGCGGGATTCCGCAGGTCCAGGAACCGGTATTTGAGACGGGTATTCTCGTCGGCCTCCCGGCTCTTGTTGATTTCAAAGGGCAGCTGGTTGTGGACGCACTTGCCCAGCACCTCGATGCGCTCCGGCACCACTTCAATGTCGCCGGTGGGCAGCTTGGCGTTCTTGCTCTCCCGCTCCCGGACGGTGCCGGTGACGGAGATGGTGGACTCCTTGTTGATGCCCTTGACCACCTTCATCATCTCTTCGGTCTCCACCACCACCTGGGTGGTGCCGTAAAAGTCCCGCAGGACCAGGAAGGCGAAGTTGGAACCCACTTCACGGATGTTTTCCAGCCAGCCTACAATGGTCACGTTCTTCCCCACGTCCGCAAGCCGCAGCTCGCCGCAGGTATTCGTTCTGGATTGCTTCATTTCAAAAGCCTCTCTCGTTTCTAAATTTACCGGGATATTTTCTCACATTTGGTCGGAAAAGTCAATATCTCTCAAAAAATCCTCCATGCTGGCATAAACCGGCTCCCGGCCCTCCAGGGCCCTTACGGAGTCCTGGAAATTCCCCACCAGCTCCATTTTCTCCCGCCAGCACCCGGGAAGGTTGGACGCATCCTTGGTAAAGAGCCAGAAAAACTCGCTGAGGGCCTGCTTGTCCGGCTCCTTTCCGTAGCGCTGCCGGTAGGCCCGCACCAGCTCCCGGGCCTCGGACAGCTGGGCCTGCTGCCGCTTTTGCCGGTATTCTTCCAGCGGCATGATCACCCGACAGGGATTCCCCGCCGCCACGCAGTTGGAGGGGATGTCCTTATTGACCAAAGAACCCGCCCCGATGATCACATTATCCCCAATGGTCACGCCTTTTAAAACGGTGCAGTTCATGCCGAGAAACACATTGTTTCCGATGGTCACCTTCCCCGCGGAGCCCAGGATCTCCCCGGAAACGCCCTTCAGCACGGCCCAGTCATAGCCGTGGGTCAGCACCGTCACGCCTTTGGTGATCTGCACGTTTTCCCCGATGGTCAGCATCCAGGGCCGGCTCACGTCCAGAAAGGTCATGGTAGGCGCAAAAGCCACCGTCCCCCGGCCAATCTCCACCCCCATGGCCCGGAGCCCATCCAAATAAATCTCCGACTCCGACCGGTTTCCATAGCGCAGCCGCCTGTAAATTCTCCGAATGGCCCCCATAGGCTCACTCCTTTTTCGTTTTGAGTTTATGATGAGGCCTCACCAGGCCGCTTCTTCCCCAGGGAAGGCTTCCTTCATCCAGGCCGCAAATTCCGGGGTCGGGGCCTTGGCGCGTTTTTGGAGCTGGTGGAGGTGAAGCTCGTATAGCTCCGGCTCTCCGCCTTGGCGGTCGGACTCCATGTGCTCTACCACGTCCCAGCAATCAGAGCAGAACCGGACGGTCCCGTTGCCCGCCGAATAGAACGTATCCAGCAATTTTTTCTTTTTACCGCAGCAGCTGCATAATACCATAAGTAAGCTCCTTTCCGCTTTTGCTTTATTATATGCTGTTTGGCCGGGAAGCGCAAGAAGTTTTCGACGTTTCTCCCTTCAACAATAATATTTCGGTAACCCCGCCTATGGAAACCTATGGTATAATGGAGAAAAAACGGGAGGCGGACGCCATGGGGAATCGGGTGTTGATGATCGAGGATGACGGGGCCATTGCGCAGGCGGTGAAGCTCAATCTGGAGTGCGCGGAGTATACCGTCACGGTGTTTGACAATGGGCTTACGGCTTTTCAGGCCTTGGAGCAGGACCACGGGTATGATCTGGCGCTGCTGGATATGATGCTGCCGGGGATGGATGGGTTTTCCCTGCTTCCCAAGCTGCAAAGCTATGACATTCCCGTGATCTGCCTCACCGCCATGGGGGATGCCCGGCACGAGGTCCAGGGGCTGCGGGGTGGGGCGGAGGATTATATTTCCAAGCCCTTTGACATGCTGGCCCTGATGGTGCGGATGGAAAAGGTGCTGCGGCGCAGGGGGAAATGGAGCGAAATTTACCATTTTCGGGACCTGACCCTGGATAGCCGCAACCGGCGGCTGACCAGAAACGGGGTGGAAATTCCTTTGCCGCCCCTGGAACTGGATGTGCTGACGGTGCTCATGAAGAACAAAAACCGCACGGTCTCCCGGGAGCGGATTTTAAATGAGATTTGGGGGCAGGACTACTTTGGGGACATTCGGACCGTGGATGTGCGGATCGCCAATCTGCGGAAAAAGCTGGGCCTTGCCCAGGAGATCCGGACGGTTTCCAAGGCGGGCTACCGATTGGAGGAGCGATGAAACTGAAATTCAAATTGACCCTGCTGTGCGCCCTGCTGCTGTTTCTGGTGGCGGTCAGTCTGACGGGGGCCATGCTGTGGCAGGTCCGGGAGCAGTCCTACGAGCTGCTGACTCAAAGCACGGAAGAAACGCTCCATAGCCTGGTCTCGGGCTTTACCAGGCTTCTCTACAGCGCCCCGGAGGAGGCCCTGGAAGGCCCGGGGCGAGGGGCCTTTCTCACTTACAGCTTCCGCGCCCAGGGCGTTCCCGGCAGCATTCTGGTGGCAGACGGGGTGTGCCTCACCGCCTCCACCCCCATTGCCCCGGAGCAGGACTGGCCCCAGCGCTGCGGCCGGGGGCTGCGGGTGTCCTCCGAGGGAAGAAATTATCTGGTTCTGGGCCAAAGCACCACGGTTCTGGACATTCCATGCAACATCTATCTGGTGGCAGACGCAAGCCATATCCAGCGGCAGCTCTGGCAGCTCAGCGGCCGCTATGCCCTGCTGGCCCTGGCCGTGGGCTTCCTGGGGCTGGGGGCGGTATACGGTCTGGTTTCCCGCACCCTAAGGCCTCTTGCGGAGCTTTCCCGGGCTGCGGAGCGGATCGCCGCCGGGAATTACAGCCAGCGGGTGCCCCAGAATGCCGCCGACGAGGTGGGCCTTCTGGCCGGGAGCTTTAACCGCATGGCCCAGGCGGTGGAGACCCATGTGGACACCCTTCAGGAGCAAAACGCCCGGCAGACCCTGTTTCTCCGGGCCGTGACCCATGAGCTGAAAACGCCCCTGACGTCCCTGCTTTTGAATGTCAACACCTTGCAGACCCTGTATCTGCCCCAGGAGCGGCAGGAGGCGCTGCTGGAGAGCATGGACACCCAGCTGCACTGGCTGGAGACCATGGTGAAAAAGCTTCTGACCCTGCTGTCCATGAAAAACAAGGCCCAGCCTGTACCCACCGATATTCCGGCCCTTCTGGCCCAGGCCCGGGAGCTGACCCGGCCCATTTGTCAAAAATACGGGGTCACTCTGTATACCGACTGCCAGATTTCCACACTGGTTGTGGACGGGGACCTGATTTGCAGCGCCCTGGTGAATCTGATTGAAAACAGCGCCAAGGCCTCCTTCCCCGGTGGGGGAATTTGGCTTCGGGCAGGGGAAACCGGCTTTACGGTGGAAGACCGGGGCCGGGGCATCCCGCCCCAGGACCTGCACCGGGTCACCGACCCCTTCTACATGGGCGACCCCTCCCGCAGCAAATCCACCGGCGGCTTCGGCCTAGGCCTGGCCCTGGTCCGGGAAACAGCCCTGGCCCACGGGGGCAGGCTGGACCTGGAAAGCACCGAAAACGTCGGCACCACCGCCCGCATCCTTTTGCCGGACCGCAACGGTAATCAAACGGTAATGGGGCGGTAACCTCTTTTTCCTGCGAGTATGGTATCCTGAATTCATCCCAACCGGAACCAGGGACGAAAGGACAGCGCACTGTATATTGGGTGATACCGTTCACCGGCACAGGTTATAAGTGTCACGTGGCGGGCGGCAGATTGCCGCCCCTACAGAAATGTACAACATTTTCTCTATTTTATGGACGCAAAACGATGATAGATACGTTGAAAATGCAGAAATTCGAAACAAATGTATCGTAGGGGCGGCAATCTGCCGCCCGCCACGTACCGATACCTGAGCCGTATCAAGCAAACGGTATTTCGTTGGACGAAGCGGTGTAGCGGCGGCAATCACACCTTGATTCCATCGATGAATCATCGCTGCTACATTGCGTATTCCGTTGTACATTCGTATCCGTATCGTCTTACGGTGCCAACCCCCTCGCCGGGAGGAAAACTTTGAAAGGAAGTGTCACCATGAAAAAGAGAATTACCAGCCTTTGCGCCGTCGGTCTGGCCCTGGCGTTGCTGCCCGGCTGCGGGAGCAGCCAGGAAAGTCCCGCACCTACCAGCGTGAACCAGGCCATGCTGATTGAAAAAAGTACCCAGGAGCAGACCGAATACCTGCTTCCCGAAACCTTCACCGGCCACTGGGTCAGCCAGGAGGGGCGGCTCACCATCGATGCCCAGGCCCAGGTGGTGGCGGAGCAGGGCACGGCCCTCCCCACTGCCACCGTGACCCCCAGGGAGTTTACACAGGAGGATGTGGAGAACCTCTTGAAGGTGTTTTTGAAGGGGGAGCCGCTTTATAGCCATATACCGACCAAGCAAGAGCTGCGGGACTGGTTGGATTACATCAACTCCCCGGAATGGCAATCAGACCCCGACAGCCCGGAACGCTCCCCGGAGCAGTTGGCCCAGCGCCGCAAGGAATTGAACGACTATTACACTGCGGAAATTGAAAAAGCCCCGGAGGAAAAGCTTATTGTCCACGGCTTTTACGACTCTGATGACCCCACCCACATTAGCGGACAGGCTACAGTAGACGGTGAAGAATATGATGTAAGCATTCGAAATACCTCCGAATATTTCACCCCTGACGCATTCATCACCATGAAAAAGTTCAAATACGGTAGTGAAAACAAAAATTGGGGTGATTGCTCCAAAGATGAAGCCATCGAAAAGGCGGACCGGCTCATGGCCGCCCTTGGATTTGACCACATGGCCCTGGATGCTGTTTATCAGAACACCGGCGACAGCGACAAGGGTACATGGTCCCTCTTTTATGTTCCAACGGTCAATGGTTTTCCTGTCTCCGGAGTCTGCGAGCAACATGGGGATTCCACCGGTGTGACCCACAGCCAATACTGGACCTACCGTTGTTCCGAATCGGGCAACGCAGATTCTGTGTACTGGCCATTGGAGTACATTTGGATGTGTGTAGGCAAAGACGGTATCTTGTCCTTTGAATGGTCTGCCCCCTCCACCGAACCCATCCTCCGGGAATCCGCTACAGCCCTTCTTCCCTTTGAAGACATTGCTTCCATTGCAAATACCATGCTTCCCCTGGTGGTCACGGGTCCGAAGAGCGGCTTCAGCCTTACCGAAACAGACGCAAACAGCGGCAAGGAGACCCGCATGGACGTAGACATCACCAAGGTCTCCCTGTCCCTGATGCGCATTCGGGACAAAGGCTCCATGCAGGGTACCATCGTCCCCGTCTGGGATTTCTGGGGGACCAGCGATTGGTATGACGTTGCCCCCAACAAATGGGGTTACAACGAAAAGGGCACGAATTACACCACCCAGCCCATGCTGACCCTGAACGCCATTGACGGAAACGTGGTCAGCCGGGAGTTTGGGTATTGACCGATGGGGGAATCATTCACCCTCACAGGTTCTATTCGGAACGTGGCGGGCGGCAGATTGCCGCCCCTACGGCAATGCACCAAGTTTTCTACATTTTACGGACGCGAAACTATAATGGATACGCCGAAAATACGGTATTTCGGAACAAATGTATTGTAGGGGCGGCAACCTGCCGCCCGCCACGTACCGATACCTGAGCCGTATCAAGCAAACGGTATTTCGTTGTACATCCGTATCCGTATCGTCCCACGGTGCCAGCCCCCTCGCCGGGGTGGGAAAACTTTGAAAGGAAGTGTCACCATGAAAAAGAGAATTTCCAGCCTATGCGCCATCGGTCTGGCCCTGGCGTTGCTGCCCGGCTGCGGGAGCAGCCAGGAAAGTCCCGCACCTACCAGTGTGAACCAGGCCATGCTGATTGAAAAAAGCGCTCAGGAGCAGACCGAATACCTGCTTCCCGAAACCTTTACCGGCCACTGGGTCAGCCAGGAGGGGCGGCTCACCATCGATGCCCAGGCCCAGGTGGTGGCGGAGCAGGGCACGGCCCTCCCCACTGCCACCGTGACCCCCAGGGAGTTTACACAGGAGGATGTGGAGAACCTCTTGAAGGTGTTTTTGAAGGGGGAGCCGCTTTATAGCCATATACCGACCAAGCAAGAGCTGCGGGACTGGTTGGATTACATCAACTCCCCGGAATGGCAATCAGACCCCGACAGCCCGGAACGCTCCCCGGAGCAGTTGGCCCAGCGCCACAAGGAATTGAACGACTATTACACTGCGGAAATTAAAAAAGCCCCGGAGGAAAAGCTTATTATCCACGGCTTTTACGACTCTGATGACCCCACCCACATTAGCGGACAGGCCACGGTAGACGGTGAAGAATATGATGTAGACATTCGGAATACCTCCGAATATTTCACTCCCGACGCATTCATCACCATGAAAAAGTTCAAATACGGTAGTGAAAACGAAAATTGGGGTGATTGCTCCAAAGATGAAGCCATCGAAAAGGCGGACCGGCTCATGGCGGCCCTTGGATTTGACCACATGGCCCTGGATGCTGTTTATCAGAACACCGGCGACAGCGACAAGGGTACCTGGTCCCTCTTTTATGTTCCAACGGTCAATGGTTTTCCTGTCTCCGGAGTCTGCGAGCAACATGGGGATTCCACCGGTGTGACCCACAGCCAATACTGGACCTACCGTTGTTCCGAATCGGGCAACGCAGATTCTGTGTACTGGCCATTGGAGTACATTTGGATGTGTGTAGGCAAAGACGGTATCTTGTCCTTTGAATGGTCTGCCCCCTCCACCGAACCCATCCTCCGGGAATCCGCTACAGCCCTTCTTCCCTTTGAAGACATTGCTTCCATTGCAAATACCATGCTTCCCCTGGTGGTCACGGGTCCGAAGAGCGGCTTCAGCCTTACCGAAACAGACGCAAACAGCGGCAAGGAGACCCGCATGGACGTAGACATCACCAAGGTCTCCCTGTCCCTGATGCGCATTCGGGACAAAGGCTCCATGCAGGGTACCATCGTCCCCGTCTGGGATTTCTGGGGGACCAGCGATTGGTATGACGTTGCCCCCAACAAATGGGGTTACAACGAAAAGGGCACGAATTACACCACCCAGCCCATGCTGACCCTGAACGCCATTGACGGAAACGTGGTCAGCCGGGAGCTTGGATATTGACCGTTGGGGGTGTCATTCAACCACACAGGTTGTATTCGTTGCGCACACCACCCCTTGCCTCTCCCTCTGGGAGAGGTGGCCGAGCGCAGCGAGGACGGAGAGGGTCAACGTTGATGATACCAATAACGCTGCAAGACCCTCTCAGTCACCTGCGGTGACAGCTCTCCCAGAGGGAGAGCCAAGGGTGCCTTTTCGATATGTTCTACCTCTGCGCCCATTGTTCCTACAATACGGAACGCCGTACCGCGCCTCATCCACCGCCTACGGCGGTCCCCCTTCCCCGAAGGGGAAGGTCCTATCGAAAACTTTGAAAGGAAGTGTCACCATGAAAAAGAGAATTACCAGCCTTTGCGCCGTCGGTCTGGCCCTGGCGCTGCTGCCCGGCTGCGGGAGCAGCCAGGAACCTCCCGCACCTACCAGTGTGAACCAGGCCATGCTGATTGAAAAGAGCGCCCAGGAGCAGACCGAATACCTGCTTCCCGAAACCTTTACCGGCCACTGGGTCAGCCAGGAGGGGCGGCTCACCATCGATGCCCAGGCCCAGGTGGTGGCGGAGCAGGGCACGGCCCTCCCCACTGCCACCGTGACCCCCAGGGAGTTTACACAGGAGGATGTGGAGAACCTCTTGAAGGTGTTTTTGAAGGGGGAGCCGCTTTACGCTTTCTGTGCCACCAAGGCGGACTGGCAAAAGTCCATTGATTATACAAAATCCGACAAATGGCACACAGACCCGGACAAGCCGGAGCTGACTCCGGAGGAAAAGGAGGCCCGCCGTCAGGAAATCATTGACGATTATACCAAGCGAATGGAAACGGCCCCGGAGGAAGCCCCCGTTGTCCACGGCTTTTATGATTCCGATGACCCCAAGGAAGTCAGCGGCCACGCTGTTGTGGATGGGGTAGAATATGATGTAAGCATCCGAAACAACCTGGGTGGATTTTCAACCGAGGCCCAAATCATCCGGAATGACTTTAAGTATATGAAAAAACAGGATTGGGGCGGCATTTCCAAGGAAGAGGCCATTGCCCAGGGAGAGGCCCTGATGGAGGCCCTTGGTTACAATACCACCATGGTCCTGGGCGATGCGCAGCAGTGGCACACCGGTGACTGGCAGCTGGTTTACGTACCCACCGTAAACGGCATTCCCATTCCCTGTATCCGCTCGGACCGTGTGGAAACCAACGACGGCGTACAATACAATTCCTTCGCCTATATGAGTTACCGCAGCCAGGAAGAAACCAATCCGGACTCCGTTTCCTGGGCCATGGAGAGCATCTACATCCGCGTGGGCGGGGACGGCATCCTGTCCTTTGCCTGGGAATGCCCCAGTACGGAAGCCCTGATCCAGGAAGCCCAAACGGCCCTGATGCCCTTTGAGGAAATCGCCTCCATTGCAAACACCATGCTGCCGGTGGTGATCATCGGGCCGTCAGAGGTGCGGAGCCTGGTAGAAATCGACCGGATCAACGGCGAGGAGACCCGCATGGACGTAGACATCACCAAGGTTTCCCTGTCCCTGATGCGCATTCGGGACAAAGGCTCCATGCAGGGGACCATCGTCCCTGTCTGGGATTTCTGGGGGACCAGCGATTGGTATGACGTTGCCCCCAACAAATGGGGTTACAACGAAAAAGGCAAGAATTACACCACCCAACCCATGTTGACCCTGAACGCCATTGACGGAAACGTGGTCAGCCGGGAGTTTGGGTATTGACCGTTGGGTGGTGCCATTCAACCACACGGGTTGTATTCGTTGCGTCCCCGGAACGGCACATAGGCCGTTCCCTACGGTTTCGCTGGAACGTTTTACCTCTGCGCCCATTGTTCCTTGAATGCGGAACGTAGTACCGCGCCTCATCCACCGCCTACGGCGGTCCCCCTTCCCCGAAGGGGAAGGTCTTGGTGCTTTCCCTTCACGCCGTACCGGAAAACCAGAGCCCCGAAAGCACGGAACAAGAGCTTCCCTTGGGGGAAGCTGGCTCGCCCGGGCGAGCCTGATGAGGGCCGCGGGGAAGCGTAAAACACTCTAGAAACAGTAGGCGAATCCGTAGAAACGTTCCCATTTTGTCATTCCGACCGGAGCGAAGCGGAGTGGAGGAATCCACCACGTTGCAGAAAGTACCAACACAAGGTAAAATCTGTAACTTGAGTGGATTCCTCGGCTCATTGCGTTCGCTCGGAATGATATGTCGGGAGATGGTTTTGCTTTATCCACACGAGTTGTATTTGCAACGCATCAATAGCAAAGCTGTAACAAGAATGCGCCCCCTTATTCCCGGGTCGGAATAAGGGGGCAAAATTTATTTGGCTTCGTTTAAATACCGGGTGACGCAGTAGAGGGTCTGGCCGTTGTATTCCACACGGGACCAGCCCACGTCCCGGTTGATGCCGGTGCGTTTGACGGTGTCCTTGCTGGTGATGGTGGCCACCACCTTGGAGTCCGGGTTGTCCACCGACGGGATGGACCGGAGGTTCACCTTTTCCTTGGGGGTCACCAGGTCGTCCACTTCTTCAAACTGGGTTTTGATTTCCCCGGAGCCGGTATCCTCCAGGGGCTTGCCGTTTTCGTCTACCATCACCAGGTAGCTGGAGACGGCGTAGCAGGGGGTGTTGTTGTATTCGATGCGGGACCAGCCGTTGGAGCTGATGCCGGTGCGGCGGGCAATGTCGCCGTTCTTCAGCTCCGCCACCACCTGGGAATCCGGGTTATCTACCGAGGGCATGGAGCGCAAATTCACCTTTTCCTTGGCGGTGACCCGGTCGTTGGCGGTTTCAAACTGGGTATTCAGGCCGTCGGAGCCTCCCTGGGCGGCAGCGGGGTCATAGTCTAAGTCCGTGGTCAGGTAGTTGGTCACGGCGTAGCAGACCTGGCCGTTGTAGAGGAGCCTGGACCAGCCGCTGGGGCTGGTGGCGGTGCGCTGGGCGGTCTGGCCGTTTAAAAGGGTAAAGAGGATCTTGCTGCTCTCCCCCTGGTCCGGGATGCTGCGCAGGTTGGTCTTTTCCTTGGCGGTCACCGTTTCCTCGACCTCCGTAAAGGTCATCAGGGCCTCCGGGTCCGGGCCTACCTCCTCCGGCGGGGTGGAATCCCGGGGGGACTCGATGCCGTCATAGCCGAAGTAAGCAAGGTTTAAATCAATGGGCTGGCTCAGACCGCTGATGATGGCGGTTTTGGTAAACTGCCACATGTGGTGCTTTCCGGCGTAGCTGGAAACAGGTGTCTGGGGATAGGGCTGGGCGGGGTACTGGGCCACCCAGATTTTATAGTGCTTTTCGATCCGCTCCGTTTCCCACCGGTCCTCCAGCTCGCTTTTGGAGGCGTAGAACATGCCGGTATAGCCCAGCTTTTCGATTTTCTTCAAAAAGGCCAGGGCTACGTCTGTCCGCTCTTCCTTGGTCATGGACTTCTGGCGGCTGTCCTGGTCGTCAAAGCCTTCGCAGTCGTAGACGATGGGGTAGGTAATGGGGTATTTGGCAACCAGCTCCGCCACCCACCGGGCTTCCTCCTCCGCCTCTTCTTTGGAGATGGCGGTGGAGAAGAAATAGCCCCCCATGGGGATGCCGGCCTTGCTGCCCTCCTGCAAATTATACCGGGCGTTGCTGTCCTCGACAATGGTGCCCTCTCCCGCGGTGCGGTAGCCCAGGCGGACCATGGCAAACTTGGTGCCGGCCCCGGCCAGAGCCTGCCAATCGATGGTGCCCTGGTACTTGGCCACGTCCACCCCCATAAAGACCCCTTCCACCTCTTTGGTCTTCCGCTTGCTGCCGCAGGCGGTGAGGCCCAGAAGCATGGCACCGGCCAGAAGGTATGATAAAAGCCGTATCCAGTTCTTGCGCATAGCTGTTTTCCTCTCTTGCAGCGTGATTTTCCCCCATCATACCACAAATTCCGCCGTTCGTAAAGTCAGGGGACTGTTCACAATTTATTCTTATTTCATTCAGACTGGTTTCAGCTTCCGCCGTTATAATAAAACCATTTCGAATGCTCTTATTCTGGAGGTATCTCTATGGCAAAACCAACCAAGGCCCAAAAGAGAAAACGGGCCATTCAGCGCGCCATTGCCGCCGTGGCCCTGGTGCTGGTGGCGGTGCTGGCCGGGACGCTGTATGTCCGCAAGCAGGTCCAGCGGAAAGTCACCGCCCAAAGCGGCAGCAGCATCAAATCCGCCACCGTCACCACCGGCTCCATCAAGGCCACGGTCTCCGGCTCCGGCACCCTGGTCTGTGAGGACGTGGTGGATTTGACGGTTCCCTCCACGGTGAAGGTGGAAAAGCTTCACATCGCCCAGGGGGACACGGTGACGGCGGGCACCCTGCTGGCCGGGGTCAACAGCAGCACGGTGCTGACCTCCCTGTCCACCGTCCAGGAAGCCCTGGACGATTTGGATGAGGATCTGCAATCTGCCAGCCGGGATACCGTCAGTTCCTATGTGAAAGCCGGTGTGGCCGGACGGGTCAAGGCGGTTTACGCCCAGGAGGGGGACCGTGTGGCGGATGTGATGTACAATTACGGGTGTCTGGCGGAGCTTTCTATGGATGGGCTTCTGGCCCTGGATATCCCCGCCGGGGCCCTCCAGCCGGGAGAGGCCCTGACCGTCACCACCTCCGACGGCCGGGAATGGGAAGGCACGGTGGATACCGTCACCGCCAGCACCGCCACTGTCCTACTGACCGATGACGGCCCCCTGGTTGGGGACACCGCCAAGGTGGGCTCCCAGGAGGGGCAGCTCTACATCCACGCCCCCTTGAAAATCACGGGCTACGCCGGAACGGTGAGCCGGGTCTGGGCCAAGGAAAACGCCAAGGTCTACGCCAGCACCACCCTCTTTACCCTGAAGGATACCTCCGACTCCGCCAAATATAACCAGCTGCTCCAGCAGCGGGCGGACTACGAGGAGCTCTACCGGAAGCTGGTAAAGCTCTACAAAGACGGCGGCCTCACCGCAGACCAGGACGGCACCGTTGAGACCCTGACGGACCTGGATACCGTCACCCTGGGCACCGACCCCTTGGAAGAAACCACTCTTGCCACCCTGGACCCGGGGGAAAACATGTCCGTCACCATTTCCGTTGACGAAACCGACATTCTCTCCCTGGCCCAGGGGCAGAATGTGGCCCTGACGGTGGAGTCCATCGGGGAGGAAGAATATACGGGCACCGTCTCGGAAATCGATACCACTGGCAGTAGCGGTGCCTACCCCGTAAAAATCCTGCTTCCCAAGCAGACCGGCATGCTCTCCGGCATGACTGCCAAGGCGGAGGTCACCATTGAAGGCGTGGAAAATGCCCTGCTGGTGCCCAGCGACGCCATCCGGAAAACCAGCACCACCGCCTATGTCTATACGGCCTACGATGAAGAAACCGACACCTTGGGGGGCATGACGGAAGTGACCCTGGGCCTGACCAACGGCAGCCAGACGGAGATCACCTCCGGCCTCAAGGAAGGGGACACGGTATACTATACCCCCAAGGAGCAGACCTTCACCTTCGGCGGCATGACCATCACCACCGGCGGGGCCATGCCCGACATGTCCGCCATGCCGGAGGGCGGCGGCTCCGGCGGCCGGGGCGGCGGAAAGCACCCTGGGGTGTCCGGCATGACCGGCATGCCGGGGATGCCCGGGTAAGGAGGCTGCCATGATCGACCTACAGGACATTTCCCGGGTCTACCAGATCGGCTCCGAAAAGGTCTACGCTCTGAACAAAGCTTGTCTACACATTGACCCCGGCGAATTCGTCAGCATCATCGGCCCCTCCGGCTCCGGCAAGTCCACTTTGATGAACATCATCGGCTGCCTGGACACGGCGGACTCCGGTACCTATCTCTTGGACGGAACCCCCATTGAAGACTACACGGAAAATCAGCTGGCCCGGATCCGGAACCGGAAAATCGGCTTCGTGTTTCAGAGCTTCAACCTGATTTCCAAGCTCACCGCCGAGGAAAACGTGGAGCTGCCCCTGATCTACCAGAAGGTCCCCCGGTCGGAGCGGAAGGAGCGGGTGGAGCAGGCCCTGGCCCGGGTGGACCTGCAAAAGCGGGCCAAGCACCTGCCCACGGAGCTCTCCGGCGGCCAGCAGCAGCGGGTGGCCATTGCCCGGGCCATCGTCACCCGGCCCAGCCTGATTCTGGCGGACGAGCCCACCGGCAACCTGGATTCTAAAACCACCCTGGAAATCATGGACATTTTCCACGAGCTGCACCAGGGGGGCAATACCATCGTCCTGATCACCCACGATGACGACGTGGCCAAGCAGGCCAGCCGCATCGTGCGCATCAAGGACGGACAGCTTACGGAGGTGGCAGGATGATGCAGGCATTTAAAATGGCCATGAAGTCCATTTCCGGCAATAAATTCCGGGCATTCCTCACCATGCTGGGCATCATCATCGGCGTCATGGCCCTGGTGATCCTTGTGAGCCTGGTCTCCGGTGCCACCGGCACGGTGACAGACACCATTGAGAGCCTTGGCAGCAACCTTTTAACCGTCACCGTTTCCGATGACAAGGGGGCCCCCGTGACCCTGGATACCTTGAACACCTGGATGACCGACCCCCAAATCGGTCTGGCAGCCCCCTCCGCCACCACCACCGCCAACGGAAAATACGGCTCCACCACCAAAACCGTCACGGTTTACGGCGCCACCCCGGCCTATGCCCCCATCAACGGCCAGACCGTCCTTCTGGGCCGGTTCCTGACCCAGGCGGATGTGGAAAACCACACCAGCGTCTGCGTCATTCCGGAGCAGACCGCCGAGGACATGGTGGGCTACACCGACTGCCTGGGGGAGGAGATCGCCCTGGACGGCATGAAGTTCACCATTGTGGGGATTTTCAAAAACGACGACGAATCCCTGACGGGGATCCTCACCAAAAACAGCATGATGGCCTACATCCCCTATACCACCTTGATGCGGCTGTCCTCTACGGTTTCCTCCACCATTACCAGCTTCTCCGTCAGCGCCCCCCAGGGCGGCACCATGGCCGCCACGGAAAGCGCCATGAAGCGGCTGCTGCTGGAGCGGTTTGATAACGACGAGGATGCCTTTTCCATCCTGTCCCAAAACATGCTGGAGGATGCCATGAAGAATGTCACCGGCATTCTGACGGTGCTGCTGGGCGGCATTGCCGCCATTTCCCTGATCGTGGGCGGCATCGGCATTATGAACATCATGCTGGTGACCGTCACCGAGCGCACCCGGGAAATCGGCATCCGCAAGGCCATCGGCGCGGGCCGTGGGGTGATTTTGCAGCAGTTCCTGCTGGAAAGCGTGGTGCTGTGCATGATCGGCTGCGCCATCGGCGTATTCCTGTCCTGGGTGGTGCTGCGGCTGATTTCCGTAATGGTGGCCAGTATGGGCATTTCCTTTGGCCTGGAATGGGGCGTGGTGGTCATTGCCGTGGCCTTCTGCTTTGCCATCGGCGTGATCTTCGGCCTGTACCCCGCCAACAAGGCCGCAAAGCTGCCGCCCATTGAAGCCCTGCACTACGGCGGTTAAGGAGAAATCAATGAAATTCAAGAACAAATCTTCCGAAAATACCATGGCCGCCCCGGACATTGAAGAACAGGAGGCTCCGGACCGGGGCAGCCGGGCCAAATGGGTCACGGGGCTGTGCGTGATTCTGGCGGTGGCCCTGCTGGTGGGGAATCTGCCCTCCGGGGTCTCCAATGTCACCACCGTTCACACCAAGCTCTATTCCGGCGTTGCCCAAAAGGAGACCATTTCCACGGTGCTCTCCGGCGGCGGCATTCTCACCCCCCAGGAGGGCCAGACCCTGTCCATCCCGAAGACCCTGGAGGTGCAGGCCCGATACGTCAGCAACGGCGACCGGGTCAGCGCCGGAGACCCCATTGCCCAGGTGGATAAAACCGCCGTCATTTCCGCCATTGCGGAGCTCCAGAAGGTGCTGAAAGAGCTGGACGGGGACCTTTCCGCCGCGGCGGGGAAAACCAATTCCTCCTCCATCCGTTCCGGCAGCGCCGGGCGGGTGAAGAAAATCTATGTCCAGGTGGGCAGCAGCGCTGCCGACACCATGTATGACCAGGGGGCCCTGATGCTTCTGTCCCTGGATGGGCTCATGGCGGCGGAGCTGGAAGGCACCCTGCCTGTGGGCCAAAGCGTCACCGTGACCCTTTCGGACGGCTGCCAGCTCCCCGGCACGGTGGAGAGCATTACCGAAAACACCAGCATTGTGACCCTGTCCGACGAGACCGCCCCGGTGGGGGACCCGGTCACCGTCACAGGGGACACCGGGGAATTTTTGGGTCAGGGCACCCTCTATATCCACAGCATGCTGCGGCTCACCGGGGCCTACGGCACGGTTTCCGCGATTTCCGTCAAGGAAAATCAAAAGATCTACGGGGGAACCACCCTGATTTCTTTAAAGGACACCGGCCATACCCCGGAATATGAAAAGCTGCTCTCCCGCCGGGAAGAGCTGGAAGAGCAGATGGAGATGCTTGTAAAGCTCTCCAAGGACGGCATTCTCTACGCCACCGATGACGGCCTGGTATCCGGCCTGGACGGCAGTCTGCCCCTGGAGGCCCTGGCCGCCGCCCCCCGGAGCCAGGCAAGCCCCGGCTGGAAGGAGCTGCCCGGAACCCGGCTGGAGGCAGCCCCCGGCGAAACCCCTCCCGCCCCGGAGGGCGGCAGCGAGGGAAGCGGCAATGAAGGCAGCACCGGCGGTTCGGGATCCGGCGGTGAAGGCAGCGATGAGCAGCCGACCCAGCCTACCCAGCCGGAAGGGGCGGAATACACCCTGGGCTATGTTCGCTCCGTTGAGGGCGGCATCAACTATGTGCCCCAGGGGACCATGGTGGTCACCGAGGGCGGCACCCTGCCCGCTCTGGCCGCCCCGGGGGGCTCTGACATGCCTCTTGATCCGGCAGGGCTGACGGTGAAAGAAAGTACCGGCTCCGGCTGGACGGACAGCGACAGCAGCCAGATTGCCGCCGGGGACTCCATCCTCATTGGAAACGGTCTGCTGGTTTTCCAGCACAACGCCGCCCCCGCCCCCGAGGGAACCGGTGGCCTGCCCCAGAGCAGCCCAGGGGGTGCCTTGGACATGAACTCCATGCTGGCCGGAATGGCGAGCAGCATGTCCGGCATGTCCGGACTCGCCGGCGGTATGGCGGGAATGTCCTCCCAGAATAGCCAGACCGCCTATGACAGCTACGACACGGAAACCCAGGATGTGGCCTCCATCATCCCCGAGGAGGAAATGACCGTGGACATCCAGGTGGACGAGCTGGACATCCTCTCCTTGCAGGTCGGCATGGCCGCAAAGGTCTCCCTGGATGCCCTGCCCGGTCAGGAGTTCACCGGAAGCGTTACCAAAATCAACGCCTACGGGGTCAATTCCGGCGGCAATACCAAGTATACCGTCACCGTGACCATCCCAAGGCAAGAGTCCATGCTCTCCGGCATGAATGCCTCGGTGAAGATCACCACCGCCCAGTCCCAACCCCTGCCCACCGTCCCGGCGGAAGCCATCGTCTTTGAAGGCGGCAAGTCCTGGCTCTACACCGCCTATGACGAGAAAACCGACACATTGTCCGGCCTGACGGAAATCCAAACCGGCATCTCCGACGGCAGCCTTGTAGAGCTTCGCTCCGGCCTGGAGGAAAACACCACTTTCTATTACCGCTGGGCCGACACCATCGAGTATAGCTTCGTCGGATAGCCCTTCCACCTCCAACCGCTTCCGGCACATCAAAAAGACAGCCTGTGCATCGCAGACATGCGGTACACAGGCTTTTTTGGCGCGCCCGGTGCGGGCGGTTCATTTTAAAAATCCGGAATAAACCCCCGGTCGGCGGCCTGGGCTTCCTGGGTGAAGCCCTCCAGGTCGTTGAGGAACATCCAGCTCAGCACCGCGTCGTATTCTTCGTCGGTGATCCGCCGGTCCATGGGAGGCGTCTGATTGCCCAGCGGGGTGTATTGGCGCATGAGGCTCACCAGGACCTCCCCGGGGCGGAAGGTTTCACCGATCCAGTCCAGGACTTTCAGGGAGTTTTCCACCTGTCCCGGCAGAATCAGGTGGCGGATCACGGTGCCCCGGAGAATTTTCTCCCCCTGCCACGTTACGGGGCCGGTCTGGCGGACCATTTCCCGGATGGCCTCCGTGGCCCGGGGAAAGTAATCCGCCGCCTTGGACAGGCTGCGGCCCAGGGCGGGGGTGGCGTATTTGAGGTCCGGCAGATAGATGTCTATGTGGCCCTCCAGGGCTTTCAGGGTCTGGACGCTTTCATAGCCCCCGCAGTTGTAGACCACCGGCACCGGCAGCTTGGGGCTCAGGGCCGGGAGGATGGTGGGCAGAAACTGGGTGGGGGTCACCAAATCGATGTTCTCCGCCCCCTGGGCGATCAGTTCCTCAAACAGCCCCCGAAGCTCCCGGGAATCCACAGGCCGCCCGGTGGGTTTGCGGCTGATGGCGGCGTTCTGGCAATAGGAGCAGCCCAGGGTGCAGCCTCCAAAAAACACCGCCCCGCTGCCGCCGGACCCGGCCAGGGCCGGTTCTTCCCATTTATGGAGCATGGTTTTGGCCACCAGGGCGGTACCCGGGCAGCCGCAGAAGCCCCGCTCCACGGCGGTGCGGTCTACCCCACAATTTCTGGGGCACAGGCGGCATTGGGTATAATCCATATAGGCCCCTCCTTCTTCAATATATTGGCCTTATTCTAACATTTTTGCCGGAATTTCGCAAGACTTCCTTTACCCCGGCGGCAGAATATGATATAGTGATACAAATAAACTGTGGGGAGTTCCCTTCCAAGGAGACACTATGCTAATCAAAAATCAGATTTATGAAGCACAGATCACCGACTATACCGCCGAGGGTCAGGGCGTTGCCCATATTGAGGGCTGCGCCGTGTTTGTGCCCAATGCCATCGCCGGGGAGCGGGTGCGGCTGAAAATCACCCTGGCGCGGAAGACCTGGGCCGCAGGAAAAATCACGGAAATTCTGGAAAAATCCCCTCATCGGGTGAACCGGGTCTGCCCGGTGGCCAAGCTCTGCGGGGGCTGCGATTTCTGGCACATGGACTATGAGGAGGAGTGCCGCCTGAAAGCGGAGCGGGTGCGGAGCTGTCTCAACCGCATAGGCGGCGAACAGCTGGATGGGGTGCCTATTTTGGAGGCACCCACCTGCTATGGCTACCGGAACAAGGCCCAGTACCCCGTGGCCAGCCAGAAGGGCCGGGCCTATGCCGGATTTTTCCGGGCGGGCACCCATCAGGTGGTGGAAAACAGCCGCTGTCTGATTTTGCCGGAGGAGACGGACCGGGTCAAATCCATTGTGATGGATTATGTAAACCAAAACCGCGTCCCGGTCTATGACGAGGAGACCCACCGGGGGCTGCTGCGGCATATTTACGTCCGCCGGGGGGCCGTGTCCGGTGAAGTTTTGGTCTGCCTGGTGGTCAACGGGGAAGGTCTGCCCAAAATCAAGACCCTGATCGAAAGTTTCAAAGCCGTACCGGGCTTTACCACCCTGGTTCTCAGCATCAATACAAAGACCGGCAACGCCGTGCTGGGAGACCGGTTTGTGACCCTCTACGGCCCCGGCTTCATTGAAGATACCCTCTGCGGCCTGAATTTCCGGCTCTCCGCCCGGTCTTTCTACCAGGTAAACCACCACCAGGCCCAGCGGCTCTACGAAACCGCCATCACCCTGGCAGACATCACCAAGGACGACCTGGTGCTGGACCTCTACTGCGGCGTGGGTACCATCACCCTGGCCATGGCCGGAAAGGCCGGAAAGGTCCTCGGCGTGGAGGTGGTCCCCCAGGCTATTGAAGACGCCAAAGACAACGCCCGGCGCAACGGCATTGAAAACGCCGAATTCTTCTGCGCCGACGCAGGACAAGCCGCCCTGCGCCTGCAAAAAGAGGGCATCCGCCCGGATATCATCACCGTAGACCCCCCAAGAAAGGGCCTGAGCCAGGATGCCATCGAGGCCATCGCCCAAATGTCCCCCAAACGCCTGGTCTACGTCTCCTGCGACCCCGCCACCCTGGCCCGTGACACCGCCCTCCTAAAATCCCAAGGCTTCCGGGTAGAACAGGTGGTGGCAGCGGATTTGTTTCCTAGGTGCAGCCATGTGGAGACGGTAGTTCTTTTCCTGAGGGAAAAGGTGGACGGACATATCGACATCACGCTGGATATGGAGGAATTGGGGGAAATCCCCCACACACCGATTCCCGATGTGAAGCCCAAGGAAAACGCTTTTCCAAAAGCCGTCAGACCAAAGACCTTTGGCCGAGCTACCTATGCGGAAATCAAGGCATATGTGCAGAAGCAACATGGTATAAATGTCTCTTCTCTGAACATCGCACATGTAAAAGAAAAATAGGTGGTGATTTGTAATGTTCAATAAAATGCGATTAAAGTCAGCGCTTGTTGAATACAAGAAACGATTTATACAGACACAGTGGCCAGACGAAAAATATAAGTGGGAAGCTGTGAAATGCTTTCAGGTGAACTGGGATGTAAATGCGGATGATTTTGCAGCAATGCTTACAAAGGCGTTATCGCAGACTGGCAATCTGCTGGCTTCAGTAAATAACTTTCCGGCCAAAATGATTATCAAGTTTGCGGAGATAGCTCAGGAAGAAGTCAGAGCAATGTTCATCGAGCTCTTTGATGAAGGCAAAGATGTGTATGAACGTATCGACTCCTTCAAGCAGAAATCGAATAGCCTTCTCGAAAGATATGGCAATGGCGCGGCACAGCATTATCAGTATGAGAATGCGATATGCACCTATTTGTGGCTGCGTTATCCGGATAAGTATTACATTTATAAACTTACAGAGATCAAGGCAGTTTCCAATGAGCTGGAAAGCGATTATACGTTCAAAAAGGGTGCGTATGCAGATAACATTCGTAATTTTTTTGCTTTCTATAATGAAATCTGTGACGAGTTGAAGCAAGATGAAGAACTCAAAAATATGCTTGCATCACAAATAACGGGAACGTGCTATCCAGATCCAGAATTAAAAACACTGACAATTGATGTTGGATTCTTTATAAGTAGATACCTGAATAAAGATGAATCTGCACCGACATCAGATGAATGGTGGCCGACAGATTATACTCCTGCATTATCAGTCGATGATTGGGAAGTATTGCTTAATGATGCAGATATATTTACAGACAGTAGCCTTGAAATAATGAAGCGTATTCTTGATTATGGAGGGAAGGCTACCTGTACTCAGCTTGCGATAAAATACGGTGAAAGCAAGAATTTCTATAATTCAGGATCATCAGCGTTGGCTAGAAGGATTGTAAATAAAACAAACTGCCCAATCATGTCGCGGGACAACGATGAAAGTAAATGGTGGCCAGTTCTTTATGTTGGCAAGGCTGCCAAGAAGGATGAAGAAGGATCTTATGTTTGGAAGCTTAGAGATGAGCTTGCAGAAGCTCTTGGACGAGTTGATTTGTCTAAGGTGAATTTGTATGCAAATTTAGAACCTAATTTCTGGAAGATAAGCCATGGTAATGACTGTATTTCTGATGTAGAGGCAGCAGCATTTGAAAAAAGACACGTAATTGTGGTGCATAAGGATACTGCTGCAAAGGGTAAATCAAAAGTATCTCAGGGCGAAGATTTTATGGCTACAATGAAGAAAGGTGATTTCTTCTATTTGTGCCGTGGAAACAGCATACGGATTTTGGGACGTATTGATTCGGATGAAGTAAATGAAAATCCAGAAAAGCAGGATGGCTGGTATGAGAGAAGTTACACGGTTATTACGGAGTCTCGTGATACAAGTGCCTATTCTGGAAATAAAAAGTGGTGGACGCCAAACGAGAACTCGACTTGCATTGTTGTTCCCAAAAGTGAAACACAGCTCTTTGAAGACTATATCTTAAAGCCTTATTTTGACATTACAAAAGAAGAACTTCTGAAGAATGATACATCAGGGTTGCGCTACTGGTTTTTAAATGCAAATCCTAAAATATGGAGTATGTCCAGTATGCCAATTGGTGAGGTTCAGGACTATACCCTTTATAACGACAATGGAAATAAACGCAGAATTTTTCAGAACTTTTTAGATGCTAAGGCTGGCGATATGGTAATTGGTTATGAATCGACACCGGTAAAGCAGATCGTTGCAATTCTGCGCGTTAGTGCGGAGCAAGATGGGCAAAAAATCTATTTTGAGAAAGTAGAAGGCCTGTCCTCTCCTATTGATTTTTCGACGTTGAAAGACTGCTCAGAGCTTGAGAAGATGGAATATTTCTCTATGACACAGGGCAGCTTGTTTAAGCTTACACGCGGAGAATATGATTTTATCATCGACATGATCCGAGAGGAAAATCCGGCTCCGTCAGGGAAAGGTAATACCGAATATACGAAAACAGATTTTTTAAGAGAAGTCTATATGACAGAAGCCAAATACGATAGGCTTGCAGCGGTTCTGAAAAAGAAAAAGAACATTATTCTGCAAGGAGCACCAGGAGTTGGAAAGACATTTGCAGCTAAAAGATTAGCCTACTCTGTGATGGGTGAAAAAGATGATGATCGTATCGAATTTGTTCAGTTCCATCAGAATTATTCTTATGAAGATTTCATGATGGGCTATAAGCCTGTGGAAAATGGATTTGAACTAAAATATGGTATTTTCTATCGTTTTTGCCAAAAGGCTGCAAACCATCCAGATAAAGACTATTTCTTCATCATAGATGAAATCAACCGTGGAAACATGAGTAAGATTTTCGGAGAACTGCTGATGCTGATAGAGGCAGATTATCGAGATAAAAAAGCAACGCTTGCATATAATGGCCTGAGCTTTTCGGTTCCTAAGAGATTACATATTATCGGAATGATGAATACCGCAGACCGAAGTCTGGCAATGATTGATTATGCATTAAGACGTAGATTCAGCTTTTTCGATATGGAACCAGGTTTTGATTCGGAGGGATTTATCAATTATCAGAATAGCTTTGCAAATGAAACATTCAACACTCTCATTGAGCGTATTAAGGAACTCAACAAGGAAATAGCTCAGGATAAGTCTCTGGGTAAAGGCTTCTGCATAGGGCATAGCTATTTCTGTAATGCGGATGACTGCACAGAAGAATGGATGAAGGACGTTGTTGATTTTGATATTTTACCGATGCTCAGTGAATACTGGTTTGATGAAAGTTCAAAGTTACAGCGGTGGGAGAACATCTTACACGGTGTATTTCAATGACAAAAGATAAGAGCATATTCATCAAAAATATATATTATATGCTGTCCTATGCTTTTCAAACGTTGAATCAGGAAAACTACGATGATGTAGCAGTTGAATCGTTTGACGAGATGTATGATTTATTGGCTGCGATTCTTGCAAGGGGGATTGGATTTCAGCTGAAACAAGGCCTCTACCGGGAGTATATAAACCGTCAGGAGGAACTCCCGGTAATGCGTGGAAAGATTAACATGCCAGGAACAATTAATAATCGACTGGTACGTAAGCAGTTACTGACATGTGATTATGATGAGTTGTCTGAGAATAATCTTTTCAATCAAATAATTAAGACGACGGTTATGCTGTTACTGCGAAATGCAAAGGTTAAGGCGGAGTACAAGGATGATCTGAAAAAGAAGATGTTGTTCTTTTCTAATGTCGATATACTTGAGCCGACCTCCATACGATGGTCATCAATTAGATTTCAGCGAAATAATCAGACTTACAGGATGCTTATAAGTATTTGCCAGCTGATAATTGAGGGTATGCTTATCACAACAGATGCTGGAGAGTATAGGCTTGCATCTTTTGTGGATGAGCAACGTATGTGTAGGCTGTACGAGAAATTTATTCTTGAATATTACAGTAAGCATTTTCCGGAACTGTCAGTCAGTGCCTCTCAGATACCATGGTCTGTGGACGACGGAATCAGAACGATGCTGCCGGTAATGCAGAGTGATATTCATCTGCAAAAAGGTAATACCGTACTGATTATTGATGCGAAATATTATAGTCATACAACTCAAGCGCAGTATGACAAACATACGCTCCATTCAAATAATATGTACCAGATATTCACGTATGTGAAGAATCGCGATTATGAATTTGGAGATGAAGATCACAAGGTTTCCGGGATGTTGCTGTATGCAAAAACGGAAGAAGAGATTCAACCGGACAACGTGTATCAAATGCATGGTAACCAGATTACCGTCAGAACATTGGACTTGAATTTGCCATTTTCGGATATTGCTAAGCAACTGAATATCATTGCGGAAACGTACTTTGATTTACCGGAGAGGAGCAAGGGATGACAAACGAAGAAAAGATAATGAAGTTTAGGCAGTTGCTCTCAAATATAAATGTTACCAATAGCTATGAGGTGCTTGAAGAGACTGGTGACCTAAAAACAAACTACTGGGATTACATGACCACAGGGCCTGTAAATTGTAACGAAGAGTTAAAACGCCTGGAATGCGCTGACTATGATTTGTGTTCAGCTTTGTTGACGATGCTATTGCGAGAAGATTATTTTTGTAATGGCGCTTTTGATCAGAGAGTGGAATCCGGGCAGGTTGAACGTATTGTTCAGCGAATGATAAAAATGCTTGAAAAATAAGGAAAGGTTTATAATTACAAGAGGGTTCAGTTATCCGATAATTTTGGATAACTGCTGGCAGCGGTTATTCACAGGACGAAATTGGAAAAACAGTATCTACCCAATTCGCAAATTAGTTTAAATGAACTATTCGGAATTTCCGGATAGTTCAAATCTAATGGAAGCTAGGGCACATGTAATACCGATAAAATAATGACCGGATACCAGGTCGAGACGGTGAAATCTGGCAACTCAACTCCCTGCGAGTGTAAGGCAAATTCGTGGTCAGAGCGGATGAATTGTGTAGGAGTTGAGCGTTCTTCACTGTCTCAACGGTCGAGACAGTGGCAGGGAGCGGCAGTGTAAACTTACCTTGCATTATATAGGCAGAAAAGACCTTATGCTGACTTGTTCCCATAGACTGGGGTGGTTAAGACCGTGATGTGGATGTCAATTTTGCCATAGATTGCATCTGTTTGCAGCTGTGAATGCGCGGTTTCAGAAGGTGTGGACATGTTTCCGTTTTGACAGGATATGTTTCCGCGAACAGGCACAATGCCTGACATCAATCAGAAGGTATCGTGCCATGTTGAGACGGTAGTACTGCTTTCCCACAAAAAGCCAGACGGACATATCAACGTAAAAGTTGAGTTTGGTGAGGGTGAGGGAAAAGTTCCGCTTGATAATATCGCTAAAAGAGCCGAAAGCTATAAGCCCAAAGAACGAGTGACCTACAAAATGATAAAGGAGTACATAGAAGCTAAATACGGCTTCAAAGTACATACCGCATATATCGCAGAGGTAAAGAGAGATTTAGGCTTGCCAATGTATGATGCTCCTAATGCGGTAGAAGAATTGAAACAGCCGAGGAAACATCCGACAGCGGAGAAAGTGGAAGCGATAAAGGATGCATTGAAGCATTTTGAAGTGATTTAATAATGGTGAGCGTATCATTAAAAATAGTGGTACGCTTTTCTTTAAAATATTTGGGAAGCAATATACTTTGTTTTGTATGTATATTCCGTTTGTTTATAAGTCGATGAGCAGCTTGTTCTTTTAGAACAATAGCGAGGTGT
>CAKTNS010000010.1 GCA_934589225.1 uncultured Oscillospiraceae bacterium
GGTCGGAATCGAACCAACGACACGCGGATTTTCAGTCCGCTGCTCTACCTACTGAGCTACAGAGGCGTCTTGCGCAATCGGTATTGCGCAGATGCGAAGAAATGAAATTGGCGACCCGGAACGGACTCGAACCGTCGACCTCCAGCGTGACAGGCTGGCGTGCTAACCGACTGCACCACCGGGCCAGATATTTGGTGGGAACAATAGGGCTCGAACCTATGACCTCCTGCTTGTAAGGCAGATGCTCTCCCAGCTGAGCTATGCTCCCGACGATAAGTAAGTGGCTGTTGTTTTCAGCCGCTCACCAGCGACATGGCACATTATACACGAACAGCACCGCTTTGTCAAGCAAAAAATGCTAATTTTTTCAAAAAACTTTTTGAGTAGGAAAGCCCAGGTATTTCCGGGCTTTCCCCTGTGATTTTAGATTTTTCCAAGCAGTTCCCGAATATCCTCCGGGGTGAAGGTATACTCCGTGTCACAAAACTGACATTCCACCGGGAAGGGCTTTCCCTCCCGGGCGATGTCCTCCAGTTCCTTTCTTCCCAGGCTGATGAGGGCCTGCTCTACCCGCTCCCGGCTGCAATAGCACTTGTATGCGACAGGCACCGTTTCCATGAACACCACACCCAGATCGCCGCAGACCTGGCCCAGGATGTCCTCCGGGGAAAGCCCCGCTTCCAGCATGGGGGTCACGGCCCCTGCCCGGCGGATGCCCATTTCCAGGTTACTGATGGTCTCCTCCGGAGCCCCGGGCAGCAGCTGGATGAGGTACCCTCCCGCCACCTTTACGGAGTGGTCCCGGTCCACCAGCACCCCCAGGGCGCAGGCGGTGGGCACCTGCTCGCTCTGGGCAAAGTAGGCCGTCACATCGTCACCGATCTCCCCGGTGACCAGCTCCACGGAGCCCACATAGGGCTCTTTCATCTGCAGGTCCCGGATCACCGTCAGGGTGCCGTCGGTGCCCACGGTGGCCCCCACGTCCAGCTTTCCGGGGCACTTTTCAACCAGGGGCACCCGGGGCTCCGTAACGCAGCCCCGGACATTGCCGGTGGCATCGGATACCACGGTAATAGTGCCAATGGGGCCGCCGCCCCGGATCTGCAGGGTCATGGAGCCGTTTTCCACCTTCTGCATGTTGCCCATCATGGAAGCCGCCGTCAGAGCCCGTCCAAAGGCCGCCGTTGCGTTGGGGGTGGTTTTCTGGATCTCTGCCCCCCGGCGGACCAACTCCGTAGAGCAGATGGCACAGACCTTCACGAAGCCGTCCATGCTCATGCCGCGAACCAAATAATCGCTCATTTTCGTATTCCCTTTCTCGCTTTGAAATAAATTCTCTGTTCGCCCGGCGCCGGGTCTTCCATTTTCCGGTCGGCGTAGACCCCGATGTGGGTAAAGCCCGCCTGTTTTAAGTATGTCCGCAGCTGCTCGGCGGAGTAGGCATACTCCCGGTGCTCCTCAAAGGAGCGGTGCCAGAGCTTCCCTTGGCGCTGGAACAGGTCCATGCCGTAGGAGCAGATGTTGGTTTCTTCGTCAAATTCTCCCCGCCAGACGCAGTAGACATCCCCGTCCTCGTCCAGAAACACCTGGCCGTCCATGGCCCGGAGCTTTTCCGGGGTGTTGACATCAAAAATAAAAACGCCACCGGGATTCAGCACCCGGTAGACCCGCCTGATGGCCTCCTGACAGGCCCGGGGGTCTGTGATGTAATCCAGACTGTCCAGGGCGCAGACCGCCAGGTCTACCCCTCTGGGAAGCCGCAGCCGCTCCAAAGGCTGGCAGGAAAAGAAGGGCCGGGGGGTTAAATCCATGGTCTTCTGCTGGGCCACGGTGAGCATTTCCTCTGACAGGTCCACCCCCACGGTGGGAATGCCCCTTTGGCACAGCAGGGCGGTGACGGAGCCGGTGCCGCAGGCCAGGTCCACGGCAGACCGGGGCACGACCCCTTCTTTTTTCAGAATTTCCCAGTAAAAGGCCACGGTGGCGGCGTAGTCCACATCGTTTGTCAGTCGGTCATAGCTGGCGGCCAGCGCCTCATATGCACCCATAGTACCTCCAAGAAAAAGCATCCCGCCCCCAGGGGTCGGGATGCTCTTTGTGTTATCTCTTAAAAATGCTGAAAATCTCGTCAATGTCGCTGATGTCCCCGGACTTCACCGGCTTCTGGGTTCCGGCCAGAGGGGCCCCAATATCATCGGCGGGGCTTACGGCACCGGCCTTGGCCTTGGGCATGTAGCCGCCCTCGGCGTTCTCGAAACCGGTGGCGATGACGGTGACCCGCATTTCATCCTGGCAGGAATCCGTAGAGGTGGCGCCGAAGATGATGTTGGCATCAGGGTTGGCGGCCTCCTGAACGATCCCGGCGGCGGTCTCCACGTCGTCCAGGGTCATTTCGGAGGAACCGGTGATGTTGATCAGCACACCGGTAGCGCCGTTGATGGAGGTCTCCAGCAGGGGGCTGGAAACGGCGGCGGTGGCGGCGTTCTCGGCCTTCTCCCGGCCGGAAGCGGTGCCCACGCCCATATGGGCCCGGCCGGCCTCCCGCATGACGGCGGAAACGTCGGCAAAGTCCAGGTTGATGATGACATTCTTGGAGAAGCCCACCAGCTCGGAAATGGAGGTCACAGCCTGCTTGAGCACATCGTCGGCAATGCCGAAGGCGTTGGCAAAGGTGATCTTCTGGTCCGTTACATACTTGAGCCGGTCATTGGGGATGATGATCAGGGAGTCCACCTTTCCCTTCAGGTCGCTGATGCCCTGCTCCGCCTGACGCATCCGGTTGGCACCCTCAAACTTGAAGGGCTTGGTCACCACGCCCACGGTCAGGATGCCGGCCTCGTGGGCCAGCTCCGCCACCACAGGAGCGGCACCGGTGCCGGTACCGCCGCCCATACCAGCGGTGATGAATACCATGTCGGTCCCCTCCAGGATCTGCGCAATGGCGGCACGGCTTTCCTCGGCGGACTTTCTGCCCACCTCCGGCTTGGAGCCGGCACCCATACCGCCGGTCAGCTTTTCACCGATCTGGACCTTGTTCTTGCAGGTGGACTTGTTCAGGTCCTGCTTATCCGTATTGACAACAACAAAATCCACACCGTTCACACCGGACTCGATCATCCGGTTGATAACATTATTACCAGCGCCGCCGACACCGATCACCTTGATCTTGACAACGCGATCCTGAATGGTTTCAGACATACATTCTTTCCTCCTATGTATCTTTTCGCAGCTTTTGCGAGAACTCTTCGCCATAGTATATTAATCGTGCCTTTCTATTTTAGCTTGTATTTTCAGATTGGTCAATAGAAAATCTGAGAAAACCACAAAAATTTCACGATTTTCTTTGGCGGATGCCCTTCTTCCTCAACTAAAGGGGGTCAGCGCCACCTGATTTTCCCAGGTCGTGAAGCTTACGTCCAAAATTCCCGCCGTATAGTCCGTCATTTGCAGGATGGCATCATACATGCAGGCCACCTTGTAGCTCAGGGTATGGGCAGGGTCGTTGGCATCCCCCAGGTTCACCTGGTACTGGGTGCCGTACCACAAAACGATGTCATCCAACCGGGACACGTCCACGCTGGCCACGGCACCGACGATGTCGTCATCCTCCATGGCCGTAAGGATTTCCAGGGCGGCGGCAAGCTTCTGGGCGCCGGTAACGGCGGCGGTGGTTCCCGTGGTGGGAAGGGTCGCGGCGGTGGTCTCGGGCTCCGTCTCCCCCTCCGTAGTCTCCTGGACCGTGGCGGTCTGATCCGCCGTCAGCTCCGTGGCCACGCCGATGGCCCCTACCGCCGGGTCCATCAGGGTCACGCCCAGAACCTGGGTGTAGTTTTTGGCGATGGAATTGTTGACCATCTCCGTGACCTTGCCCTGGGAGTTCATGAGCCACCAGATGCCCGTATTGGACTGGATGGCATAGGCCACGTCATCTTCCACAATCTCAATATTAACCGTATCCGGTAGTTTTATTCCAATTCTAACACTTTTTACATAGGGAAGCTTGGCCAGAATCTGGCTGGCGGCCCGGTTTCTGCCCAGGGTCAGCAGGTTCTCTCCCTCGGAAATGCCGGAGGCCTCCTGAATGGTATAGGGGCTGTAGACGCCGGTACCGGAAACCGTAATGACCTTGACCTTAAAGAACAGGGAAAGGCCGACCATGAGGGCTGCCACCACTGCCAGCACCGTCATGAGCTGCACCAGTAGCCGGTCCCGGTTAAAGGCGGCGGGCTGGGTGTAGATCACCGCGGGGCTGCTGAAAACGCTCTGGCGCCTGCGGCGCTTTTCCTTCTCCGCCTCCCGGCGCTGGCGGCGCTGCTTGGCAATATCGGAATCCTCCGCAAAGCTGTCTTTGTTGTACCGGACCCGCTCAAACCAGCGAAGCACCGGGTTCTGGGCAGAGAAGAAGGTCTTGACGTTCATGGAACGCTGGGCCTTTTTCCGCTTCCCCGCCTGGCGGTAGGGCTGGTAGCCGGAGTCTCCGGTGCCGGTGTTTTTCTTCCGGGCGGGCTGCTTTTTCCGGGGCTCCGCGGCCTCCTGGGCCGGTTTGCGGCGGGGGGCCTGTCCTTCCGCAGGCGCGGCGCTCCGGGGTCTTTTGGGTTGCTCCGCCTGGGCCGCCTTCCGGGGCTTCCGGGGCTGCTCGGCGCCGGAGGCCTTCCGGGGCTGCTCGGCAGAACGGCGGGGCTTTTGGGCCGTCGGTGTTTCTTCCGGGGCTGCGGGCCGCTTTTTCTGCTGGGGCGCCGCTTTCTTCTTTTGCGCCTCCCCGACATCCGGGCGGCGGGGCCGTCCGCCGGCGCTGACACCGTCCATTTTGGGGGCACTGGCCCGGGGGGTAGGGCTGGGCGGTGCCTTTTGGGTCGGTTCCTGCCCTTCCGGGGTCTGGAACCCGGTATTTTCATTCGTATCCATTATTGTTTCCTCCTGGGGGCTCTGGGGCTTACTTCCGGCTCAGCTCCTCCACAATGTCGCAGATCCTCTGGGTGGAGTCCAGACGGACCATGCCGCGAAGGGTCTTGCTCATGGTCTCCCGTCTGTCCGGGTCATGGAGCAAGCCCAGAATCTCATCAAACAGAACCTTTGCCGTGCAGTCCTTTTCCAGAACCGTGACGGCGGCATCCTTGTCGGACAAGACTCTTGCGTTGTGCTCCTGATGGTTGTTGGTCACGTTGGGCGAGGGAATCAGAATGCTGGGGGTGCCGGAGACACCGATCTCATTGCAGGTGGCCGCGCCGGACCGGCTGATGACCACATCCGCCGCCGCCATTTCCACCGGCATATCGTAAATATATTCCCGCATATCGATGCTGGGGGTATGGGGCAGGTCCACCCCATCCTTTTTGACCAGCTCCGGCATCCACTCCCAGCCAAAGCCGCCGGTGGCGTGGATGTGGTGGAAGGGATAACCCGCTTCCTTTTCCAGCACAAAAAGGTCCGCCATGATCTCATTCATGTGCTTGGCCCCCAGGCTTCCGAAGGCGGAGAGCACCACGAATTCATCGGTCAGCCCCAGCTCCTGCCGGGCCTTCTTTTTGTCGTTGTAGATAAAGCCCTGCTGCACGGGCATGCCCACCACTTCCACCTTCTGGGGGTCATCGTAATAGCGGACGCTTTCTTCAAAGGCCACCAGCACCCGGCTGGCCCGCTTTGCGATCATCTTGGTGGTCACACCGGGGACGGCATTGGACTCATGGACGCAGGTGGGAATGCCCATTTTGCTTCCGGCGTAGAGGGCCGGGAAGCTGGCGTAGCCGCCGGTGCCGATGATCACGTCGGGCTTAAATTCCCGGAAAATCTTCTTGCACTCCTTCACCGCCTGCAGCACGCAGTTGACGGCGTGGATGTTCTGCTTGATCCCCGCAAGGTTCTTTTTCCGGCTCAGACCGGAGCCGGGCAGGGTTTTCAGCTCAAAGCCTGCCTGGGGCACCAGCTTTTCCTCCATATGGCCTACGGCACCGATGAAGAGCACCCGGCAGTCCGGATCACGCCGCCGCATTTCGTTGGCAATAGCAATGGCAGGATTGATATGTCCGGCGGTACCGCCGCAGGTAAATACCAGATTCAATAGTCTTTCCTCCTGATGGTTCGATTGTTCCCGGAACGGGATATATTCAGCACGATCCCCATTTCCCCCAGATTCACTGCCAGGGCCGTTCCTCCGTAGGAGAAAAACGGCAGCGCAATGCCGGTAGAGGGCAGAAGGTTCGTGACAACACACAAGTTTAAAATGGTCTGCACGGCAATGAGGGTCACAAGCCCGGCGGCCAGAACCGTTGAAAATCGGTTATCTGCCCTTCGGGCGATCCGGTATCCCCGCAGAAGCAGCAGAGCGTACAGGAAGATGATGCCGCAGGCACCAACCAGGCCCAGCTCCTCGCAGACGATGGCAAAGATATAATCGTTATACTGAAAGGGCAGATACAGATATTTCTGTCTGCTCTTGCCAAAGCCCAGGCCGAAAACACCGCCGGAGCCGATGGCATACAGGGACTGCAAAATCTGATACCCCGTGTCCCCGGGGTCTAATTCCGGGTTCCGCCAGGCGGTGACCCGGTCTCCGGCGTAGCCCATAAAGCGGATATACACCAGCAAAAATACCACCGCGCCGGCAGCCCCCAGCGCAAGCCACTTGGGACGGGTTCCCGCGATGTACATCATCACCACAGCCACCAGTCCCAGAAGCATAATGGCGCTTAAATGCTTTTCCAGGGCCAGGGGGATGAGAATCCCCAGCAAAGCCCCGCCGAAGCCCAGAACGCCGTAGCGAAACCGGGCGGCCTTCTCTCCATAGTTGCTGCTCAACCTGGAAAGAAGCAGAATAAGGGTAAATTTCGCAATTTCCGAGGGCTGAAACTGAAGCCCTCCGATATTAATCCAGCGTCTGGCCCCGTTGACCTGCTGGCCCGCCACAAGGACGCTTAGCAGCAGCAAAATGCTCAGCCAATAACAGGGCCAGGCCAGCCGGTACCAAACCCTTGCCGGTACCCGGCTGAAGCCGTACATGGCCAGAAGCCCCAGCCCGGCGCACACCGCCTGACGCTGCAAATACCGGGTGGAGGTGGCCCCGCCGGTATCATAGGCACTTTGGGCGGCGCTGGCGGAATAGAGTACCGCAAGCCCCACCGTCAGCAGCAGGAGCGTCAGGGTCAAGAAGGGATAGTCAACACTTCCTCCGAGGGAACACCCACGGTCCTCTTTGGCAGAAAGGATTCTTTCCGCCATACTGCGCTCCTTTCCCCCGGATAAAAGCAGACGGTTTTACCGAACCAGGCCGGAGATGCCCAGCCAGGCCACGATGCACATGAGCGCGGATACCCCCGCAAAGCTCAGCACGATCTTTTCTTCCTTCCAGCCACTCATTTCGAAATGATGGTGGATGGGGCTCATTTTAAACAGCCGCTTGCCGTGGGTCAGCTTGAAATAGCTCACCTGCAAAATCACGGAAAGGGTCTCTACCAGGTAGACAAAGCCTACAAACACCAGCACCAGGGGCATATCCATGGCGTAAGCCAGGCCGCAGACCACGCCGCCCATGAACAAAGAGCCGGTGTCACCCATGAAGGCCTTGGCAGGGTGCCAGTTGAGACCCAGGAATGCCAGCAGTCCTCCGATCATGGCTGCCGGAAGCACCGCCAGCTCCTCCCGGTCCACCGCCAGAGCGGCGGCAGCGAAGAACACCATGACAGGGATGGTCACGGAGGCGCTGAGGCCGTCAATGCCGTCGGTCAGGTTCACGGCGTTCACCGTGCCCACCATGATGAACAGGGACAGCAGCAGATAGACCGCGGGGGAAATAAAGAAGCGGACATTGGCAAAGGGAATGTACAGATCGCAGGTCAGGATGCCCTGCATATACAGCCTATACAGGAACACCGCGGAAACCGCCGCCTGCAAAAGGGATTTTTGCAGGGCCGTCAGGCCCATGTCCCGTCTGTTGCGGACCTTGCAGTAGTCATCCAGGAAACCGATGGCACCAAAGCAGAAGGCCAGAATAAACACATAAATGGCGCTGAACTCCTGGGTATTGGGCAGATTCAGCAGCAGACAAACCAGGCAGCTGCCAATAAACATCAGGCCCATCATCAGGGGCGTACCGGCCTTGTTGTTGTGCCAGGTGGGGCCGATGGAACGCACGGACTGGCCGGCCTTCAGGGCCCGCAGCACCGGCAGCAGAAAATGGCCCAGCAGCGCCGCGGTCACAAAGCTGATGACCGCCATTACAATTACTCGGATCATGTAGGATCTCCTCCGTTCAGGTCTTTCTCATATTTCATAAAGGCTTCCAGCACATGCTCCATGTGCATTCCCCGGCTGCCCTTAAACAAAATCACGTCTCCGGGCTTGGCGATGCGCTGAAGCTCTGCCGCCATGGCCTGCTGGTCGGTAAAGGCCACGGCCCGGCTGTCCTTCATGCCGCCGGTAATGCAGCCGCCGATCACCCGCTCGGCGCACTTTCCGTAGGCCAGCACATAGTCTAAGCGCTCCGCGGCAATGCGGCCGATGCGGTAGTGCTCCGCCGCGGCCCGGTCGCCCAGCTCCAGCATATCGCCCAGGACGGCGATCTTCCGGCCCGGCTTTTCTCCCAGCACCATCAGCGCCGCTTCCATGGACTCCGGCCCGGCATTGTAGCAGTCCTTGATCAGGGTGAAGCCATAGGCCCGCAGGGTTTCCTGGCGGCCGGAGAGGTTCCGGAACTTGCGCAGACCCCGCTGGATCTCCTCCGGGGATACCCCCAGCTCCAGGCCCACCGCCACCGCCGCCATGGCGTCGCTGACAAAATGCTTGCCCTCCAGGTTCATGATCACGGAGAAGCTCTCCCCGGCCCCGGTCACCCGGAACCGCAGACCGTCGGCGGCGTTGACGATTTCCCGGCACCGCACCGCGCAGCCTTCCGACGCACCAAAATACACGGTTTTCTGCAGGAGCTTCTGGGGAAGCTCCCGGAGCATGGCATCGTCGCCGTTTAATAGCAGCGTGCCCTCGGGCTTCATGCCCTCCAGAATTTCCATTTTTGCCTGACGGATGCCCGCCTGGCTGCCCAGGAACTCAATGTGGGCAATACCGATATTGATAATCACCGCAATATCCGGCTGACCGATGGAGGACAGGTAGGCCATTTCCCGGAAATGGTTCATGCCCATTTCCAGCACCGCCACCTGGGTATCCTCCGGCATGGCCAGAATGGCCATGGGCATACCGATGTCGTTGTTGTGATTCACCGGGGTCTTGGCGGTGCGGAAGGTCCCCTCCAGGACGGAGGCGATCATTTCCTTGGTGGTGCTTTTTCCCACGGAGCCGGTAACACCTACCACCCGGAAGCCCAGCCGCTGCCGCTCTCCCCGGGCAATGTCACCCAGGGCCAGCCGCACGTCCGGCACCACGATGGCAGGGTAGTCTCCCTCCTTGTGGGTACACAGCACCGCCGCGGCCCCCTTTTCCAGGGCCGCCGGGATAAACTCGTGGCCGTCTCTGGCCCCTTGCAGCGCCAGAAACAGCTGGCCGGGCTGCAAGGTCCTGGTGTCGTTGCAGGCCCCCAGGAAGGTGACCTGCTCATATTTCTCCTCCACAGTGCCGCCGCACCAAAGGGCCGCCTGTTTCAGCGTGATTTTACTCATGCATGTTCCTCAATTCCGACAGGTAAGATTGAACTTCTTCCCGTTCGTCCAAATGGTATTTATGGCCGTTGATCTCCTGATAGGTCTCATGGCCCTTTCCTGCCAGTACAATTATATCATCTTTTTTGCCAATGTCCATAGCATATCTGATGGCCTTTCGCCGATCTTCAATAACGGTGTATTCTCCCATCCCCGGCTCTATGCCCTTTAAGATGTCCCGGATAATGGCCATGGGCTCCTCGGTCCTGGGATTATCAGAGGTAATAACGGCAAAATCCGCACATTGAACGCCGATTTTTCCCATAATGGGCCGTTTGATGGGGTCTCGGTCTCCGCCGCAGCCAAAGACGGCGATGAGACGGCCCTTGCAGAAATCCCGGGCGGACAGCAGCACTTTTTCCAGGCCGTCCGGGGTATGGGCATAGTCGATGAGCACCGTGTAGGGCATCCCCGGGGTGGGGACCACCTCAATGCGACCCTTGACGCCGGAAACGGTTTCTAGTGCCCGGGCGGTCTCTTCCAAGGAGATCCCCAGCTCCAGGGCGACCCCCAGCACCGTCAAGGCATTGTAAACCGTAAAGCGGCCGGGAATGGGCACCGACACGCTGACGCGCTGCCCCTCGCAGACCGCCGTAAACGCCACCCCCCGGGCATGAAGCTCCACCTGCTCTGCCCTCAAGGCCCCATGGTTTCCCAGGGTCAGCACCGGGCATGCAGCCGCCGCCAGCATGGTCTGCCCATAGGGGTCATCCAGGTTGATGACCGCCTTGTCACATCTGCGGAACAGCTCCGCCTTGGTATCCCGGTAGGCCTCCATGGTTTTGTGGAAATCCAGGTGGTCCTCCGTCAGGTTGGTAAAGGCCGCCACATCGTAGCGCACCCCGCCCACCCGGTCTAAGGCAATAGCGTGGCTGGATACCTCCATCACAGCATATTCGCAGCCCGCCTGACGCATTCTATCAAAGAGCCCTTGCAGCTCCAGGCTTTCCGGGGTGGTCCGCTCGGAGGGGACCTCCTCCGAGCCGATGCGGTTGCCCATGGTGCCGACAAGGCCCACCTTGGCCCCCCGGGTCTGCTCCAGCACCGCTTTCAAAAGCAGGGTGACGGAGGTTTTTCCGTTGGTTCCCGTAATGCCCACCAGCTTCATGGATTTTGCCGGGTGGCCGTAGAAGTTGCAGGAAACTTTAGCCAGGGCCAGCCGGTCATTTGGAACCAGCACATAGGGCACATCCTCCTCCGGCCGCTTGGCGGTGACCACCACCGCCGCCCCCCGGTCCATGGCCATGGGGATAAACCGGTTTCCGTCGGAAGCAAATCCGGAAATGGCCACGAACAGGCCCTGCCGCTCCACCTTCCGGGAATCGTAAGCCACGCTCCCGATTTCCGTTTCCGGGTCTGCGTGAAGCTCCAATACCTCTACATTCTGCAAAAGCGTCTGTAATTTCATGGTGACCTCCATCGTATCTTCTATATTTAATCCTTTGCCGTTTTGTCGGCAAAGCGCAGCGTGACCGTGCTGCCCCGCTCCGCCGGGGCTCCGGGTTCCGGCTCCTGGGCAATGACCGTTACGGCCTGGCCTGCCTCCGGGTTGCCGGTGGGCAGAATGTACAGCCCCAAGGGGCCCGCCAGTGCCGCGGCCTGGGCTTTGTTCTTCCCCAGAAAGTCCGGCACCGTAACGGTTCCGGGCTCTTCCGGCGATTCCAGATACACAAGCACCTGACTTTCCCCCGGCAGGGTTTGCCCGGCGGCCGGGATCTGGCCCAAAACCTGGGGCCCTTCCCCCCGGAAGGCGGCGAACAGCCCCAATTCCTTCAGGCTCTTTTCCGCCTCTTTTTTGGAGAGTCCTGTCAAATCCGGTACGGAAATCTGCTGCCCCGGCAGCTCCTCCGGAGTGTAATTCCGGGGAACCCCCAGGTAGGGCAGAATGTCCGCCATAATGGCCCCCACGGTGGGAGCGGCCATGACACCTCCTGAAATATAGATCCCCGTAGACCGGGAAGGGGTGTCCAAGGCCGCCAATACAATATACTCCGGATCTTCCATCGGCGCAACCCCTACGAATGAAACAATTTTATCCAGGACTCTGTGGCCGTTTTCGTCGAAAACATCTATTTTCTCGCTGGTTCCGGTCTTTCCTCCAACAGAAAACCCCGCCACATTGGCATTTTTCGCCGTTCCCTCTGTTACGACTGACCGAATCAGCTGCCGCATGGTCTTGGAAGTCTCCGGGGAAACGGTCTGGCGAACCACCGTGGGCTCCTGCTTTAAAACCGTGTTTCCCCGGGCATCCACCACCTCGGATACCAGATAAGGCTCCAACAGCTTCCCCCCATTGACAACCGAAGCAATGGCCCGGACCAGCTGCAAGGGGGTGATCTTAAAGGTCTGCCCGAAGGAGCCGGAGGTCAGGCTGGCGGTGCCCCATTTGTCCGTATTGGTCACCAGGGCCTTTTCAAAAAACACGCCCTTGCTCTCCCCGGACAGGTCAATGCCGGTCTTTTCCAGAATGCCGAAGGTTTTGATGTATTGATAAAACCGTTCCCCGCCCAGCTTCAGGGCGATGTGGGCAAAGGCCAGGTTGCAGGAATTTTGCAGGGCCTGGGGGGTCTTTTCCGCCCCGTGGCCCGCGGCGCGCCAACAGTGGAGCAGCTGGGATCTGCCCGGAATTTGCTCGGCCCCCCGGCAGTAAAAGGAGGTATCCAGGTCAATGGCCCCGCAGTCCAGGGCCGCCGCCATGGTCAGGACCTTGAAGGTGGAGCCCGGCTCGTAGCCGTCGGAGAGCACCCGGTTGCGCCACTGCTTGAGCCGGGCCCGGGTCAGGGCTTCTTCATAGGTCTTGGCCCCACGGGCATATTCAGGGCTATCCACAGGGAGCTGTGCATAACGTTCCTTTTGGGCCTGGAGTGCCCGGCAGGTCTCCGGGTCGTAAACCTCCTGATACCGGTTGGGGTCAAAACCTCCCAGGGTGGCCATGGCCAGAATTTCTCCGGTTTTGCAGTTCATCACCAGGCCGAAGGCCCCGTTCTGAACGTCGTAGCGGTCTATGGCGGCCTGGAGCTGTTTTTCAAGGCAGGCCTGCACGGTGGTATCCAGCGTCAGAATCACGCTGCACCCCGGATGGGAGGCGGTGAAGTTTTCATAGGAATAGGGCATATCCATTTCGTTGTTGCCCTTTGTTGTAACGACCTTTCCGGGCTTGCCGGACAGAAACCGGTCATAGGCCGCCTCGATCCCCTCGCAGCCCTCCCCGGAACTGTTGGTAAAGCCGATGACCTGGCTGGCAAGGCTTCCGAAGGGATAGGTCCGCAGCGCCGCCGGTTCCAGATGGATGCCGGAAATGCCCTGCTGTTTCATGTAATCCCGGATGCGCTGGGCGGTGTCCAGAGACACCCGGGCTCCCACCTGCTTGTAGCGGCGGCGGGTATCTGAGCCCTGCTCCATGATCCACCCGGCGTCCCGGTCCACCAGCGGCGCTAAAAATTCCGCCACGGCCCGCAAATCCGCCTTGGACTGCTTTAGTTCATTGGGGTCTAAGTAAACATGCTCCACCCCCTGGGAGGAGGCCAGAATGTTCATGTTCCGGTCGTAGATCAGCCCCCGGTCCGAAGCTGCCGCCGTGGAGCGGGTCTGATTGTTCAAAGCCTTTGCTGAATAATAGTCAAAATCCCGCACCATCAGGGCATACAGCCGGGCCGCCACCGGAAGAAACATCAGTAGCCCCAGCATCAGCGCCGTGAGGCGGATCCGCAGGTGCTGGCCGCTGTCCATCCTGGTCCTTCGGTAGACCTTTTTGGCATTGCTTCCCATACCCATCCCCTTCCGGCAGCCTTTTGACTGAAAAGGGCGGCAAGGGAACCCCTCGCCGCCCATTTGCAGCTGCCGTTTTCAGGATATGCGCTGCCCCTTGGATTATTCCGCCGGAGCCTCCGTAGGGGCCAGAAGCCCCGATAGAAACCAAACAAAATTCTCCCAGGCACTTATTTCCCCCTTGTGCTCCGGAACCGTTACCCGGATGCTTGCCCGGGCTGCCTCTTCCTGGGGGATCATCCCTAACTCCTCGGCCCGTTTTTGCACCGATTCCAGGTCCAGGGATGTACGGTAGGCGTGCTCCAAACGGGCGTTTTCCCGTTTCAGCTCCGACAATGTCGCCTCCGCCGCGTTGTAGCCCGTCATGCAGGCGCTCAGGCGAATGGCCCCTACCACCAGGGCCACCAGGATGCACACCGCCAAGGCGATGCCCCCAACGGCCACCGGGTCAATATACACCTTCCGCTCCCGGGCGGTTTTCACCGTGGGAAGCAGGGGTCTTCTGGGTTCACTTTTTTTCTTGACCTTTACTTCGCTGCCGTAGACATAGAACTGGCCAACATATTGAATTACCGGTTTTTGGTCCATGTTTTCTCCCTCCGGCGCTTACAGCTTCTCACAGACCCGAAGCTTGGCGCTTCTGGCTCTGGGATTCCGGTCCAATTCTTCATCCCCGGAGACAATGGGCTTCCGGGTCAGCAGCTTCACCTGGGGCTTTCTGCCGCAGACGCACACGGGAAACTCCGGCGGGCAGATGCAGCCCTTGGCCCCCGCAGCCATGGCGCTTTTGACGATGCGGTCTTCCAGAGAGTGGAAGGTGATGACCGCCAACCGGCCCCCGGGGTTCAGCTTGGGGATCATGGTCTCCATGGCCTTGGAAACAGAGTTCAGCTCGTCATTCACCGCAATGCGGATGGCCTGGAAGCTGCGCTTTGCCGGGTGCTGCTTTTCCCGCAGAGCCGCCGCGGGCATGGCCGAGCGGATCACGTCTACCAGCTCCAGGGTGGTCTCAATGGGGGCTGTCTCCCGCCGTCTGACAATGGCGGCGGCAATGGCCGGGGCGTAGCGCTCCTCGCCATAGTCATAGAGGATGCGCTTGAGCTCCTCCTGGGACCAGGTGTTCACCACGGTGTGGGCCGTTAAAGCATCTCCAGCGTCCATGCGCATGTCCAGAGGGGCATCGGCCATGTAGGAAAAGCCCCGGGCCCCGTCATCCAGCTGAGGGGAAGACACCCCCAGGTCCAATAGGATGCCGTCAACTCCCGGAATCTCCAATTCTTCCAGAACCTGGGCCATGCGGCAGAAATTGGAGTGGACCAGGGTCACCCGGTCCCCAAAGGGCTCCAGCCGCTTTCCCGCCGCCGCCAGGGCCACCGGGTCCCGGTCAATGCCGATGAGCCGTCCGGTGGTCAGCTTTTCCGCGATATGATAGGAGTGGCCTGCGCCGCCCAGGGTGCCGTCCACGTAAATTCCGTCAGGCTTGATATTCAAAGCCTCAATACATTCGTCCAGGAGGACGGATACGTGATGAAATTCGCTCATAGTCCGATTGCCTCCAAGGATGCCAATAGTTTTTCGGGGCTGAGGTTTTCCTGTTCAAAGGTCTCAAATTCTGCCGCGTCCCAAATCTCCGCCTGACCGGCCCGGCCAACAATCATGATCTCCCGGTCGATGCCGGCGTAGTTCAGCAGAAATTGGGTCAGGCCCACCCGGGCCTGCTTATCCGGGGTACACTCCGCCGCGTTCATAAAAATCAGGCTGGTGGCCCCCGCCCGCTGGGACAGGCTCAAGGCGTTAAAATTATCGCTGAGCCGCTGCCACTCCTGGGCGGTATACACCGTCAGACAGCGATGGCCGCAATTGACCCCCAGGGTCACATAGAAGGTCTCCCCCAGCTCCGCCCGGAGCTTCGCCGGAACCACCAGACGGTTTTTGTCATCCATCCGTGCCGCGTATTTGCCGATCACTGTCTCACCCCCATTTCCTCCACGCTCTACCACTTTGCTCCATTTTTCAATAGTATACCCCCATCCCGGAAAAAAATCAATCACTATTTGGCGTTTTCTCTGGGTTTTGACGTAAATATCCTATTTTTTCTGGCGATAATAAAACAAGTGTTCGGATAAAACGCAAAAAACAGAGGCCCAAGGCCTCCGGTCCGGCCCTTACAGGCTGAACCGGAAGGCCCCCTCCTCCATTTTCAGGCGAACCCTGCCGGGCTTTTTGGAGCAGCGCAGAAGGTAAAGTGCCAAGGCATCCTCCACCTCCCGCTGGACGAGCCTGCGCAATTGCCGGGCCCCGTCCCGGCCCTGGCAGCGCTCTGCCAAGGCCCCGGCCAGACCCCCGGGGAGCACCAGCTGAACCCCGGCCCCGGCGCTGCGGCGCTGCAAATCCAGAAGGTACTTCTGGGCAATCAGTTCCATGGTCCCCTTCCCCAGGGCTTCAAAATACACCGTGCCGTCCAGCCGCCCTAAAAATTCCGGCGTGAACCGCTGCTGCAGGGCCTTGGCAAACTGGCCCTGCTTTCCCTGGGCGCAGAAGCCCAGGCCCTCGCCTTTGTTTTCTCCGCCCACATTGGAGGTCATGATGACGATGGTGTTTTTAAAGCTCACCACCCGGCCTGTGGAATCCGTCAGCTCCCCTTCCTCCATGATTTGCAGCAGCAGCCCCAAAACCTCCGGATGGGCCTTTTCCAGCTCATCCAGCAGCACCAGGGAGTAGGGCCGACGGCGGACCGCCTCGGTGAGCTTGCCGCCCTCGTCGTAGCCGATATAGCCGGGAGGGGCCCCGATCAGCCGGGATACGGAGTGCCGCTCCATATATTCCGTCATATCCAGCCGCAGCATGGCCTCCCGGCTGCCGTAGACCTCCTCCGCCAGAGCCCGGCACAGCTCGGTTTTGCCCACGCCGGTGGGCCCGGCGAACAGCAGACAGGCAATGGGCCGCCGGGCATCCCGCAATCCGGAAAAGCCCCGGCGCACCGCCTCCGCCGCCTCCTGAACGGCCTTGCTCTGGCCCATCACATGGGCAGAGAGCAGCTCTTCCAGATTCAGAAGCCGTTCCCGCTCCCGGGCTGTCAGCCGCCCTACGGGGATGCCGGTTCTGGCGGAGACCACCCAGGCAATGTCCGCCGCCGTCACCGCCCGGCTCCGTTTTCCGTCGGCGCTGCGCTCCATGAGCCCCTGCACTTTGTCCCGCAGCTCCGCCGCCCGCTCAAACCGGCGCTCCCGCACCGCCTCGTGGAGCTCCTCCTCCAGGGCCTTTCGGGCGGAGGAGGCCCGGACGCAGCACACATCCTCCATTTTTGCCCGGGCGGCCCCCTCGTCCAAAAGGTCAATGGCCTTATCCGGCAGATACAGGTCCGGCAGGTACCGCACGGACAGCCGCACCGCCTCCGTCAGGGCTTCCTCGGAAATGCGCAGCCGGTGGTGCCGTTCCAGGCCCGGCTTTAGTGCCTTCAGGATTTCCAGGGTGGTCTCCCGGTCCGGCTCCTCCACCGCCACCGGCCGGAACCGGCGCTCCAGGGCCGCGTCCTTTTCAATGTATTTCCGGTATTCCTCCCGGGTGGTGGCCCCCACCATTTGCAGCTCCCCCCGGCCCAGGGCGGGCTTTAAAATATTGGCCGCGTCAATGGCCCCCTCCGCCGCCCCGGCGCCGACGATGGTGTGCATTTCGTCCACAAATAAAATCACATCCCCGCTGCGGCGGATTTCCGACAGCACATCCCGCAGCCGCTCTTCAAACTCCCCCCGGTATTTGGTGCCCGCAACCAAACTGGCCATGTTCAGGCTGTAAAGCCGCTTTTCCTTCAGCTGGGGCGGCACGCTGCCCAGGGCCATCCGCTGGGCCAGGCCCTCGGCAATGGCGGTCTTGCCCACGCCGGGCTCCCCGATCAGGGCCGGATTGTTCTTGTTCTTCCGGCACAGAATGCCGATGACCGTATCGATCTCCCGGTCCCGGCCGATCACCGGCTCCATGGTCACGGCCTTCTGCACCAGGTCCTCACTGAATTGCTCCAACAGTTTCGTGGTAGTCCCCTCCTTTTTCCCGTTCCGCCCCTGGGGAACGTCAAACAAATATTGCAGCGTATGGGTAAACAAGGTATCCGCATCCACGCCGCAGGTTTTCAGCAGCAGCCCCGCCCCGCTGTGCTCCGTCCGGGCCATGGCCAGCAGCACATGGGCAGGCTCCACCTGCCTCTTCCCCTGCCGCCGGGCTTCCCGGCAGGCCAGTCTTAAAATCCGCCTTGCCTCCGGGGTCAAGCCCTGGGGCAGGGGCAGCTCCGGTTTTCCCACCCCGTAGAGAAGCCTTGTGAGCTCCCGCAAAAACTCCGGCTCCACGCCGAAGCTTCGCAGCAGCTGGGCCGTGCCCCCGGGGGCCTGACACAGAGCCAGCAGCAGATGCACCGAGCCCACATAGCTGTGGCCCAAACGCCGGGCCTCCCCGCCGGAGCGCCGGATGAGCTCCTGGGCCTGGGTATGGTAACGCATGGAATCCCCCCTTTTGAGTCCAGTTTCGCCAGGGAAAAGCGGAAATATACGGAAATGAAAATTTTACGAAAAAAGGAATTGCTTTTTTCCGAATCCATGCTAGAATAGTCTTGCATTGTAACAGATGCACACTCGAAAAATGATAGGAGGTATTTTTCATGGCTTACACTATTACCGATGCTTGCGTGAAGTGCGGTTCCTGCGCTGAGCAGTGCCCCGTTGAGGCTATTTCCGAGGGCGAAGACAAGTACGTGATCAACGCTGATGTCTGCGTCAGCTGCGGTTCCTGCGCCGATCAGTGCCCCGCTGAAGCGATCGAGGAAGGCTGATTCTTCGGAACACACCCGGCCTGCGCTGTTTTGGCGCAGGCCGGTTTTTATAGGGAGTAGTGAGATTCCTTTGGAAACACTGTTAAACGGCTTTACCCTGGATATTCCCCGGGGCTGCTTTCCTTTAAGCACCGACTCCATGGTGCTGTCCTGGTTTGCAAGGCTCCCCAAAAACGCCCGGGTGCTGGACCTGGGCTCCGGCTGCGGCACCCTGGGGCTGCTGCTGTGCGCCCGGGACGAAAACTGCCATGTGACCGGCCTGGAGCTGACCCGAGAGGCCCACTTGGCAGCCCAAGAGAACATCCGGCGGAACGCCCTGGACCGCCGCATGGAAAGTATATGTGGGGACCTGCGGCAAGTTCCCTCCCTGCTTCCGGCAGGACATTTTTCGGCCGTTGTCAGCAACCCGCCTTATTTTTCCGGCGGCCCCGCCGCCCGGCGGACCCCCGTGGCCCGGCGGGAGGACCAATGCGCCATGGAAGAGCTTTTGCGCAGCGCCGCCTGGGCCTTAAAATACGGCGGCGACCTGTTCCTGGTCCACAAGCCGGAGCGGCTGGGGGAGATCCTTTCTCTGGGCGGCAAATACCGGCTGGAAGGAAAGCAGCTGTGCCTGGTGCGCCACCGGCCCGGGGCCCCCATTTCCATGATTCTGCTGCAAATGCGGAAAGGGGCCAAGCCGGGGCTGACCATCCGGGAGCTCTCCCTGGGAGACGAAACCGGAAATCCCTCGGAAGAATACAAAACCATCTATCATCTGATATAACACAAGGAGGCCTCTATGGCTGGAATGCTTTACCTCGTCCCCACCCCCATCGGCAATCTGGGAGACATTTCCAAACGGGCCCGGGAAACTCTGGAACGCGCGGACTTTATCGCCGCGGAGGACACCCGGGTCAGCTTGAAGCTTCTGAACCATCTGGAGCTGAAAAAGCCCCTGGTGAGCTACTATGAGCATAACAAATCCTTTAAGGGCGACAAGATTTTAGACAGAATTCTGTCAGGAGAGACCTGCGCCCTGGTTTCCGATGCCGGAAGCCCCGCCATCTCTGACCCGGGAGAGGACCTGGTGAAGCAGTGCGCCGCCGCGGGCATTACGGTCTGCGCCATCCCGGGGCCCTGCGCCGCCATCACCGCCCTGAGCATTTCCGGCCAATCTACCGGTCGATTCTGCTTCGAGGGCTTTCTGTCCACCGCCAAAAAAAGCCGCCGGGAGCACCTGGACAGCTTAAAGGGCGAGCAGCGGACCATGATCTTCTACGAAGCCCCCCACAAGCTGCTGAATACCCTCCAGGATATGGCGGAGGTCTTTGGCCCGGACCGGCCCATCAGCCTTTGCCGGGAGCTGACCAAGCTTCACGAAGAGGTGGTCCGCACCACCCTGGGGAAAGCCATCACCAAATACACCGAAACCGCCCCCAAGGGCGAATTCGTCCTGATCCTGGCCGGTGCCCCGGAGGAGATCAAGGAGGCCCCCTCCGAAGCCGACGCCGCCGCCCGGGTAAAAGCGCTCCTTTCCCAGGGGCTTTCCCGGAAGGACGCAGTCAAACAGACCGCCGCGGAACTGAAGCTGCCCAAAAACACCGTTTACGCTCTGGCGTTGGAAGAAGAATGACCCTATTAAAAAAGCACCGGGAAGGTCCGAATCTTCGGCTTCCCGGTGCTTTTTATAATTCATTTGAATATGATTTTGTTGGATATGGGGCCCTCTGCTTTTTCGTTGCTGGGTTCTATTGGGCATCTCTTAACTGCTCTACAATGCTGCATCTGGCAGTGTGATCATACATCACATCGGGGATCAGCCATCCCAGCAGCGCAAAAATCGGTATGGCAAGCAACACAGGAACGATGGTAAACCTTGCGCTGAAGAACCAGAACATACGCTCCAGAAGATCACCGACCAAAGGATTCAGCACAAAAGAAAGTACAAGTGCCGCTGCGGCGGAACTGAGTGCATAAAACAGTCCCTCGTAGATCAGCATGGCTCTTAACTGTTTGTTGGTCATACCTACTGCCTGTAAAACCGCAAATTCCCTCCTTCGAGAAAGGATGCCCGTCATAATGGCATTGAAGAAGTTGAGAACACCCACAAGCCCAATGATGGCGCAGAGCAGGCCGCCCAGCAGCAGGAACAAATCCTGATAGCTCTTAAATTCTGCACGGAGGGTGGTCTTGCTTTCGTACATCAGCGGTGATAAATCATTGGCTGTAAGTTCCGCCAGATAGCTTTCCGCGGCATCTTCTGCAGCAGTGTCCGGGGTATCGAACAGCCAGAATAAGGGGACCGGCTTCTGTTGACTGTCCCGCGCCAGTGTTGTTACAGGCAGAAGAAAACGGTGTCCAAAGGTACCATATCGGTAACTCATGGAGTAGGGTATCGTCACATAAGCGCAGACGGTATAGTTCACATCACGGCTTTGGGCAACGTAGTATTGCAGAAATTCCTGGGGTGTGGATTTCTCACATTGTTTGCCCGTTCGGCTGTCGATGTAATAGCCATTCTCCACATAGCTGATGGTCTGTGTAGAGCCGATAGGCGGGTATTGTTCCGAAATGGACACCTTGCCGTAATCGTCTGTATAAACAGCCATGGCAATTGCATTGCTGTCTTCCTGAAACAAAGGAGCCAGATCACCCTCTACAACCGTCAGCTTTTCAAACAGGCTTTCGTCCAATCCTTCGATCTGGGCTTCAGCACCAACCAGTTCTCCCCGGTGGGCCGTCATGGCCAGCTCCGATTCCAGTGTTTCCAAGAAACCGAATCTGGAACGCTCTGCACGCCATGCTTCTTCTGTTATCCAATATTTGGAACCCAGCAATTGATAGCCGCATCCCGAAAGAGACGACCGTGTATTTGCTTTTATCTCCTCTATCTGCTCCTGAGAAATATAGCTTTCGGAGCGATTGTACCGAAAATAGTCCGTAGAGCTGACGATAAAGTCCGCACAGGTCTGCTTGGCCAGATACTTTTCCATATCAAAACCCCCGGTAAAAGTAACCAGGATATTGAGAAGTACCACAGAAAGAGAAAGAGAGATCACCACAAGAACCGTTTTTCTTTTATTGCGACCCAGATTGGCAAATGCCATCTGATATACTTTTGCGCCACGGGTGGTGCGTTTTTTCTTTTTGCTTTTTACAGTTTCCGTATACTTTGTTGCTTCCACCGGAGAGACCTTTGAAGCGATTTTCCCCGGACGGGCGCAGGAGAGCATCACTGTAAGGAGCGCAAACAACGCAGAAGCAAGGAAAATGAGCGGTGAAGTGCTGACGGTAGAAACGCCGGCACCAAAAGTGGTCCGTGCCATTACGACAGGTGTCAGGAACGCGCCGACACCGTATCCCAACAACAGTCCGGCGGGAATGCCTGCAACACACAAAAACAGTGCCTGCTGGCGAATAATGCGTTTCAGCTGCCGGGGAGTGACACCGATGGTTTTCAGTAAACCATAAAATCGAATATCCCCGGTAACGGAAATCTGAAAAATGTTGTAGATGATGAGATACCCTGTGAAAATCACCAGTGCCAGGAAAGCAACAATCGCCAGAAGCGTTGCTGCATCCATGCTTTCCCCAAGCTGAGAAGATGTATAGCCCCAGTTGACTCCGATGCGTACAAGCTCCCCTTCCCCTGTTTCGTCCCAGGCATATCCCAAGTCCTGATTCACCTGCTCCATCTGCCCCCGGATGTTGATACCGGATGCCAGCATCACATTCAAATCAACACGGAACGGTTCCAATCCTTTGGACATAGCTTCGGCTTCGATTTCCTTTGCGTATTCTTCGCTGATATTGATATAGTGAACAGGACTGATATCATCATATTCCCACCAGCCAACCAGAGTAAATGTATCTGTTTTCTCATAAGGCATTGCGGATAAAGAACCCACCGTAAAGGACAGTTCAATTTCCGCACCCAGTTCAGGCGCAACACCCAGCAGCTTCAAGGCATCGGTATCCATGGTGATTTCCTTTTTTCCTTGCGGTTGGTGGCCCACGGTTGGTGCCGCAAAACTCCATTCGGTGCAATTGTCATCCATGAAGCTGACCTCCGCTGGGGCTTTCGCAAAAATCCCGCTGTCCATATAGCCAATGGTTATGCGTTTGCCGGTGGCTTTTACATTTGGGTGGGCTGATATGTTCTTGATCTGTTCTTCGGTCACTTCCTTAAAGGTTCCGTGGCAGTAACCGCCGACCTGACGGAACGTATACATTTGATAACTGGAATTCATGGACATGACGATGGTAAACAGCGAGGTAAACAGCAGCGCAGTCAGGGCAACGGCGATGATTGCAATCATGTTGCGCTTCCGGGATGCCCATAAAAAACGCCAACTTAATTTCCGGATACATGTTCTGTTTTTGACATTCATTTTCGCCACCTCCTGTCAGTTCCGGGTGACGATGCGTCCATCTTCGATACGGATAATCCGGTCTGCCATCTGCGCAATTTCTTCGTTGTGGGTGATCATTACAATGGTCTGGGCGAACTTCTGGCTGGTCACTTTCAAAAGGCTCAATACATCCTGGCTGGTTTTGGAATCCAGATTGCCGGTGGGTTCGTCCGCGAGAATGATGGCCGGAGCTGCGGCCAGCGCACGGGCAATGGCTACACGCTGCTGCTGACCACCGGAAAGCTGGCTGGGCAGCGCATCCAGCTTCTGCTCCAGTCCCAGCGTCCGCACGATCTGCTGCACAAAAGCCTTGTTTACCTTTCCACCGTCCAGTTCAATGGGAAGAATGATATTTTCATACACATTCAGCACCGGAACAAGATTGTAACTCTGAAATACAAAGCCGATTTTCCTGCGGCGGAAGATGGTCAGGGCTTCCTCTCTCAAGGAGAAAATGTCCTGTCCGTCCACCAGGACCGTGCCGCTGGTAGGGCGGTCCAGCCCGCCCAGCATGTGCAGCAGCGTGGATTTGCCGGAGCCGGATGTGCCGACGATTGCAACAAATTCGCCTTTCTTCACACTCAAATCAACGCCGTCCAGCGCATGAACCGCATTGTTACCGGAGCCATAAATTTTTCTCAGGTTTTTTGCCTGTAAAATTTCCATAATCGGGTACCTCCATGAAAAAATCTGTATGGATACAAAGAAATCATCCTTTGATACATACAGATTATCACATAGGATTCTTTCCACATTCTTTCCGGTTGGAAACGAATTCTAACAGTTTTGAAAGAATGGATGCTATTTCGGCAGGAATACGGAAAACGTGCTTCCTTTGCCGGGGGCAGAGGTAACTTTGATATAGCCGCCCTCGCCGGATATGATTTGTCGGGCCAGGTATAAGCCGATGCCGACCCCCTCCTGCTTCTGAACCGCCTTTGAACGGTAAAACCGGGTAAAGATTTTGGCTTGCTCATTTTCCGGGATGCCGGGGCCGGTATCCGATATATCGACTCTGGCAAACAGTTCATAGCTTACGGCAGAGATCGTGATCACGCCATACTCCGTATATTTGATGGCATTGTCTACCACATTCGCCAGGGCTTCTGCTGTCCATTTCATATCGAAAGTAGCAGTAGTATCCGTATCACGCAGTTGCAAAGACAATCCTTTTCTGGCAGCTTTGGCAGCATATTGTTCCGCAATACCCCGAAGCAGTGGCTGTAATGCCATGGGCTGCGGTGACAGAGAAAGAATCCCATTCTCCAGCCGGGACAGCTTTACAAGCGAATCAATCAAGAATCGCAATTTTTCTGACTGATGGTGCAGTGCATCCACATTTGCTTTTGCCGATGGGGGAAGATCTTCTTCCATCAGGAGTTCACTGTATAACAGCAGGTTTGCAATCGGCGTTTTTGTCTGATGCGAAATATCCGCAATCAGGGATTTGATTCGATCCTTTTCCTGTGCCACATTCCGTGAAGAAGTTTCTGCCGCGGAAAGGTAATGCGCAAACTTCGTTTCCAGTGCAGACAATTTGCTTTCATCAAAACCGCTTTCAGAAAAGGAGCCATCCATGGCGGCATCCAGCATTTTCTCGATTGCCTCCATGGTTTTTCCGGCTTTTCTGCGATTCCAATACACAATAACTGCCGCCGTCAGAAAACACAGCAGGATAGCAGCAATTCCCATCTCATTCCTCTTTCTTTACCCAGCTATACCCGATTCCATAAACAGTCTTGATGTATTCCTGTGCGCCAAGTTTGTCTCTCAAACGCTTGATCGTGACTGACAGAGCGTTTTCATCCACATATTCTGCGCCGTCTGTCCAGATCCGGTCTACAAGGTCTCCACGGGTCATGGTTTGGCCTCGGTTTTCCACAAGCAAGCGCAGTAATTTTTGCTCCGTTTTGCTCAGTTCCACCTTGGCTTCCCCTGCACAAAAGGTCATGGTTCCAAAGTCAAAGGAAAAGTGGTCGATTTGAATCGGTGTGTTTTTATGGATGGTCATTTTCTTTCGCAGTTGGGTATGGACCCTTGCCCGCAAAACCGAAAGAGAAAAGGGCTTGGTAATGTAGTCGTCAGCACCTCGTTCCAATCCGTCTACAATGTCCAGATCGGTGTCATTGGCAGTCAGCAGAATGACCGGAATACCGGGTGTGTTTTCCTTGACCTCCCGGAGCAGTTCAAGCCCATTGCCATCCGGCAGATTGATATCCAACAAAATCAAGGATACACCGCCGAAAAGCAGCTGCTCTTTCGCCGTCTTCAGGTCCTGGCAGGAAATGATCTGCCGTTCCTCAGCTTTCAGTGCTTTGCATAAGCCCTGATTTAAACCAATATCATCTTCAATAATCAATAATTGCTCCATCTGTCTCACGCCCTCACTGCTCAGAGCTTCCCTGGTTACTGTCACGACTCTGAAAAGATACTGTATTTTCTGACGATTATACCCCAAGATGCCCCCATAATCAATCCGTTCTTTTTTCCCTCCCCCGGCATAGGCTTGTTTCAAAGGGGGCGGGAACATGGTTTTGGGGTGGATCTGGACGGGTCTTATAGCCGTCAGCATTCTTTCGGCGGCAATCACCGGCAGAGGTTCCGGTTTGGCGGCGGCGGCCATAAGGGGGGCCCAGTCGGGGGTGACGGTGGCCCTTTCGATTGCCGGGGGGCTGTGTCTGTGGTCCGGGGTGGGGCGGCTGCTGGAGGCAAACGGGGCCATGGAGGCGTTGTCCCGGCTTCTGGACCCTGTTTTGGGGCGGGTCTTTCCGGACAGCCGGAAGAATCCTGAACTTCGCAAATCTCTTTGCGGCAACGTCTGCGCCAATCTCCTGGGACTGGGCAACGCCGCCACCCCCATGGGCATCCGGGCTGCCAAAGCCTTGAACGCCCCGGGTTCTCCAACCGCCGGGGACCAGCTGTGCCGACTGGTGGTGTTAAACACCGCCTCCATTCAACTGCTGCCCACCAATGTGGCCGCCCTCCGGGCCGCCCTGGGCTGCCCCCGGCCCTTTGATATTCTCCCGGCGGTATGGCTGACCAGCCTTCTCTCCGCCGGGCTGGGGGTGGCCGCCGCCACGGTTCTGGGAAAGCTATGGAAGTCTTAACGGACTATCTGGTCCCCGTGATTTTGCTGCTGGCATCGGGTCTTGCTCTGAGGAAAAAGGAAAACAGCTATGCTTTGCTGCTGGAAGGAGGGACAGAGGGGCTGCGGCTTCTCAAAGACATCCTCCCCACCCTGATCATGCTGCTCACCGCCGTAGAGCTGTTCCGCTCCTCCGGGGCGGCGGAGCTTTTGCAGCGGTTTTTGTCACCGGTCTTTTCGTTCCTGGGCATCCCCGTAGAATGCGCCCTGCTGGTGCTGGTGCGGCCCATCAGCGGCAGTGCTGCCCTGGCGGTAGGCACAGACCTGATGGGCGTTTACGGCGTGGATTCCCCTATTGGCCGGACGGCAGCAATCATGCTGGGCTCCACGGAGACCACTTTTTATACCATCAGCGTTTACTTTGGAGCCGCAGGAATCCACCGCAGCCGCTACACCCTCCCGGCTGCCCTGTTTGCGGACCTGGTGGGGTTTACCGCCGCCGCCTGGACCGCAAAGCTGTTTTTCTGAGGATGCAAAGACGTTCGATCCAAAAACCTGGACCGAACGTCTTTTGAGCGTTATTGCACCTTTTGAACGCTGTCCGCCAGTTGTTGCAGCTGGTCAGCGTCCATGCTGTCCGCGGTAATCTGAAAGATCATCTTGTTCTCCCAATCCACCCAGACAATGTGTCCCTGGGTTACGGCAGCGGGCATTCCCTGAACCGTTGTGGCTTCTCCACTGCCGTTCATTTTGAGAATTGTATCCGGGGTCTCGGGAACCGGCTCCGAATCATGGGCAGAATTCCCATCCTTGTCCCCATTCAGCAGGAACGTTTCATATTCCAGTTCCACAGTGGTATTTTTCTTGGCATCAATGTACCAGCGATACACGTAGGCGAACCAACCGCCGCCATCTTCCTTGGGGCTGGCAATGAATTCCGTCTCCGGGTAGTTTTCCGGCAGTCCGGTAATTTGATAATCCCCCAGCTCCTCCAGTGCCAGCTGATAACGGTCTTCATTGGTGGGTTTCAGGTCCGGGTCTGGCCGGACGCTCTCAGCAACCCGCATCAAATCCAGCTCCGTGTCTCCCGTCAGCAGCATGAACCCAACGCCCCGGTCCCCATCCGTCCAGAGCAGCACTCGCTCACCGCCGGTGCAGGTATACAGTGTTCCGGGAAGGCTCCCAACGGTAATACTTTCTTCCTTCGTGACGCTTTCAAGCACCAGGTCGGTGGCGTTGTCTCCCCGGGTCGTCTCCAGCACAAGTGCGCTTTCGTCCGATGCCGTTGCAAAGTGCAGTGTCTGGTGTCCATAGGCCTTGGCACTGACAAAACGCAGGTGATAGCCCTCCGGAAGCCAGGAGGGGCAATACGTTTGCAGACCCTCATAGGTATCGGCGGTGGATTGGAAATTGATCTCCGCCTCATAGGGTGCAGAGGCATTTGCTTCTACGCTTTCTCCGGTCCCTTGCATATATCGCTTGGTGTTCAGCTGAATTTTCGCCGTTACCGCATAGGCCGTAACGCCCAGCAGACTGATGAGTGCTGCGGCAATCAGGAATTTACGAAGTTTGATTTTCTTTTTCATAAAGATCTTCCCCTTGTTTGGAGCATCCGCCATGGCAAGAAATCGATCATCGATGCCGCTCATTGCGCCGTAGAGGTCTCTTCCGTTCATTGTGTATAGCCCTCCTTTTCCAGAAACCGCTTTAATTCTCCGCGAAGTTTTTTCAGACGATACTTTACCTGGTACTCCCGCATTCCCTGCTTTGCCCCCAGCTCCGCTGCCGTCCGGTTGTAATAATACCGGCCAACAAAGATGGCGCAGTCTTCACTACTCAAGCCGGACAAAAATCGGTTAAGCGTTTGGCTCAGCTCTTTCTGTTCGGCTCGTACTTCCGGCTGTGCCGCCGAATCCGGAATACACTCCTCTAACTCCGAAATAGCTACTTCCGCAAAAGCAGAACGCTTTTTAGCATTCCCATAATCCAACCGGCTCAATGCCAGATTGCGGGTGATCCGGGATAAATAGTATCGCAGGGTTTTCGGGATCTCCGGCGGAATTTTATTCCAGGCGGCAAGATAGGTGTCATTCACGACCTCCTCGGAATCCTCCGGAGTAGATAATATTCTGTCGGCAATCCCCCGCAGGAAGCGCCCGTATTTCCGGTCTGTCTGTGAAAGGGCATCCTCCGAGCGCTGAAAGAAAAGTTCTATGATCTGTGAATCTTCCATGAGTTACTCCTTATTTTGATGTAAAGGCCTTACACCTATATAGTAGGATTTTCATTCCAGGACGGAGAAAAATTTCAAAAAAAAGACGTGACCTCATTCGTCACGTCTTTTTGCCAGGCAGGCCACCCGAATCTGCGGGCGGCGCAGCATTATTCCGTTTTCTTTGCTCCGGCATTCCGGGGGCGTCTTCTTCTCCGGCGGCGGGGGCGATCCTCCGGTTCGGCCTTTTCGGCTCTTCTGGCGTAGGCTTCCGCTGCCTCGGAGGTGGCTTCATAGGTCAGGCGGCTGACCCGGATGAGGCCGTCGGGCTGGTCGCTGAGGCGGATGCGGATGAGAAACTTTCCATGCTCCGGGCAGGTGGCCAAATCCATATACCGGTGGCCGGGCTGGGCAAACCACCGGGAGCCCAGCATCTGCCGGTCACAGATGGGGCAGCGGTTTTCTTTCCCGGACATGGCGGCCAGGGCGGCGGTTTTGTCCGGCAGGTCTCTGAATACCTCCCGCTGGATGCAGCCCGGCAGCTCTGCGCCGTGGAAGCCGTTTTCGTGACTGCGCAGGGCCGCGTCATATTCTTCCGCCCCCCGGGTAAGGTCCAGCCGGGCGCAGATGAGGGCCGTATGGTAGGCATCCCCCAGGGCATCGTGGGCGGGGCGGCTGGCGGGGATCTCAAACATCTCCATGGCGGTTTTCAGGGCCTTCTGGGCGGTGGAGCCGTCAGTCTGGGCGTTAAAAATCATCTGAGCGTTGTACCACCGGTTGGTCCAGCGTTCCTCCAGGCCGTACAGCCGCAGATTTTCCTGCAAAATGCCGATGTCATCAAAGCCCCAGGTCAGAAATACAATGTCCTCTCCGCACCAGGCTTTAAACCGGTCCATGGCCTCCGGGAAGGGGACCCCCTCCTCCCGCAGCCGGGCTTCCTTAATGCCCGTGAGCTTGCTGACCCGGCGGTTTAAGTGGCGGTAGACCCTGGGGCGCACCATGATCTGAAATTCATCCGCCACCCGGCCCTCCTGGGTGACCCGCACGGCACCGATCTGGATGATCTCTCCCCGAATGGGCACCGGCAATGTTTTTTTTGAGGAAGGGGAACCGGGCCAGGGCTGGTTCCATTCCATGTCTAAAACGATATAATCCATCGGAAAAACCTCTCCATGTTCCATCTTTTCTGCTATCATACCACACTCTACCACCTTCTGTAAATACATAGCGTCAAAAACTTCTCAAATTATTACGATTGCATTTCCGGGACAAATGTATTATACTGGTGGTAGAGTTTGTGGATATTCCCATTTCTCCCCGGTTTCGACCGGCTCTACTTTGTTGATTTCGTTATATTTTCTTTTAGGAGGTAAGATCCCATGCCGAAAACGAAAAAGGGCCCCAGCCAGGCCCCGGCAAGCACTGCGGAGAAGCCCGTAAAAAAGAGAACGACCCCAAATACGGACGCAGCCGCAGCTGCCAAGGCCCCCCAGGAGGCTCCCAAGGCCACCGCACCTGTGGTAAAGGCCACCGAAACGCCCAAGGAGCAGCCTGTGACTGCGGCGAAGGCTCCCGAGGCCACCAAGGAGAAGCCCGCGACCGCCCCAAAGGCTCCCGATGCCACCAAGGAGAAGCCCGCGACCGCCCCAAAGGCTCCCGATGCCACCGAGGAGAAGGCAGCTCCCGCCCCCAAGAAACCCAGGACTCCCAAGGAGAAACCCGCTCCTGTAGAAAAGAAACCCGAAGCGCCTGCGGAAAAACCCGCTGCCAAGAAGCCCAAAGCTCCCAAGGAAGCGGTGGCTCCTGTGGAGAAAACGCCGGAGGTCCCCGAAGAGAAGCCCGTTTCCGTAGAAAAGGAACCCGAGCCTCCCAAGGAAAAACCCGCCCCCAAGAAGCCCAAAGCGCCCCAAAAAGCGCCTGCTCCCGTGGAAAAGAAGCCGGAAACCCCCAAGGAAGCGCCCGCGCCTGTTGAGAAGAAGAAGCCCGTGCCTCCCAAAGAGCAGCCCGTGCCTGTTGAGGAAAAGAAGCCCGAGCCTCCCAAAGAGCAGCCCGTGCCTGTTGAGGAAAAGAAGCCCGAGGCTCCCAAGGAAGAGCCCGTCCCCGTAGAAGAAGCACCCGTGGTAACAGAAGAAGTACAGTCTGTTCAGGAGGAGGCACAACCTATGGCAGAACCCTATTACACCCCCCAGCCCGGTCCCAGAAGAAGCATTGCCTTCATCGGCTCCGAGTGTTATCCCTTTGTAAAAACCGGCGGCCTGGCCGACGTGATGTACGCCCTGCCCAAAGCCCTTTCCCGGATGAACTGCGACGTCAAGGTCATTATCCCCCGCTACGCCTGCATTCCCTGGGAATACCAGAGCAAGATGGTCTACCGGGGCGAGTTCTACATGCCCCTGTGTACCGACGGACGGACCTTCTATGTGGGCATTATGGAATATGTGTGGGACGGCGTTGTCTATGACTTTATTGACAACCAGGATTTCTTCAGCGGCGGCAGCCCCTACACCAGCATCGTCGGGGACATTCCCAAGTTCTGCTACTTCTCCAAGGCAGCCCTGGCGGCCCTGAACTACATGGACTGGATTCCCGACATCATCCACTGCCACGACTGGCAGGCGGCCCTGGTGCCCGTTTATCTGCGGACCCTGTTCCAGACCACGCCGCTGAGCCGGGCCAAGACCGTCTTCACCATCCACAATCTGCGCTTCCAGGGTGTTTACAACATCCCCACCGTCCGCTACTGGTCCGGTCTTCCCGACTATGTGTTCAACAAGGATGCCCTGACCCAGAACTGGCTGGACGCCAACATGATGAAGGGCGGCCTGACCTACTGCAACATGATCACCACCGTCAGCAACACCTACGCCCGGGAAATCCAGACCCCGGCCTACGGCGAAAAGCTGGATGCCCACCTGCGCTACCACTCCGGCAAGCTCCGGGGCATCGTCAACGGCATTGACTATGACATCTGGAACCCCTGGACCGACCCCATGCTCCATACCAATTACGACATCACCAACGTCCTGCCCCGGAAGAAGGAAAACAAGCGGGCGCTGCAGGAGGAGCTGGGCCTGTGGCAGGATGACCACAAGTTTGTCATCGGCCTCATCTCCCGGCTGACCAATCAGAAGGGCCTGGACCTGGTAAACGCCATCCTGCCCCAGATCATGGACGAGCACACCCAGGTGGTGGTTCTGGGCACCGGCGACACCATGTACGAGGATGCCTTCCGGTACTACGAGCACGTCTACAAGGGGAACCTCTGCGCCAACATCATGTATGACGAGGGCCGGGCCCACCGGATCTACGCCGGGTGTGATGCCCTGCTGGTGCCCTCCAAATTTGAGCCCTGCGGCCTGACCCAGCTCATCGGCATGCACTACGGCACCATCCCCATTGTCCGGGAGACCGGCGGCCTCAAGGACACGGTGCAGCCCCGGAACGAATTTACCAACGACGGCAACGGCTTCACCTTTGACCGGTATGATGCCGGCCTGCTGCTGGATGCCATCAACCGGGCCAAGACCTTCTACTTCACCAACCGCTACTGCTGGGACGAAATGGTCCAGCGGGACATGGACAAGAACGTCTCCTGGGAAAACTCCGCATGGCAGTACCGGAATTTGTATCTGGAACTGACCTAAAGCGCAATCAACTTCTTTCCCCGAACCGGCCATGCGGTCGGTTCGGGGAAATTTTAAATAAACCATCACTTGGTTCGTGGAGAAACTAAATCATGCTTGTATATATGTCGCTGATTGATTCAGCAGAAGATCAATCGAAATTCGAAAAAATATACTTAAAATACAGGAACCTTATGTTCTATATCGCCAATCGCATTCTGAATAGTTCACAGGATTCTGAGGATGCCGTGCATAATGCTTTTATAAAAATTGCTGAAAATATCCATAAAATTGATGATGTGGATTGTTCAAAAACTAAAGCATTTGTTGCTACTATTGTTGAACATACCGCTATTGATTTTTATCGAGAAAAGAAGCGCAGTTGTTTAACGGAAGAACTGGAGGATACCTCCTATTTTTCTGTCGATTCCGAGGGTGGGACTGCTTTTGCCATGTGCATGGCGAAAATGCCCCCTCGGTATCGGCAAATTCTTGTTCTCAAATATAGCTACGGTTTTTCCAATAAAGAGGTAAGCAAAATTATGGATATATCGGAGGCAAACGCTATAAAGTTGGATCAGCGGGCAAAGAAGCGGCTCCGGGAGTTGTGCAAGGAAGAAGGTGTACTATAATGATGGATGAAACAATTCTAAAACAGGCAGCCGATGAATATCTTGATATGCTGTGCAACAATTTGCCAAATTTGGAAGAGTGCCATCATACGTTCAGCAAGAGATTCGAAAAGAAAATGAAGCACCTCATTGAAAAAATGGAACATCCCGTTAAATTGTCCCTTCGGCGGTTCGCCGCTTGCTTTGTTGCTGCGCTTCTACTGGCATTCGGCACAACCATGGCTGTCAATGTAGAAGCCAAGGAAGCGTTTTTTGCGTGGGTCGAGGAACAGTATGACACATTTACACGGTTTGTTTTCAGTGGAAAACCAGCAAAGCACGCAACACCCTATTCCCCCGGATGGATTCCAGAGGGGTATGAGCCTTACGACAACTTCCCCATACAAGGTGGCCAGACGTTTCTTTATGTTGACAGTACCGGGAATATTCTGAACGTCTCTTATTCATCCTCTCCGGAAAACCTGAAACTCTATCTGTATTCGGAGGTCTGTGTACAAAAAGAGCTTCTGATCGACGGAATTACTGCAAAACTATTTGCGTCGAAAAACACTTCGGACACCCTAGAATTGGTATGGCAGGACAATGAAGGAACTCTGTTTGCGGTTTCCTGTAACTGTGATGAATCCACGTTGACCCGTATTGCGGAAAATATTGTAAAAAATTAGTTTTGGAGTGTCCAAAACTTCCCTCTCTAAATCGTTATAGAATGTAGAGTGATACGAGAGGAGGTGATAAATTTGAAACGGTTCCTGATTCTCTGCATACTCCTCGCCGTACTGATTTTTGGATGTGCTCTTGCTCATACGAACAGAAATGTCACTGCTTTCCCATTTACCCCACCGGATGGATACCAGCTTTCGGACGTGTCTGAAACAAAATGTTCCATTGTCGATAAGACCGAACAGGAAATCGGCGGCATTATTCGAACAGAGCTTCCCCGTTGGAGACTTCGGGAGATCGATGTGATTTCCTATTATGACACGATTCTCCCAGAATACCAGATGAGTGGATGGCGGGAGGGAAACTTCCTGCACCCGATTTGGTACAACTCCATTTCTGTGGTCAATCCCGAAACCAATGAAAACGAAGACTATTATAGCATGATCATCGCCCGTGGCAAATTCGTATATGATATGTGGTTTGATTTGTCAAAAATCGATTCCACCAAATTGAGTGCGTTCAAATCTATCGCTGAAAAATAAACACAGCAAGCAGGCCGCCGCCTGTCACGTGGCAAATACAACCTTTGCGGATGAACGGTATCACCCCCTGGGCTGCCTGTCTCGTTTCCATTTTTGCAAAAAATCACCCCGGAACTTTTGGTTCCGGGGTGAAAAACGTGCATGGGAAAAATTACAGCAGATCCTTTACCAGGGACAGGGCTTCCTCGTCAGCAACCAGAGTGAAATCGGGGTGCAGCTGCAGGATGGAGCCGGGGGCCTGGGGCTTGATGGGGCCAAAGAAGCAGTCCTTCACGGCCTGGGCCTTGTTCTTGCCGTTGGCAACCAGCAGTACCCGCTTGGCCTTCATGATGGAGCCGATGCCCATGGTGTAGGCGTGGGTGGGCACGTCTTCACGCTTGGCAAAGAAGCGCTGGTTGGCATCGATGGTGGAATCGGTGAGCTTGACCTTGTTGGTGCCCTTTACGAAGGAATCGGCAGGCTCGTTGAAGCCGATGTGGCCGTTGGGTCCCAGGCCCAGCAGCTGCAGGTCGGCACCGCCGAAGGCATCGATGACGGCATCATACCGGGCGCACTCGCCCTCGGCATCGGGATTCATGCCGTTGGGGATGTTGCAGTTGGCCTGGTCGATGTTCACATGGTCAAAGAGGTTGGTGCGCATAAAGTAAGCATAGCTCTGATCGTGGTCCTTGGTCAGGCCCACGTACTCATCCAGGTTTACGGTGTGGACCTTGGAGAAATCCAGGTCGCCGGCCTCGTACTTGGCGATCAGCTCCTTATAGGTGCCCACGGGGCTGGAACCGGTGGCCAGGCCCAGAACACAGTCGGGCTTCAGATAGATCTGGGCAGCGATGATGTTGGCGGCCTTGCGGCTGACATCTGCGTAATCCTTGGCAATAATCAATCTCATAAAAATAATTCCCTTTCTTTTATAATTTTTGAAAATGGAATGGGGAATACCCTTAGTTATAATTATATCACCGATTCCTAATTCTGTATAGCCCGTTCTTGTCTTTTTCTTTACCATTTTCGCCACGGCATAATCTGGCCTTATTTTTTAATCGGATTCTGATACTGTTTTTGTTGCCAGATGCTGGTATAATGGCAGTATCAATTCCGAGAAGGAAGGAACGCATTATGAATCGATCCATCAACACCAGAAAAATGGTATTTACCGCTTTAATGGCTGCCCTGACCGCTGTCAGCTCCGGCATGCGGGTGCAGCTGCCCCTGGCCATTGGCAGCACCACCTCGTTCCACCTGGGCAACATCTTCTGCGCCCTGTCCGGCCTGCTGCTGGGGCCCTGGCTGGGCGGTCTGGCGGCGGGTCTGGGCTCCGCCATTTACGACATGACCAACCCCATCTTTATTTCCGAGGCCTGGCTGACCTTCCTGATGAAGGGCATTTACGGTCTGCTGCCCGGCCTGGTGATCCATTACAGCAAGAAGGACTGGGGCTACGCCAAGGCCCTGGTGGGCACCACCGCCGGTGCCGTTGCCTATGCCCTGCTGTACCTCTTCAAGAGCTACTACAAAGGGGTCATCGTCAAGGGCTGGGCTCCCGAGGCAGCCCTGGTAGATGTTGTGGGCAAGCTTCCCGCCACGGTGTTCAACGCCGCTGTCGCCATGATCTTCGCCCCCATTCTGGCCATTGCCATCCGCAAGGCCCTGGAGCGGAACCACCTGACCCTGGAGAGCACCGTTCCCGAAAACCACTAAAAAGCAGCATCTCTCTTTTCTCCTCTCCCGGCCCGCTTTCCTGGGCCGGGGCTTTTTTTGCTATTTTTCCGGAAACAGGGGCACACTTCTTAGGGAGGGATGGAACATGACTCAAAAACAATACGCCGCCCTTGTAAAAGAGGTCAGCCCCAAGTCCCCCATCGGGAAGGACTGCCTTTATGCCTTTGTCATCGGCGGGCTCATCTGCACCCTGGGCCAGGGACTTTGCGCCCTTTACGGCAGCCTCGGCCTGTCCCGGCAGGACGGAGCCACCGCGGCCTCCATGACCCTGGTGGCCCTGTCCGCCTTGCTCACGGGGTTGAGCCTTTACGATGACCTGGCCAAAGCCGCCGGGGCCGGAACACTGGTCCCCATCACCGGCTTTGCCAACGCCATCGCCGCCCCGGCGGTGGAATTCAAAACCGAAGGCCTGGTACTGGGGGTGGGCGCCAAGCTCTTCACCATCGCCGGTCCGGTCATCGTCTACGGGCTCACCGCCTCGGTGGTCTATGGGTTAATTTACTGGCTCACAATGATCGCATAGTGCAAAAAACATCCAATCATATGTAAAACGCACCTATTGAACGGTCAGCAGGTGCGTTTTATGATGCTCCCCCATAAATTGGAAAGCAATTGAACTTTTTTCAATTACATCAAAGAAAAAACGCCGCTTTCAATAACTTTCCGCAGAGCATCCGCCGCAATTTCATACGGAACCTCTTCAAAGAGAATCTTTGCCGTGATGCCCTCGTAGTCCTGTTTGTAGATGGCCTTATCAAGAATTTCCTGCAAAAGAAGATTCATGTCAATGTCGTCCTTCGCTGAACGGCAATTCACATGCGGCTTTCTCTCTTCCCGAACGCTTTGCACCAACTCCTTCACAGAGTCATTCAGTGTAACGACCTCCAGCAGCTTATAAATATCATACACATGACGGGAATGCTCATAGACGGCATCCGCCAGATAGTAGTCCCCCAGAGCAAACACCTTATCAATCAAAGTCCGCTCCGCTGATTGGACATTCAACGAAAAGGGCTGTATGCCATACTGTTCGATCATATCTGCATAACCGTTACGCTCCAGATAATCACAAATCAAACTGCTTGCAAGCATCCGCTTACAAGGATACGCTTTGATATAAACAGCTGTCTCCACGATCAAGTGTTCCTTCAGATAGCTGGTTTGGAAAATTGTGGGATAGTCTACAATATACCGATTGTAATCCCGGCGGCTGCGGACGTTTTCTTGATTGGTAAGGGTAAACCCAAATTCATCAATAATAGAAACAATTACCTCTTTTAGTTTCTTCCTCTGCCCCTCGGTTGGGTGTGATTCTGTCTCGATATTCAGATCAATATCTTCAGAAAAACGGTTTATCAATTTGTAGCACTTGGAAAGGGACGTCCCGCCCTTAAAAATAATATTCGGAAGCCTGGTTACGATTCGGCGAAGGAACAGCGTCACATAGTAGTCTTTCTCGATGATACTGGCCTCGATACCGGTATCTTCGGATACCCGGAGAATGACCTGTTCAAACAATGCCTGGTCATTGTGTAACACTGTAAATCACCTCACTCTCGATCAGGGTGCGCATGGCCTTATCCGGGAATACCGGCGCATAGGTTGAAATGTCTTTTCTGGTGATGTTCCGGTCGGAAATGAATTTTTTGATGATCGTTTTCTTTTCATCATCGATCACATCCGATGTCAGCTCGTTCATGAGCTCCAGAAAACGAAGAACATCTGCGTTATCCGCTGTAATTCTTGTTCTGGCTCTTCGGAGCAGCACCTTCTGGCTCCCAACATAAACAGCCCGGGCACGGGTGGTTTCGTTATTGGTATAGACCTCAATAATATTGGACATCTGCGTCGTCAGCCGGAGCTGGTTCTGAAAGGTGATGCCGGAGTAGTATCCAACAGTTTCCCCTCCCTGACAGATGTACTTTCGCTCAATAACCTTTCTGGGGTTCAAAAGGCTCTTGCCGAAGGGTGTCTGGGTAGGGATGTAATAAATACCCTTCTCAAAGCGAACGATTTTACCTTCTTCGCAAAGCTGATTGAGCTGCTTGTAAATCCATGGCCGGGAATATCCTCCAAAGGAAAGTTCCGAGGACAAAATAGGTTCATTGACTCCATACTGCTGCAAAACAGTCTCAAATAGGGTCATCTTTCACATCTCCTTCCCCTATAGTATATTCTCTTTCAATGAGATTATAGCATTTTCTACTTGCTTAGTCAACTATTCAATAATCGTCTGTCCATTCTTGTACCATTCCCACATTCCAGGGTTTTATCCCTATGACGCAAAAACGATACCCAGCGATTCAAAACTGGGTATCGTTTTTTATTGGAATCTTTACCGGGTCTCTTTTTTGAGGGCCTTGATGTTCTGGGAGAAGGTTTTCCAGGAGTCCTTGGCCACGTTGCCTACCTCGGTCAGGCGCTTTTGCAGCTCCTCCCGGTTGGGGACGTTCTTCTGCCGGGGCTGCACCGTCAGGCTTTGCTGGGCTGCCTGGCAGCGCTGCTCGGCCTCCAGGGCCTCGGCTTTTGCCATGGCGGCCAGTTCCTGACGCAGGTCCTCCGTCTCCCGGTTTTTCTCCTCCAGGGCGGCCTTGGTCTTTTCCAGCTCCTGCTGGGCAGACTCCAGGCTCACGGCCAGGAAGCGAATATTTTCGGTCTGCCCCTCTTTATCCCGGGTCAGCTCCTCAACCTTTTTTTCCAGGTTTTCCAGCTCCAGGTCCCGGCGGCGCAGCATGCCCTCCATCCGTTCCAGGAAGGAGTCCACCTCCGCCACGTTGTATCCCCGCAAGCCCCGGGAAAACTCTACCTCCCGGACAATATCCGCATCCATTGCCATTCCTCCGCCCTTTTTGTATTTAGTTGGGGACGTTCACGCGGTTGGCCATATCCAGCACCACGTTGCAGTCAAAATAGTTGGTAAAGAGATTGCTGCGCCAGGCCATGGCGTTGCCGGTGACCATCAGGCGGCTCTGGTGTACATAGGTGATGTTGATGTCGGTCTTGATCTCCTGGGTAGTGGCACCTACAAAGTAGCGATACCCGGCATCATAGAGCACGGTGAACTTGTTGCCGGAGTAATCGTCAATATCCGTGCCCCGGGCGAAGACGATGGTATCCACCTCGCCGATCACCGGCACCACCTGGCTGGTGAAGCTCTGAATATCCGCGCTGATCTCCTTGACGCTCAATTGCTTGTAGTCCTTGTTGGCGTAGCTGTAGCAAGCAAGGGTATAGCCCTTCTCCCGCAGCGCGTCCGCCACCACTTTGGCCTCGGCGATCTGGGCCTGGCGCTGCTCTTCGCCCTTGCTGGAATAGGAGCTGTCGGTCCGGTAGCCGAAGACACCCTGAGAGCCGGTAACGGCCAGGGTGGCCCGAGAGCCCTTATAGGAGAAGTCCGGATGGGCCTTGATAAAGGTCTCCAGAATGGGCACCAGATCATAGTCTCCCACCAGGGACTGGTTGCTCATATCCACATAGGCGGCCTTGATGTCCCCGTTGCCGTCCAGCACCAGCTTGTTGGCAAAGCCCGCGCCCATGGCATCGGGTTCGCCGTCCTTGTTGCCGTCCACCATGTACTCAAAGTAGTTGACCATGGTCTCGGTGAGCATCACCGGCTTCTTGCCCTCGGGCAGGTAAATGGGGTCATAGGCAAAGTTCATGCTGCCAGTCAGGTCCTGGTTGCTGGCCACAAAATGCTTCATGTCCACCAGCACATAGCCGTTGTTATACAGCTGGTCCAGAATCTTGGAAAATTCCTCGGTGGAGACAAAGTTCCGGTTGTACTGGCCGCCGTTTTCCTTATCGGCATAGGCCCGGACCGGGTCTTGCATCAGCACATGGAAGGACAGGTTGGGAATGGCGTTGACATCCTTCCACTCCACCAGCTTGGCCTTTTCGTTGAGGTAAGCAGCCTTCTTGGCGTTCAGCTCGGCCTTGTGCTCTTCATCGCTGCCGGTATAGCTGTCCAGCACCTCAATGGCACCGGTATAGTCATAGACTGTGGCCTTGGTTTCCGCCTCGGAAAGCAGGCTCTGGAAGAGCTGGGCCGCCTGGTCTGCCTCCTGGCTGGCGGCAATGGAGGCCTGCTGGTCCTTTTCGTCCTTGATCTTCTTGTTCTTAAAGGCGTTGGTCAGCGCGCCGGACACAAAGGAGATCACCAACAGCACCGCCACACCGGCGATGACCACCGGCAGATAGGCTTCCTTGAAGATCTGCATTTTGGTGGGGCGCTTTCTTCTTCTGCGGCGGCCGTCCTCCCCAACAGGGTCCGGCTCCGGATTCTTCCGGCGGTTGATGGGCTCCATATACCAGCTGAGGAACTTGGAGAACAGGCTGGGCTTCTGGGGCTTTTTAGGCTTCTCCGGCTTTTGCTTCTTGGCGGGCAATTTGATTTTCGGCAGCTTCAGCCGCTTCCGGTCCTCCCGGGTGCTGGGCTCCTCCACAGGCCCGGTGCCGTAGTCCTCACCGTAGGGTGCATTCTCGGCAGGGTAATCTTCCTGAGGGTACTCCTCCTGGGGGTAATCCTCCTGCCCTTCCTCCGGCTCCCGGTGTTCCCGTCTGGGGAAATACAGGTCCTCCCCAAAGTCGTCACCCTCGGCGTAATCCCCCTCATCCTGGGGGGCGCCATCATCCTGGGCGTAGGGGTCAAACCCGTCCTCCTGGGCAAACTCCTGCTGATCCAGGTCGTAATTTTCATAATCCTCCGGAGTCAACTCCTGGTCGTCCAGCTCAAAATCCTGGAAATCCTCCTGGGGCTTCTGGGCCTTGGGCTGCTCTTCCCCGCCCAGATCTTCATCATCAAACTGGGACAGGTCAAATTCACCGGGGTCGTCACTATTCAAAAACTCTTCGGGGTCAAACCCCATGTCTTTTTCAAAATCGAAATCCACGTCGAAATCATTCTTATCCATGGCAAATCCCTACCTTATGGTATAATCGATTATATTCTATCATCCCGGGTAAAAAAAAGCAAGATGAATTGACATAAAACTAGATTAAGATTGCATGAATCTTTTTGGCCTTTTCCGAAACTTCCTTGCTTTTGCCGCCGTTTTATGGTATCATGTCCGGGAAATTCAGAAAATACGCCGGAGGGTTCCCTATGGAAAAAATTACCAGCTTTACCATTGACCATCTGCGTCTTCAGCCCGGCCTGTATGTGTCCCGGAAGGATACCGCCGGGGGCCAGACCGTTACCACCTTTGACCTGCGCCTGACAAGCCCCAACGAGGAGCCGGTGATGAACACCGCCGAGGTCCACACCATGGAGCATCTGGCCGCCACCTATCTGCGAAACGAGCCCACCTGGAAGGACAAGGTCCTCTATTTTGGCCCCATGGGCTGCCGCACCGGATTTTATCTGCTGCTGGTGGGCGACTACAGCTCCCGGCAGGTGCTGCCCCTGGTGACCGACTGCTTCCGCTTCATCCGGGACTACCGGGGAGAAGTCCCCGGTGCCAGCCCCAGAGACTGCGGCAACTACCTGGACATGAACCTGCCCATGGCAAACTACTGGGGCAAAAAGTACACAAATCTTCTGGAAAACATCACAGATGACCGGCTCGTTTACCCGGAGTAAGGAGAAAGAAATGACAAAACTCGGAATTATCGGCGCCATGGACCAGGAAGTGGAAACTTTGGTTGCCGCCATGGAAAACTGCAAGGAGGAAACCGTTGCCGGTAGCCGCTTTTTTGAGGGCACCCTGGAAGAGCTCCCCGCCGTGGTAGTCCAGTGCGGCATCGGCAAGGTCAACGCCGCCCTCTGCGCCCAGATCCTCTGCTCCAATTATCAGGTGACCCACCTGGTAAACACCGGCATTGCCGGTTCCCTGTCCCTGGAGCTGGACATTGCGGACCTGGTCATCAGCCAGGACGCCATGTACCACGATTTTGACTGCACGGAGTTTGGCTACCCCTACGGTCAGGTCCCCAGAATGGACACCCTGACCTTCCCCGCGGACGAAGCCATGATGGCCTGGGCCTTTGCCGCCGCCGAGGCCCTGAACCCGGGCCACGCCAAAATCGGCCGGGTGGCCAGCGGCGACCAGTTCATTGCGAGCAAGGAGCGGAAGGACTTTATTATTGAGAAGACCCGGGCCCTCTGCACGGAAATGGAGGGTGCCGCCATTGCCCAGACCGCTTACCGCAACGGCGTTCCCTTCGTCATCCTCCGGGCCATTTCCGACAAGGCGGACAACAGTGCCCAGATGGACTACCCCACCTTTGAAAACATGGCCGCCCACCACTGTGCCCAGGTGACCCGGACCATGGCAAAGACCCTGTTTGAAAGCGAACACCAGGCCTGAGGGCCGCCCCATGAAACTTTCCAAAAATCCCCGACTCCTCACGAGCCGGGGTTTTTCCTTGGAAAATGCAAAAAAGAGAGGCCTTTTTACCGTCGGCCTCTCTTTTTGATGTCTTTTAAAGGGTTTCGCCTTCGAAATCGCCCTCGTCGGCAACGGGCTCATTGGATTCGGGCTCCTGGGGCGCAGCCTCTTCCGCGGCAGCGGGCTCCTGAGCGGGCTCTTCTACGGGTGCCTCTTCGGCGACGGGAGCTTCCTCGGCGGCCGGAGTCACCTCAGCGGCGGGAGCCTCTTCCTCCATACCCTCGTCCCAGGGGCAGCAGCCGATCACGCGCTTTGCCCAGGCAACGACCTTATCACCGTAGGCAGCCAGCAGATAAACCACACCGGCTACAGCAGCCAGAGCAGCCAGAACTTTTACAACAGCATTCAAGGTTTTCATGGGAATTTCCTCCATTTCATATGTTGCAACACGGAAACACAGAGAACCCGCACACCTGCACAGTCTCGGCACCGAGTCCTCGCTTTCTATAGTATAGCCAACTCCCGGGCAAAATGCAAGAGAGATTTTGGAAAAAAGCGCAAATGCGGACTTTTGTACCAATGATTTCCAAAAAATTCAAATTTTACCTTTTTCCCAGCAACCAGCGCAGCTTTTTTCGGTTCAGTATCCAGCTGCACCCGGTAAGCACCAGCAAGATGGTCCCCAGCTCCAGGAACTTTTCGCTCCACATGGCTGCGGAGGACGCAAATCCTGCCACCGGGATGCCCCACCGGGGAAACCACACGGAGATGGCCGTCATCACCGGGTTCTGGTGCCAGGCGAAGTAAACCAGACTGTTCTGCCCCAAATAGATAACAGGCTTCCAGCACATCCAGCAGGCGGCAATGACCACCGCCCCGATGCCCCCGAAGGCGGACAGATAGCTCAAGGGTGCCATGCCATACTGGCTGCTGAAAAGGTCCAGCACCGGCACTTTTCCCAGGATTCCTGGTGCCCCTGCCGCCAGGTTCACAAGACCAAAGGCGAAAAAGGCCAAAATGCCCCAGGGGCTTCTGGAATGCTTTAAAATCCAGCCGCCCTTATCCCGCAGCAAATACCCGCCCAGGAAAAAAGGCAGGGCCGAAAAGCACAAATCCAGATCCCAGGGCAGGGCCGGGCCGCCCAGCATGCCGTAGGCCACGCCCACAGCCCCCAGAGCCCCGCCGATGGCCCCCAGGGCCACAGGATTTTTCACCAGCCGCACCAGGAAATAGGCCCCCAGCTCCAGGAAAAACAGACAGGCCAGAAACCAAAGCGTCCACATCCGTCGCTGCAGCAGCACCTGACCCGTCAGAGTCAGAACTCTGGGCCAGATGGGGTTCCCCGGCACCGTGGTCAGATACCCTTCGGATAAAATCATGGGAACGGCCAAGGTCACATAGGGCAGCAGCAGCCCCCGGCACTTTCCCTTTAAAAATACGAGAAAAGGCTTGTCCGCCCGGAACAGAAATCCGGACAAAAAGAAAAACAGGGGCACATGAAAGGTAAACATCCACTTGGCCACCGGGTGCCCGGAAATGATATGAGAAAACAGAATCGCCAAGATTCCGAAGCCCCTGGCCGCATCCACCCAGGCCACCCGCTCTTTGGATGCCATGGCATCCCCTCCTTGCGCCGTTTTTCTGTCATTATACGAAAAGCCGCGCTTTCCGTCAAGTGCGCAAAGAAGCCGCGCTTTCGTCAATTCTGCTCTTTGTAGGCACGGCCCCAGGCTTCCATGGCATCCATAATAGGGCGCATGGACTCTCCCAGCTCGGACAGGGCGTACTCCACCCTGGGCGGGACCTCCGGATAGACGGTACGAGTGATGATGCCGTCACTTTCCATAGAGCGAAGGCTGTCGGTCAATACCTTCTGGCTGATACCCTCCAAATCCTTTTTCAGCTCATTGAATCGCCAGGGCCGCGCCAGCAAATTGCGCATGATCAGCAGTTTCCATTTGCTGCCGATCATCTGAACGGTGGTGGCTACCGGGCAGGCAGGAAGTTCTTCTTTTGTCAGCATATACACACACCTCTTTTTAAATGTTACATTTCTATTATAGTGCAGCACTCCAAAAAACGCAAGCAGCATTTCTTTCCTTCCGATAGTTACAAAAAGGTGACTGAGTAATAAAATAGTGCGTACTTGTGCCATGAAAAATTCCGAGTAAAATAAGAATCACAGAGGGGCGATACACCCACTGAATACTTTCTGGAGGTAACAAACATGGCACTTTCTAATCTCTTTGGCTGGCACAAGAAGGCGGAGGCTTCCGCTCCCGCCGCGGCTTGCGGCACCGCTTGCGGCGCCGGTGACAAGCCCGCCGAAAGAAAAGCTGCCTGTGGCACCGCCTGTGGCGCTGCTGACAAGCCCGCCGAAAAGCCCGCAGCCTGCGGCACCGCTTGCGGCGCTGCTGACAAGCCCGCCGAAAAGCCCGCAGCTTGCGGCACCGCTTGCGGCGCTGCTGACAAGCCCGCCGAAAGAAAAGCCGCCTGCGGCACCGCCTGTGGCGCTGGTGACAAGCAGTAAAGTCTAAGGGATACACCCCAAGAAACACTTGGGGCGTATCTCCAAGAGGGCAGCCGCCCCTGCACTTTTGGAGATACGTCCCATCACAACAAGGAGGCTCATTATGAAACAGTATTTTTCTTTCCAATGGCACATCACCGATGAATGTGACCAGCGGTGCAAGCACTGCTACATCTTCTCGGAAAACTGCAACAAAAAGCCCGATGCCATGTCCTGGGAGCAGATGCGGGACACCTTCTACAACTGCCTGGACTTCTGCCAGGTCTATGACCGCCTGCCCTATTTTTACATCACCGGCGGCGACCCCATCCTCCACCCGGACTTCTGGCGTCTATGTGGGCTTCTGAAGCAGCACGACATTCCCTTTACCATCCTGGGAAACCCCTTCCACCTGACCGATGAAGTCTGCAGGAAGCTGAAAGACTACGGCTGCGAAAAATACCAGCTTTCCATTGACGGACTGCGTGAAACCCACGACTGGTTCCGCAAGCCCGGCAGCTTTGACAGTACCCTGGAGAAAATCGGCTGCATCAACCGGGCGGGCATCCGCTCCGTGGTGATGACCACGGTTTCCGGCACGAATATTGACCAGGTGCCGGGGATCATCGACGCGGTGGTGCAGGCCCAGGCCAATGTCTTTGCCTTCGCCCGGTATTGCCCCACCAGCGAGGAAAAGGATGTGGGCATCGAGCCCCTGCGTTACCGCAAGCTGCTCTCTGACTGTGATAAGAAATTCAAGGAGTATGAGGCCGCAGGCTGCGAGACCTACTTCAATAAAAAGGACCACCTGTGGACGCTGTATGAATACGAAACCGGTGCTTTCAAAATCCCCGAAACCGTAGAAGAGGGCATGATCTACGGCGGCTGCAACTGCGGCAACTGTCACCTGACCATCCTCCCCACAGGAGATATTTACGCCTGTCGCCGGGTACAGAACAGCAAGGTGGCCAATGTGTTCACCGACCGGCTGGCGGATGTCTGGGTATGCCAGATGGAACAGTACCGGGACTACAAAAAATTTGAGAAGTGCAGCAAGTGTGAACTTCTTGCCTTCTGCCGAGGCTGCCCCGCCGTGGCCAGCGGCAAAGACGGAAACTTCTACGCCGCCGACCCCCAATGCTGGAAGGAGATCAAAGAAGATGCCTGATATTTTTGAAACCATTGCTCACCGCCGTTCCATTCGGCGCTTTGACCCGAAGCAAATTGAAGAAGCCGCCTTGCAGCAGATCATTCAGGCCGGCTTGTATGCACCCAGCGCAGGTGGACGGCAGGGCGTGATCTTCGCCGTCTGTCAGGACAAGGAAGTAAACGAACGGCTGGGCAAAATCAAGCGGGCAAATTCCAATCCCCGCATGGCAACGGCCACCAGCTTCGTTTCCCGGGAGCAGCCCAGCATTGCAGATGACCCCAAGCTGACAAACGCCTTTTATGACGCGCCTACTGTGATCACCCTGTTCGCACCGAAGAATTTCCTGTTCTCCGTGGATGACTGCGCCGTTGCGGCGGAAAACATGATGCTGGCGGCGGATGCCCTGGGCATCGGCTCCTGCTACATCGGCCAGGGCTGGCCCGCCTTTGACGACCCTTACGGGCAAGAGGTTTTGCGGCAGTGGAACATCCCCACCGATTATTACGCCGTTATGCAGCTTCTTTTGGGCTACGTCAAAGAGGGCGACAAGCACCCCACCCCGAAGCCGAGAAAAGAGGGGCGGGTGATCCGAATTGGAGGTATTGTCAAATGAACGCACAAACCTGTTTGCAAAAATTGAAGCTCTGCGGCGTGCTGTCCTTCGCCACCGTAGATAAAAACGGCGCACCGCAGATCCGCTGCATCAGTGCCATTCACTATGAGCCGGATTCCCTGTATTTCTTCACGGCACGGGGCAAGGCATTTTGTGACGAACTGATGACTGATGGGCGGGTGCAGATTCTGGCTTATACCCGGTTCAAAGAAATGATCCGACTGTCCGGCAAGGCCGTTCCCGCTGCGGAGCAGGAAGAAAAAATCAACAGGATATTTACAGAACAGCCCTATCTTGCCAATGTCTATCCCGGAGATACCCGGAATATCGGCATCATCTTTGAATTGAAGAATTTCTCCATTGAATACTTCAATCTGGGCGTAAACCCCATCTTCCGAGAATCCTATACCGTCGGTCTGTGTCCGGTGGAGGAGAAGGGCTATCGTATCACAGATCGCTGCATCGGCTGCGGCACCTGCCTGGACCACTGCCCCCAGAAGTGCATCGTTCCCGGCGCGCAATACACCATTCAGCCGGAGCATTGTCTCCATTGCGGGGCCTGCTATGAAAACTGTCCGGTAAAGGCGGTGGAAAAGCTATGAATCAAGCACAGCGGCGGCTGTTTCTGATTCAGTCCCTTTTAAAAGAAAAGCGGGAATATGCAGACTTGGATATTCCCACGGATACAGACAGCCAACGGCAGCTTTTACGGGGCCTGATGAATATCCGGAATCCACGGCCCATTGACAGGGGGTTCCTGACCATCCAGGACGACTATCTGCAAGGGGAACTGGCGGCGAAAGGCATTACCGATGTTGCAGACCTCTCCCCTATTCAGCCGGGGCTGTACCTCTGGCAGGGGGATATTACAACGCTTGAGTGCGACGCCATCGTCAATGCCGCCAATGCCGGACTCACCGGCTGCTATATTCCCAGCCACCGGTGCATTGACAACGCCATTCATACCTTTGCGGGGGTGGAGCTGCGGCTTGCCTGTGGGGAATTGATGCAAAAGCATGGCCACCCGGAACCCACCGGACAGGCAAAAATCACCCCGGCATACAATCTTCCCTGCAAGTATGTGCTGCATACCGTTGGCCCCATCGTCAAAGGACAGGTGACAAAACAGGATGAAGCACTTCTCGCCTCCTGCTACCGCTCCTGCCTGGAACTGGCGGCGGAAAATGGCCTGGAAAGCGTGGCGTTCTGCTGCATTTCCACAGGAGAGTTTCACTTCCCAAATGAGCAGGCGGCGCAAATCGCCGTGGAAACCGTGAAACAGTTTATAACTAGACAAACCAGTGTAAAGAAAGTGATTTTCAATGTTTTCAAGGACTTTGATAAAGAAATCTACGCCCGATTGCTGGGCGCAAATAAATAACTTGCAGACAGCTCTCCGTGAGGCGGATGCCGTGGTCATCGGAGCCGGAGCCGGGCTTTCCACCTCTGCCGGTTTCGTTTACACCGGAGAGCGGTTTCAGAAATACTTTTCCGACTTTGCGGCAAAGTACGGTTTTCAGGATATGTATTCCGGAGGGTTCTATCCCTTTGCCACGCCGGAGGAGCATTGGGCCTATTGGAGCCGCTATATTTTCATCAACCGGTACATGGATGCCCCCAAGCCGGTCTATGAAACCCTTTTGAAGCTGGTGGCCGAAAAGGATTATTTCGTCATCACCACCAATGTGGATCACTGCTTTCAGAAGGCGGGATTTGAGAAAAAGCGGCTGTTCTACACCCAAGGGGATTACGGCCTGTTCCAGTGCAGCACCCCCTGCCGTCAGGAGACCTTCGAAAATGAAAGCACCATTGCCCAAATGGTAGGACGGCAGGAGCACATGAAGATTCCCACAGAGCTTCTGCCGGTGTGCCCCCACTGCGGTAAGCCCCTGACCATGAATCTCCGGTCCGATGATCGGTTTGTGGAGGATAAGGGCTGGCATGAAGCGGCGGAACGGTATAACCATTTTCTGCGCACACGGGCCGGGGGAAAAATCCTCTTTCTGGAATTGGGCGTGGGGTATAACACCCCGGTGTTCTGTTCTTCGAGCACCAGGGATAATTCAAAGAATATTAGGCTTAAACAGCAGGTTTCAGGTTTTTCATCCAATAAACAAAAAGATTTGAAGAAAGGTGGTATGCGCAATGTTTGGCAGAAGAATGTTAAAAGCAGAAAACACGCCGGATTGTATCAGCAAGCTGCGTGAAACGCTGGACAATGCGGATGCCATAGTGATCGGCGCAGGTGCGGGGCTCTCCACTTCTGCGGGCTTTGTTTATACCGGTGAGCGGTTTGAAAAATATTTTTCAGATTTTGCCGCTAAATACGGTTTTCATGATATGTACTCCGGCGGGTTTTACCCGTATTCAACGCTTGAAGAACACTGGGCGTATTGGAGTCGTTATATCTACATCAACCGTTATATGAATGCGCCGAAGCCCGTCTATGAAAAACTGCTTTCGCTTGTGAGGGGCAACGATTACTTTGTGCTGACAACGAATGTAGATCATTGTTTCCAGAAAGCCGGATTTGATAAACACCGCTTATTCTACACACAAGGAGACTATGGGTTGTTTCAGTGCAGCGAACCATGTTGTGCGGAGACATTTGATAACGAAGAAATCATCAAAAGCATGGTTGCAGCACAAGGATATACGATTGACCCAGACGGCACACTTATCCCACCCGAAGCGCCGAAAATGACTGTACCGACAGAACTTGTTCCACACTGCCCGCATTGCGGACGGCCCATGAGCATGAATCTTCGAGCAGATGATACCTTTGTTGAGGATGAAGGATGGCACATTGCAGCCGGTCGGTATTCAGATTTTCTCCGCAGGCACCAGAATATGAAGGTCCTGTTCTTAGAATTGGCTGTCGGCTACAATACGCCAACCATAGTGAAGTACAGTTTCTGGCGCATGGCTCATGACTGGAAAGAGGCCACTTATGCCTGCCTCAACTATGGAGAGGCGTATGCGCCTGACGAAATCAGAAAGAAGTCCATTTGTATCAATGGAGATATTGGAGAAATCCTGTCTCAGCTTTAAGAAAAGTCAATATTGTTTTGCCGTGGGCGTCTCACTTTAACCGGTGGGCGCCCTTTTTTCATACCCTTTTTCAAAGGAAAGGAGGTCTTGCAATGGCCGTATTCAGAGTTGAAAAAACGAAAGACTTCACCATCATGTGCAACCATCACCTGCGGAACACAGAGCTGTCCCTGAAAGCCAAAGGGCTGCTCTCCCTTATGCTGTCACTGCCGGATAACTGGGACTACACCACCAAGGGGCTGTCCTTCATCTGTAAGGACGGCGTGGACTCCATCAGCACGGCGCTGAAGGAATTGGAGCGGCATGGATACCTAACCAGGCAGCGCCTCCGTTATGAGAATGGTCAGCTTGGAGATATTGAGTACACGATCCACGAGCAGCCTGTGACCGCCCCTCCCGAGCCGTCTCCACCTAAACGGGAAAATCCAGTACAGGAAAAGCCTGTTCAGGCAAAACCTGTTTTGGAGAAACCTGAACAGGAAAATCCCCGCCAATTAAATACTAACTCACCAAGTACGAATGAATCAAAAACGGATCTATCAAGGACGCATCCATCAATCTATCCGTACCATGAAGCAGACAGCAAATCCTGCTCGGATGGGATGGATAGGATTGATATGGTAAGAGCCTATCGGGAGATCATTCAGGAAAATATCGAGTATGACTGCCTGATCACCCGGTATGAGCAGGCCCGTGTAGACGAGGCTGTGGAGCTGATTCTGGAAACAGTCCTCTCCAAACGACCCTACATCCGCATTGCCGGAGATGACTTCCCACGGGAGGTGGTCAAGGGCCGCTTTCTGAAGCTCACCTCCGAGCATTTGGAATATGTCTTTGACTGTATCGACAAGAACACCACCAAGGTCGGCAATATCAAAGCCTACCTGCTGGCAGCGTTCTACAATGCCCCGGCGACGATAGACAGTTACTACCGTGCCGCAGTCAATCATGACCTTTATGGTAATTAGCGCCGCAGGGCGCTTTTTTCATATCCGAAGGGAGAAAACACCATGCACAGAAAAAATGGAAACGCGCTGATCACTCCCGACCGGGAACCTGCTCAGCGCATAGATCACCGAGTCCGCTGCAATGTCAAGCCGGAATGCGAGGGCTGTCCCTTTCCCGGACACGGCTTTATCTGCTGGAGCGCAGACGGCTCCTGTATGCGGACCAGATACCAGCGAAAGGAGGAAGCGCCAAGTGAAGAACATCAAGGTGCGGAATAAATGCCCGGCGTAAGTAAAGAGCAGATCCGGCAGGCACGGAATACCAATCTGTTTGCCTATCTGCAAAGCAGTGAGCCTGGCGTGCTCAAACGGGACGGGCCGAATTACCGGCACCGGGAGCATGACAGTCTTGTCTATGTGGCAGCCAAGGACTATTGGTACTGGAACAGCCGGGGCAAGAAAATCAACGCTCTGGACTACCTGATGGAGATACGGGGCTATGGACTTGTGGAAGCTGTAAACGCCCTCACCGGCACTACTTCCAGTATTTCTTACCATACACCTGTCCGGCCAAAACCGCCTCCGCGCCCACCGTTTTCCCTTCCCTGGGCGAAGCGGTGCGCCACCGGTGCCATTACCTATTTGCAGCGGCGTGGGATCCATCATCAGGTCATTGGCCGCTGCATGAAGCTGGGGCTTCTGTACGAGAGTAGCTATAAGGGCAGCCCCGTCTGCGTGTTTGTGGGAAAGGACGACACCGGCACGGCGAAATTTGCCTGTATGCGCGGCATGGCTGAGCCCATCAAGAAAGATGTGTACGGCAGCGATAAGCAGTTCAGCTTCTGCTTGCCACCCCAAAATCCGTGCAGCCGGGAACTTGCCGTGTTTGAGGCTCCTATCGACGCCCTATCCCACGCCTCCCTTCAAGTCATGCAGGGCTGGAACTGGGACGGCTACCGTCTTTCCCTGGGCGGCACTTCTCCGGTTGCTCTGGTCTCCTTTTTGGAGCGGCACCCGGAGATACGGAAGGTCAACCTGTATATGGACAATGACCTTGCAGGCATCGTCAATGCCCGAAAGATTCGCAGGCTGCTCAGTGCGGATAACCGTTTCCGGCATATCCGTGTCGGGATCCACCCGCCCCGTGAGGGCAAGGACTACAATGACAAATTGCTCTGTGTTCTCCGGCAAAGCCGGGACCAGCCCCACCGAAGCCGCCCGAAAGAGGCGGCTATTTCTATTTAGGAGGAACGACCCATGAAAAAAGAAACCAATGCCTTGCAGGTCATAGCGGGCGCTGCCCGCTGCCCGGAATTCAGCCCGCCTATGGTGCTGGCCCTCATGAAGAAGCTGAACATGAATGAGCGCGCCTTTGCGCTGGTGATGAATGTCACGCCCAGCACGATCCGGCTTTGGACCAGCGGCGCGGCACAGCCCTGCGGCACCGCCAGACGGCTCATGCAGATCTATGACATCTGCCCGGAGATCGTCAGCCGCATTGCTGAGGAACAGGAGGTGCCAGATGCCAACGCCGCAACATGAGGACTTCGGGCAGAAGATTGGCGGAGCCAAAAAAGATCTTTGGAGCGGCCGGGGGATTTATACTTCCGACCTTGCGGAAATGAATGAGCGGGAGGCTGAAAAGTATGTCCGCAAGGATAATGTCTGGAAGAAACCGGATTATCCCGGCATGATTGCCAGCGGTATTCCCACCGATGTGGTCTACTTCATCAAGAAGGTGCGGGATTCTCTGAGCGCAGCACCCTATTATTACCGCACGGACGATACCCCAGAAAAGCGGCTGGCCCGGCAGGAACAGTACATTGACACGGTTCGTGCTCTGCAATCTGTTATGGAAAAGGTACGCAGCCGTGAAGATGCCATGCAGGCGTATGAACGCTTCATGCTGGACGGCGGCTATGTGGAAAAGCAGACCGGCTGGATCAGCGGCCCGCAGTTTGTCTATACCCACAAAGCCCATGAGAACCCCCTTATCACCAACAAGCTGACCCAGACGCTCCGTGTACGGACTGCCCGGGAATTTGAATATAACTTCACCCGCAAGGCCGCCGCGGAACAATTCGGCATTTCCAAGGAGCTGAAAATCCCAAAAGGTTTTGCAGTCCGATTCAATGATGGCAAGGGCGTCTATTCCCGGGACGGTGACTGGAAACCAGATACCTACTATGTGACAAAGCGCAGTCAGATCCTCTGCACCAATTTGGAGACATACGAGGTAGCACTGAAATGGGCGCAGGATTACGCCGCCCAGCGTGGCGCTACCGGTAAGAAACGCTTTACCCCGCCGCAGCTTTCGGATGTCCGACGCACCGGCCCGGATTTCCGGGGCGGTCGGGATATTGTAGGTCAGGACTATATTGACGCTTTCGGCTTCCGGGGCGGCGAGTACGGCAACTGGATGAATCAGAATGACCGGCAGGCTTCCCTCAATATGGGCTATGACGCACTGAAAGACCTCTGTTCTGCTCTGAAAATCAGCGAAAAAGACATTTCTTACGGCGGTGTCCTTTCCATTGCCTTCGGCGCCCGCGGCAGCGGCAGCGCCGTCGCCCATTATGAACCGCTACGGAAGGTCATCAACCTGACCAAAATGCGTGGCGCCGGTTCGCTGGCACATGAATGGTGGCACGGTCTGGACGATTATCTGGGCGTTAAGATGGGCGCAAAGGGCTTCCTATCGGATAGCCCCAGAATGTATCCACCGTTCCAGAAGCTGATCGACACCATCAAGTACAAGTCGGAAACGCCGGAGCAGGCGGCGGCACGAGCCGTCAAGCAGGTGGAGATCTCCCGCAAGGGCGCTGCTTCCTGGCTGGATTCCGCTATGGGCTATTCTGTCCAGCGTGCGGATGATCCAGCGGTAACGGCACAGTATGAACGACTGAAAGAGTCCTTCCTGGCCGGTGAACCAGGAAGTGTCCAGCAACTCAATGATCTCAAAAAATCCATCTCTGGTCATGTGATCCCTAAAGCGGATCGGGAACGGCTGCAAACCTATGAGCGGATCCTGCAAGCGGACAATGCCCCCCGGGAGCCTGTCATCGGGCGTATCCGCACGGATTACTATATGAACTCTGTCCGCATGGGCAAGGAGTGTGAGAAGGACGGCGGCTACTGGGATAGCAATGTGGAGCTGACGGCTCGGGCCTTTGCCTGTTATGTGCAGGACCGCTTGCCATACCGTTCGGATTATCTGGACGGTCATGCCGAGTGTGCGGTTTCACTGGTCAGCAGCACGGGCGGCGAGCCGGAGGTCATTCGTGCGTACCCGCAGGGTGCGGAGCGTGAGGCCATCAACGCCGTGTTTGACGAAATTGTGGCTGATTTGAAGCTGGAACACATTTTCGCCCACTCAGAGCAGCCTCTTTCTCTGGTCGAAAGCAAACGGCCTTCCGTTCTGGGGCAGCTTGCGGCAGGAAAACAGCAGCAAAAGCAAGCACCAGCGGCGGCAAAAGCAAAATCAGAACCTGAGATTTAGGAGGTGTAAACTCGTTTGGAAGAAAACAAGGACTATCATGTTTACCGCTATGGCGACCATCTGGTTCCCGGCGCGAAATTGAGTATCGAGCACAGCGTCAGCTGTGAGTATGTGGACATTTCCCATTTGATCACAGAAGGAACCGGCCGCTTGGCTGCCATGCTCCAGGAGAGCCATGACGATGAGCAGAAAGCCTATGACATTGTAGTTGCGGCGGCAAAGCAGTGGGAACAGCAGGCTGTGACCACACAGCTGATCAACCGGGCGCTGGAATACCTGCGCACCCCGGAGGTCGCCCATACATCTAATCAGTGGCAGCCCAATCCTCGCAATGACGAGTGGGAGGAAATCAGCAACAGGGTCTATAAGATGAACTGTAATATCCGGGAAGATACCGCCTATGACCGCAGCACGGGGACCCGTGTGCCGAAAGCGTGGTATGTTACCTGGAATCTGTATCTCAATACCGCCAAGAACGGATTCAACCTTCATATCGCCGGGCAGGACCATAAACGCTACACGGATAAAGCCGCTGCGTACAAGTATCTGGCCGGACGCAAAAAAGCGTATGCGCATTTATTTACGGCGGTCTCCCCGGATATCCCAAAGCAGTATGAACAGCACTTCATGGTATATGGTGTCCTGCTTCCCGGTTATCGGGTCGAGGGCATGGAACGCACCGCCGCCGAACAGAAAGAGGTTTCGGACGGTGGTATTTCTGTATCTGAGGATAAACCTTCTGTCCTGAAAAAGCTGGATCAGGCCAAGCAGGACAGACCGGCAGCCGCCCCGGATCCGGCGGCAAAGAAAAAGGAGGATGTTTCTTTATGAATGTACTGATGGTAGAGCCGGGCAAGGTGCCCTATGAAACGGAGATCGGCAGCGACCTTGCTAGTTTGCAGGCAGCGGTCGGCGGCGATATTCAGGCGGTGTACCCCTACGAAGAACCCGTAGCGCTGATCTGCAATGAGGAAGGCAAGCTGACGGGACTGCCTCTCAACCGGGCGCTCCGGGACGAGGACGGCGAGATATATGACATTGTGGCAGGTAAGTTCTTCCTCGTAGGTCTCGGTGAGGATAGCTTTACGGACATTGCCCCGGAACACGCCGACAAGTTTGCGGAGCAGTTCAGGTACCCGGAGGAATTTGCCCGGCTGGCCGGAAAGATCATTGCCATCAAGCAGCCACTCCCGGAAGAAAAGGCTCCCCAGAAATCTCACGGAGGGCCGGAGCTGTGAGCGCTGAATGGAGGTGCCGGATATGCTGATGGCCGTGCAGGAGCCCTATGCGCTCATGGTCCAGCAGGATGACATTCTGATCAATCCCCGAGAGCTGGACGAGCCGCTTGGCACGATGGTCTGCTTTCACCGCCGCTACGCTTTGGGCGATCACCATGATTTTGCGGACAAGGATGACTTTCTTCAAAAGCTCTATCTGGATACGGTCGGCAATACGCCCGAGGGTGAAGCGAGTTATGAAAAGCTGGTGGACAGCTTCTCCAACGAACGGGCGGCAGACAATGCTCTGCTGGATGTCATTTCCGAGAAGTATATCGTGCAGCCCCTGTATCTGCTGGATCACAGCGGGCTTGCCATGCAGACCACCAGTTTTCATGACCCATGGGACAGCGGGCAGGTCGGCTGGATCTATGTCTCCAAGGAAGCCGTGCAGAAAGCGTTTGAAGTTTCTGAACTGACCGAAGATGACCTGCAAAAGGCACAGGCCATGCTGAACAGCGAAGTTGCTGTTTACGATTCCTACCTGCGGGGCGAGTGCTATGGCTATGAGCTCTATAAAAACGGTGAATTGGAAAATAGCTGTTGGGGCTTTCTCGGACCAATCGAAGAAGCGGTGCAGGCCATGGCAGATCATCTTCCCAATGAGTGCCGGGGCATGGTGGAACACTTGGAGGAACAGGATCATCCGGCCACCATCATCAAGACGCTACTGCGCCACGCAAAAATCCAGGTAGAGCAGGCAGCAAAAGCCCTCGCCCATGAGTCCCGGCAGCTCATGCCTGACCGCTGAATTATTCCTATCATTCCAGAGAAAGGAGGATCTGTTTGCAGGAAGATATTGAAAACAGAACGGTTTCCATCTCCGTGCAGAGTGCCAAGCTCACCGGCCGTGTGCTGAAAGCCGCCATTGCGGCGGCTCTGCGTAAGATGGAGGAATCCCGCACGACACCCCAGGTCGGCAGAAACAGCATGAAACGACTGACCGGCCGGGACGGCGGCGCCACCAGTATTGAAGTCATCGGGCGGATCCGCTCATTCGAGCGCATTGCCCGGAAACATCAGGTACGCTACCACATTGAAAAGGATACGGAAAGTACCCCGCCCAAATGGACGGTGTATTTCAAGGCCAATCAGGCGGACGCTCTGACGGCAGCTTTCAAGGAATATACCCGGCTGGATCTGGAACGCCCTGACCGTCCCTCTCTGCTGGCGCAGCTTCATAAGTTCAGGGAACTGGCGCTGTCTATCGGCAAGGAAAAGGTCAAGACCCAAACCCACGGAGGGCCGGAGCTATGAGTACCACAGAAAAGCTGAAGAAATACCTGCTGCCCAATTTGCCGTATCTCATTTTTCTGTTTGCCTTCGCCAAGCTGGGCGAGGCCATCCGGCTTGCACCGGGAGCGGATGCCTCTGAAAAGCTGCTGGGGTTCAGCACCGGATTTGATCTTGCCTTTTCCCATGTCCTGCCCGGTGCGGGGCTTGATTATCTGATTGGCCTTGCGGGTATGGCGCTCATGCGGCTGGTGGTCTACATCAAAAGCAAGAACGCCAAGAAGTTCCGCAAGGATGTAGAATACGGCTCAGCCCGCTGGGGCAGCCGGGAAGATATTGCCCCCTACATGGACCCCAAGCCGGAGAATAACATCATTCTCACCCAAAGCGAAGGGCTGATGCTAAATGGCCGCCCCAAGAATCCCGCCCACGCCCGCAATAAAAATGTGTTGGTGGTCGGCGGTTCCGGCAGCGGCAAAACGAGGTTTTTCATCAAACCCAATCTCATGCAAATGCACAGCAGCTATGTTGTGACTGATCCCAAGGGCACGGTCCTGATCGAGTGCGGAAAGCTCCTGCAACGGGGCGTTCCCAAGCGGGGCAAGGATGGAAAACCTGCGCGGGGCAAGAATGGAAAAATCATCTACGAGCCCTATAAAATCAAGGTGTTCAACACGATCAACTTCCAGAAAAGTATGCACTTCAATCCATTTGCCTACATTCATTCGGAAAAGGACATTCTGAAAATCGTCACAACCCTGATCGCCAACACCAAGGGCGAGGGCAAATCCGGGGACGATTTCTGGGTCAAAGCGGAGACGCTGCTTTATACGGCGCTGATCGGCTACATCTACTATGAGGCTCCCGCCAATGAGCAGAACTTCGCCACGCTGGTAGAGATGCTGAACGCCATGGAGGTGCGGGAGGATGACGAGTCCTTCAAAAATGCCGTGGATCTGCTGTTTGATGCTTTGGAGCAGAAAGACCCTGACCACTTTGCTGTGCGCCAGTATAAGAAATATAAGCTGGCGGCGGGTGTTGTATGCTCTAAAAGACTTCTTAATCAAGCGGTTGGGAAGTCTCTTAGAACACATAACCTAAAATCGAAGAAAGGAGCGCAAGCGATGAGAAAAAACGAGAAAATCACAGCTCTGTACGAACGACTGAGCCGTGATGACTTTGGCAAAGATGATGACCAGCAGCGTGAGAGCAATTCCATTTCCAATCAAAAGGCTATGTTGGAGGAGTTCGCCGCACGGCAGGGGTTTACGAACATTGTCCATTTCACGGACGATGGCATTAGTGGTACTTGCTTTGACCGTCCCGGATTTCTGGCAATGATGAAAGAGGTGGAAGCCGGGAATGTGGAGTATCTGTGTATCAAGGACATGAGCCGCATGGGTCGTGACTATCTGAAAGTCGGTCAGATTATGGAAATCCTGCGTCAGCGTGGCGTTCGCCTTATCGCCATCAATGACGGCGTGGACAGTGCCAGAGGGGACGATGATTTTACCCCTTTCCGCAACATTATGAACGAGTATTACGCCAGAGACACCAGCCGTAAAATCCGTTCCACTTTCCAGTCCAAAGGCAAGTCCGGCAAGCACCTCACAGGCACGGTCATTTACGGCTATCTCTGGAACGAAGCCAGAGACCAATGGTTGGTTGACCCCGAAGCCGCAGATGTGGTCAAGCGCATCTTTGCCATGACGATTGAGGGCTACGGTCCGTATCAGATCGCCAGCAAGCTGAAAGAAGAAAAAATCCTCATTCCGTCCGCTTACCTTGCCCAGCACGGCGAGGGCGTGAACAAGAATAAGACTTTCAAAGATGTGTACGGCTGGGGTTCTTCCACCATCTGCAACATTCTTGAAAAGCGTGAATATCTGGGACACACCATCAATTTCAAGACCCGAAAGCACTTCAAGGACAAGAAAAGCCATTATGTCCCGGAGGACGAATGGACGATTTTCGAGAATACCCATGAGGCTATCATTGACCAGCAGACCTTTGACCTTGTGCAGAAAATCCGTGGGAATGTCAGACGCTACCCGGACGGCTGGGGCGAAGCAGCTCCCCTCACAGGCTTGCTTTATTGTGCCGATTGCGGCGGCAAGATGTATGTCCACCGTACCAACAACGGCAAGCGTATTTCTCAATATACCTGTTCCCAATACAGCAAAGTCCCAGTTGGAAAGCTCTGCACGACACAGCACCGTATCAATGAAGATGTGGTACTGTCCCTTGTTTCCGAAATGCTCAAAGCTATTGCCGAGTATGCCAAGCATGACCGAGCCGAGTTTGTCCGTGTGGTGCAGGAAGCGCAGTCCAGCCAGCAGACCACAGAGGTCAGGAAACAGCGGACACGCCTTGCCACAGCCAAGCAGAGAGTTTCCGAGCTGGAAGTCCTGCTCTGTAAAATCTATGAGGACAACATTTTAGGAAAGCTGTCCGACAGCAGATACGCCACTCTGGACGCTCAATACGAAAAGGAACAGTCCGAGCTTACCGCCGAAATCTCTGCTCTGGAAAAGGCTGTCAAGAGCTATGAGAAGCACGAAAAGGACGCTGATCGTTTTATCGCCCTGATTGACAAGTACGAGAACTTCGACAAGCTGACCATTGCCATGCTTAACGAGTTTATCGAGAAAATCCTTGTGCATGAGCGTGACCGCAAAGGCAGTATACAGACCACACAGGAGGTTGAGATTTACTTCAATTTTGTTGGGCGTTTCGTTCCCCCGGCGTTTGGCGAAGTGGAGCTTACCCCGGAGGAATTAGAGGAAATCCGCAAGCGTGAGGAACGCAAGGACAGACTTCATCAGAACTACTTGAAGCGGAAAGCCAGCGGAGCGCAGAAGCGATACGAGGGCAAAATCAAGGGGAGAAAAAAGGCAGAAATCGAAGCCAAGAAAGCCGCCATTCGTGCAGAGGACATTGCAAAGGGCGTGTTCGTCCCGGTCAGAAGTTTACCGCAGAGAGAGCCGATGAAAGGAGTACAAACAGCATGAATATCACTTACACACAGAACGGTGATTATCTTATCCCGAACATCGTTATCCGCAAGACAAAGCCCCTCGGACACTACGGCAGACTCCGCAAAGCGTATCTGGAAATGCACCGTCCGATACTGTTCAATGAGCTGGTACTATCCGACAAGCTCTTTGAGCATTGCGCCGA